>CALJDK010000089.1 GCA_938023735.1 uncultured Acidimicrobiales bacterium
CCATCACCGACAACCACCCACGCAACCCGCTCACCAGCACGGCCACCGTCACGATCACCGTCAGCCCGCTCAACGATCGACCGGCGGCTCTCGACGACATCACTGCTGGCGTCGAAGACGAAACGCTCAACATCGGCATCGCCTCACTGCTCAGCAACGACAGTGATACCGAAACGACCCCCGCTCTCGCCTCCTACACCCAGCCCGCCAACGGAACCGTTACCACCAGCATCACCGGCGACCTGCTGTATACCCCCAACGCCGACTTCAACGGCACCGACACCTTCACCTACACCATCACCGATGACGACGCAGGCAACCCGCTCACCAGCACTGCCACCGTGACCATCAACGTCGGCGGAATCAATGACCTCCCGGTGGCCAATCCCGACACCGGTTCGACCATCGAAGACACGCCGGTCACGCTCCTGGTCGGCGACTTGCTGGCAAACGACGCCGACACCGAGTCGGCTCCAACACTCGATTCGTACACCCAGCCGGCCGACGGAACCGTTACCACCAGCATCACCGGCGATCTGGTGTACACACCAAACGCCAACTTCAACGGCACCGACACCTTCACCTACACCATCACCGATGGCGCAGCGTTCGACACAACCTCGGTCACCATCACCGTCGCTCCGGTAAACGACCCTCCGGTCGCCGTCGATGATGCAGCAACGACCAACGAGGATGTGGCGCTAACGATCGAACTCGCTGACCTCTTCGCCAACGACAGCGATACCGAAACGACCCCCGCTCTCGCCTCCTACACCCAACCCGCCAACGGCATCATCACCACCAGCATCACCGGCGACCTGTTGTACACACCAAACGCCAACTTCAACGGCACCGACACCTTCACCTACACCATCACCGACAACGGCGCTCCACTCGGAGCCCCAAACGCACTCACCGACACCGCCACACTCACCATTACCGTCGTTGCTGTCAACGACCGCCCTGAGGGCACGAACGACACGGGTTACACCGTCGATCAAGGCGTGGTGTTGTCGATCCCAATCGTCGACCTTCTCGCAAACGACACCGACCCCGAGAACAGCCCCCTCAACATCGCCAGCATCGCCTCGCCGGTCGACGGAACAGCTGCTTGGTCGGCAGACGGACTTTCGATTGAGTTCACGAGCGATCCCAACTTCGTTGGACAAACCAACTTCAGCTACAACGTGTGCGATTTCGCAGGCTTGTGCGACCTCGACGACACCAAGGTCATCATCGATGTCACCAACGTCAACGATGCCCCGGTCGGTCTACCCGACTTCTACACGATGTCCGAGGACGATGTTCTTTCCATCCCGTGGTCCGGGCCGGGCGGGCTTCTCACCAACGACGACGACCCTGACCTTCTCTACAACGATGAGTTGAGGGTCGACTGGACAGGCACCTCCGCCGACGGCAGCGTCGTTCTCGATCCGGCCAACGAGACCGTCACGTTTAGCCCCAACGCGAACTTTGCCGGCACCGCCATCTTCACCTACGTGGTTTGCGACCTCGCCAACGCCTGCGCAACGCCCACGAAGGTCACCGTGACGGTCCTCGACCAGCCCGACGATCCGATTGCAGTCGACGATGCGTTCGTTCCTGGAGGCCGCTGGAACGTCGCTCAGGGTGAAGACCTCACCATTTCTGTTGCGGACATACGAGCCAACGACAGCGACCCCGACGACCCCAACAACGCCAACGGCGGCTCACTTACCTACACCCTTCCGACCGCGACCACCACCACGACCAACGGATCGTCCATCAATCAGGCTGGCCCTGGCGCAGGCTTCGTCATCTCCACCGATGCCGGCTACCACGGCGTCGACAGCTTCGAGTACGAGGTCTGTAATCTCTCGGGCCGCTGCGACACGGCTTTGGTCACGATCAACGTCACCGACGTCAACCATCCGCCGTCCATCACCCTCGCTACACCCCACGACAACACTTTGGCCTTTGTCGGTGCAGAGGCAACCGACTGGACCGATATCGTCCCTGCGGTTCAAGACGCGATCGACGCCCAAACCGGCGACACCCATGTCTGGTCGATTTCCAGCGGAACTCTCCCCGCTGGCCTGACGCTCGACACTCAAACCGGCGTGATCTCGGGTCAACCTGCGCTGGGGTCAAGCGGTGTGTACAGCGTCAACCTTGAGGTGAATGACCAGTCCACGGTGGCACCTACCATGCTCACCGACTCGATTTCGCTCCAGTTCGAGATCGTCGACTGGCAGATCTCAGATCTCGATGGGGACTGGCTGATCTCCGAGGTTCGCTATCGCGAGACCGCACCGAATGCCCCTGCCGCGATGTTCGAAAGTTGGCGTGACGGCACGATCAACCCGGTCGGAGCTCTCGACGAGTTCATCGAGGTTGTCAATGTCTCCGGAGGCCCCCTGGATATCTCCGAGCTCACCTTTACCGACATCAACCTCAAGAGCCTTAACGCGTTTGGGCAGCCGATTCCCGACGTGCTTGCTCTCCCCAATCCCACCCCAGGGGGCGCAGGAATTTCGACGGCCGTAGACTTCGAGTTCACACCACCAAGCACCATTATCGCCAACGGCGAACATGTCACCATCTGGCTGTCGCTCAACCAGCTCACGAACGTGAACGTTCAGGTTGACCCAGCTGAGGGCGTGCTCTTCACGTATCAGGTTCCCGTTCACCAGCGCCGAGCATCGTCAAAGTCATTCTGTGTCTGCGCCGGGTTCCCCCTCCTTGGCAACCAGGCCGACGAGGTGTTCGTCATCGATTCGTCGGGCCGCCTTGTTGACTTTGTAGCTTGGGACGACCAGAGCGGCATCGGGTTCGAATCGTCGGACTACCCGACCGACGTCGATCCGGCTATCGCCCCAAACGTGCCTGCCGGTGCAGCACCTGGAACGTCCGCAAGCTTGGCTGACTACGATGAGTCCTCCGGCATGGTGTTCTCGCCATACGCCTGCTGGGAACACACTGGTTCGGGCGCTGCCACCTGTGCCGGAGCTACGCCCACCGAGGCGTGGACACCGAACCCACCGTTCGAGTCCTATGGCGAACCCAACTACCCCGGAGCCCCCTAGCCGCTGATGAACCGGGCCTTCGCTGTCGCCGAAACGACGGACCGATCGGCTTCAGGAGCGTCGCCCGACGCCGATAGGACCCGGTGAGTATCGACCACGAGGCCAGGTATCAGGCCACGGTTGCCCGCCAACAGCAGCGACGCTCCGAGCAGGAGGCCGCCGATGCCGCGTCGAAGGCGATGTGGTTAAGCCACCACCAGCCCGATCAATATGACCGCTGTGTCGTGCTCGCCAACCGTCATGTTTGCCGCCGATGCTTGGCGCTGCACCCGCTTTCCATCATCATCGCCATCGCGTCGGCGGTGGGATACGCACCGTGGCCTGAGGCCTGGGACCCGGCGGCCATCTGGTTGCTTTCGTTACCAGCAACACTTGATTTTCTCGGCGAACAGCTCTCGCTCGTGGCCTATAACGCCAAGCGTCAGGTGGCCGCGACGCTGATCACCGCCTTCGCGTTTGGCCGAGCCCTCGGCTACGAAATCGCCGACTCGTGGTCGAGCGAGTTCTGGGGGCCACTGGCCGTGTTTGGCGGCGTTTGGTTCGCTGCGGCGTTTCTGGCCCACCAGCGACGAGAAGCTGGCACGATCCAGCGCCTCTGAGGCGAAGGGGCGGAGACAGCAGCGAGGCTACGAGCTGGAGCCCAGGCCCAACGTCGCGAACTCTTCGCCAGCCCACTCCGAGAACCGGGCTGCACCCTCGGGGGTCAGGTGGGATTCGTCGATGAACAGAATGTTGTCGCGAAACTCTTCGGAGTCGTTGACGAGATAGGTGGCTCCCGCCGCTTCGGCCGTGCCGCGAATCGCTTCCGAGGCCTCCGCGAAGCTCACCCCCTCGGAACCCGTGAGGTTGTCGTAGAACCGCTGGGGCATCGGGAACTCAAGAACCACTACCTCGATGCCCTGCTCGGTCAATCCTTCGACTGCGGTGGTGAGCGACTCGAGAGTGGCTTCGTGTTTGGTCAGGAACGTCTTATCAGGGTTGAGCAGGAACGTCTGTTGGTCGATGTCTTTGAAGCGCTCGACCTCCCAGAATCCGTCGGTGTCGCGAATGTTGATATCCCAGAACCCGACGATCTCTTCTTTGTCCCAGAACACCCGCCAATTCTGCGGTTCGGCCAGGAACTCGCGTTGGCGCCAGAGCGACGACCGGTTGTACATCTCCCAGTCGAAGTCAAAGCTCGTGTCGTCGTAGGTCTCGCGGTCGTCCCAGTCGCGTACACAGGAGGTCTCGTCGAGGTCTCCCACGTTCAGTCCGATAACCACCGCATCGGGCTTGGCCAGGTCGGCGACCCAATTCGGCAGCCACTCGCTTTGAATCTCGAGGTTTGCGCAGCCAATGGCGGCGTTATAGCTGGTGGCTCCGGTGGCGGCGTCGATAACCGTGGGGTCAAGACCGACACCCACGATCGAGGTACCACTCATCACAATATCGATCGGACCCTGGTCAGCATCGGTGCTGTTGCTGAGTTCGACCATTCGGTCAACGTGACTTTGCACGTTGGGATCGACCCGGTTGTACGGCTTTGGAATCGTGCGAACCGGATCAACAAACTGACGGGTGACCACCTCGCCCACAAGTGCGAGGGCAACGACCAGCGCAAGGAACAGTGCGAATCGTCGACCGAAGGAAGGTCGATGGCCGTTCGACGTCGTGTGGTCGGTCGACTCGGCTGAATCAGACGAGTCTGGCGAGTTCGGAGGGTCGGGGAACGTGGTGGTCATCAGAACTGAAAGTAAATGAACGGAGCGGAGTCTCCTCCGCTGAAGATGGTTATGGCCAGGACCGCAACGCCTACGAGGGCACCGGAAAGGACGGGTACGCGGCCAGCAGCAATAGAGCGGTCGAGTTCGAACCGTTGCCACAGATCGGTAACGAGCACCACCATTCCGGCACCGACAACGGTAAGGAAGTCGAAGCTGAATTCGGGTCCACTATGGATGAACCAGCTCGCATGCTCGAGCACCGTGAGTGCCTGCGAGAAGCTCTCGGCCCGGAAGAACACCCAGCCGACGGCCACAAACCCAAGCGTGGCCACAATCGACGGAATATCGCGAAGTCGAACCTGCTGGTCGCTGCTTGTTCCCCCGAGGGCGCGATGGAACGCCAGCGCCCCGCCGTGTAGGGCTCCCCACACCAGAAAGTTCCAACCGGCGCCGTGCCAGAGTCCGCCGAGCAACATCGTTATCATCAGGTTGCGATAGGTGTTGAAGGTTCCGTTTCGGTTGCCACCGAGCGGGATATACAGATAGTCGCGCAGCCAACTCGAGAGCGAAATATGCCATCGACGCCAGAACTCGGTGATGTTGCGTGACAAGTACGGCTGCTCGAAGTTGCGCATGAGCTCGATGTTGAGAAGACGCGACGTGCCACGAGCGATATCGGTGTAACCCGAGAAGTCTCCATAGATCTGCAACGAAAAGGCGATGATTCCGATCACCATCGCCGAGCCCCCAGCGGTCTCAGCATTGTTGAAGTTGCGATTGGCGATGGGTGCCACCATGTCGGCGATGGCCACCTTCTTTACCAAACCAAACGCAATGAGGGTCAACCCTGACTGGATTTGCTCGAAGCCGGGACGGTTGCGAGGGGCGACGATCTGAGGCAGAAGCTGATGTGCCCGTTCGATCGGACCGGCCACGAGCTGCGGGAAAAACGCCACGTAGGTGGCAAAGTTCACGATATTGGTGGTTGGTTCGAGACGCTCCCGGTAAATATCGAAGGTGTAGGACAGGGTTTGGAACGTATAGAAGCTGATACCGACCGGAAGGATGATGTTCAGCGTGCTCGGGTTGGCGCTCACGCCGATGCCATCGAGCGCGTTGGTGGCACTTTCGATGAAGAAGTTGAAGTACTTGAACACGCCGAGCAGACCGAGGTTTACGGCCAAACTCATCTGGAGCAGCCGCTTTCGACGAGTCGGGTCCGATGACGCGTGCATCAATCTGCCGATCGTGAAATCGACCACCGTCGAGATCATCAACAGCGACAGGAACCTCCAGTCCCACCAGCCGTAGAAGACATAGCTGGCCACCAGCAGAACCAGGTTCTGCCGAGCCTTGCCGAGGCCCCAGTACGCGATCAGCACCACGGGCAGAAATACCGCATAGGTGAGGGAGTTAAAGATCACGTACGAGTCCGGGGGGAGAAGCTTCGAAGGGAAAAAGGAGCCTATGCATAGTGTACGTCCGACCACGCTCCGTGACCAGAGAGTCTGCGCGTACCCGCCGGATGCGCAGATACAGGGGCCTCATGGACCCAGAGTAGGCCGGACTCAGGGCCAAAACGTTGAGCTTGATGCAACAACTTGTGGAGATTTCATGACGATTCGACCGCGATCACCCCGATAAAGTCGTTTAGTTGTCTTTCCTGCAATTTGGTGTTTCGATGGCGGGGGCGAGACACTTAGAGGATGGCCGGAAGTTCGAACACCACCTCCCGCAACGCGCTTTCTCCCACGAGCATCGGCGTTGTCGTTTTTGTTGTCACTCTGGCGGGTGCACTCATTGCCGCAACGCTCCTTTCACCCGACATCTCCGCTGCCCAGGGCGCGCCCAAAGGCCCGCAGTGCGGCGGCGAGGCGGCAACCATCGTGGGAACCACCAGTGATGACCGCATCGTCGGCACCACCAAAGACGATGTCATCGTTGGATTTGGCGGCAACGACATCATCGCCGGAGGCGGCGGAAACGACGTCATCTGCGGTGGCAATGGCAACGATCGTCTCATCGGCGGCGTAGGCAACGACAAGCTCTACGGCGAGAACGGCAACGACGTCTTCAAGGGCGACACCGGCGACGACCTACTCCTCGGTGGAGCCGGAAACGACGTCATCGATGGCGGCGCCGGGCACGACCTTCTCTACGGTGGCAACGGCAACGACCGCCTCATCGGCGGCACCGGCGGCGACTTCCTCACCGGCGAAGCAGGAAACGACAGAGCATTCGGCGGCACCAACAACGATTGGCTGCTCGGCAACGACGGCAAGGACTACCTCGACGGCGGCGTTGGCGACGACGCAATCGAAGGCGGCAAACACAACGACACCATCCTCGGCGGTGGCGGAAACGACCTTCTCTATGGCGGCCTCCACCGAGACGACATCAAGGGTGGGCCGGGCGACGATCGCCTTCTCGGTGGAGACGACAACGATCGCCTCGACGGCGAAGCCGGCGACGACTTCCTGCTCGGCGACTCGCGCAACGGCGACAAACGCGTCGGAACCGCCCCCAAAGCCAGCAAGGCCGGGAACGACTTTCTTATCGGCGGTCTCGGCGACGACCGCCTCGAAGGCAACGGGGGCAACGACCGCCTCGACGGCGGAAAGGGCAACGACCGCATGAACGGAGGCGGCGGAACCGACCAGTGCTTCGGCGGCGATGCCGAGGACTATGGCGTTGGTTGCAGCGGTGAAGGCATCGAGTACCCGCTTCAGCAAGCTCCGCTCACCGACTTCACCTGGCAGAACTGCGGCTCCCGCGACTGTGAGATATCCCTCTTGTTCGAAGATAGGTCCGACAACGAGGACGAATGGATCATCGTGATTACCCAGCCGGCAACCGGTGAGCGTTTGGTTCGAACCTTTGGGGCCATCGAAGGAACCGGCGACACCTCCCTTTCGTTCCGAGTTACGTACGGCGAGTGGGCGGGCCGCGAACGCCAATGCGCAACCGTGCAGGCGTTGGGACCCCGCAAAGACACCCATGCCGCTCCGAGCAACGAAATCTGCGGCCAAATCGACAGCTCGGGCATCTGGCGCACCGAATAGTCAACCGGTGGTCGCGCCCATCTGAGCACGGAGCGAACACCAAGAACCACAAGCAATAACAGAAGTACTCAGAAACAACATGGACACCATCCACCCCAACACTGGGGCAATCGTGTTTGATAGCTCGGTATCCGTGTTGTCTCCCCACCCCGAGTGCTATGTCCCCCAATGCGATGTCCCCCAGTGCTGTGCCTCCCAGCGCTGTGTCTTCCTCCGCTTTTGCTCCTTCACTGCGGCCCCGTTCACTTGCCAACTATGCGCTGAGTTTTCTCGCCCTCCTTCTGGCTGGTGTTCTTGCGACCACGCTTTCTCCGGGCAACGAGGCCGATGCTGCACCCGCCGACGCAGGGTCTACCGACACCGGATCTAACGACACAGAGGTCTACTTCTGCGACGGCAAAGAGGCAACGATCGTCGGAACGAACCGGGGCGAGAAACTCGTCGGCACCAAACGGGCCGACGTCATTGTTGGACTCGGCGGCAACGACACCATTAACGGTCTCGGCGGCAACGACACGATCTGCGGCGGCGACGGCAAGGACGTGCTCAACGGCGGAAACGGCAAAGACCGCGCTTGGGGCGAAGGGGGCGACGACCGACTCGATGGAGGGAAGGGAGACGACCTCGTCCACGGCGGGGAAGGCGACGATGAAGTCCGTGGTGCGCAAGGACACGATCACGTGTTTGGTGGCCCCGGCGACGACGACCTCGATGCCGGACCCGGCGCCGATTTCATGCACGGCGGGCCTGGTGACGACACCCTCTTTGGCGGCAACAACGAGGACTACATGCTCGGGTCCGAAGGCAACGACACCCTCGACGGTGGACGCCACGAAGACAGCCTGCTCGGAGAAGACGGCAACGATATCCTCAAAGGCAGCGAAGGAAACGACCAGCTCTTTGGCGGCAACGACAACGACCGACTCGACGGCGGCAAAGGGAAGGATCGTCTCGCTGGCGACGACGGTGACGATCGCCTGAAAGGTGGCAGCGGACGGGACGTTCTTGATGGGGGCGAAGGCAACGACGATTGCAACGGCGGGCCAGATAGAGACCGCGGCTTCGCCTGCCGCACATTCTCCGACATCGAAGCGCCGCTCTTTGGCCCACAACTGACCTTCTTCGGGATGGATCTGTGCGGTTCGCAATGCCGCATCACGGTCAACTACACCGACCAGTCAACCGCCGAAGCCGGCTGGCTGGTGACCCTCACCCAAACCGAGTCCGGCGAAATCTACGAGGAGCGCTTCGACGCCAGCGACAAGTCTCTTGGTGACTTCAGCTTCCAGTTCCGGGTCCCGAAAGAGTGGGATCAGAACAATCATCAATGTGTCACCATCGCGGCGATTCCCATCGACAAATCGATCCGACCCCTGGTCAGCAACGCCCTCTGTGGTCGAGTCGCTGGCGGTTTCTGGACGCCAGACCCCTAGGACCACTGCGGTCCCCTAGGCTTCGGATATGGACTTTGGTGCGCTTACCGCTGGTGGATGGGCCGCCGGCCTCAACCTGTGGTCGGCAATCCTCGTTCTCGGCGTGTCCGGCCGGATGGACTGGGCGCAGACGCCCGAAATTCTCCAACGCACCGACATTCTCGTTGCAGCCGCGGTGCTCTACGCCTTGGAGTTCGTGGTCGACAAGATTCCCTACGTCGATAACGCTTGGGACGTCGCCAGCACCATCATTCGGCCCGTCGGCGGCACGCTCTTGGGCATTGCTGTCGCAGCCGAAGGCGGCGGCTCTCTTCTGGCCGGAGCAGCCACCGCAGGCGGCTTGGCTCTCACGAGCCATGCGGCGAAAGCCACCACCCGCGCTGCGATCAACATGTCGCCCGAGCCCTTCAGCAACATCGTGGCTAGCCTGACTGAAGACGCCGCTTCGGTGGGCATCATCTCCCTCGGACTCGCCTACCCGGCGTTTACCGTCGGTGTAGTCGGCATCCTGGCAATCGCTGCACTGCTGGTGACGTTCTCGTTGTGGCGGTTTGTCCGGCGCCTGCGACGGCGCTGGGGCTCGGGATTCGGCACCCCAAGACAGGCATGATCTCCTAAGTGGCGCGTGCCCCCGTCCCAACCGGCTAGGGTCGCCTTGCAGTCTTTCCCGCGAATTTCCCCCCTTCCCGCTGCAGCCCCACCCAAACGATTAGCCGCCCCTCCACTTCCCAACTCTGGAGTGCCCCCATGTGGCGTATGCCCCACCCCAACGTGTCAACCAACCGCGCAGCACAGACACACCGTGCAGCGCTTCGTCTCGTACTTTCGCTCGCACTGGTCGCCGCCGTTCTGGGCCTGGCTCCGCAAGCCTCACAAGCCCAAGGCGCACGCGAGCAAGGCCCCACCTGCGAAGGCCACAAGGCCACCATCGTGGGCACCGAAGGTAACGATCGTCTACGAGGCACCCCACGCCGCGACGTCATCGTTGCCCTTGGCGGCAACGACCACATTGTCGCCCTCGGCGGCAACGACGTGATCTGTGGCGGCGACGGTAACGACGTCATCAGCGGCGGCACCGGCACCGATCACCTCTTCGGCGACGACGGCGTCGATCGACTCATCGGCGATGCAGGCGACGATCTCCTCAACGGTGGGCTCGGCAACGACCGGCTCTTCGGCGGAACCGGACACGACCACCTCTTTGGCTTCGATGGTGACGATCACCTCAACGCCGGACCCGGAGCCGACTTCCTCACCGGCGGAAACGGCAACGACAAGATCAACGGCGGGCCCGACGAGGACTACATGCTGGGCGACGCTGGCAATGACATCATGGACGGCGGACCAAGCGAAGACACGCTGCTCGGCAACGACGGCAACGACCGACTGCTTGGCGGCAAGGGCAAAGATGTCCTTCAGGGCGGTCCGGGCAACGACCTTCTTGAAGGGGGCTCGGGCAAAGACTCGCTTGCGGGCAACGAAGATAACGACCGACTCAGCGGGGGTTCAGGCCCCGACACGCTCGACGGTGGCGATGGCGTCGACGACTGCGTAGGCGGCCCTCAACGCGACCGTTCGTTCCGTTGCGATTCGCACCGTGAGATCGAAGATCTCGCCGCCGAGCCCGAACTGGCCAAGTTCACCATTTTCAACTGCGGCACCGGACAGTGCCAGGTGGCGCTCGATTTCGCCGACAACACCAGCAACGAAGCCTCCTGGATCGTGCGTATCCGCCAGACCCAGTCCGACGAGACTTTGACGGTTCGGCTCAAAGCCACGCCGGGAACCAACAGCGCAGGACGACTCGTGTTCGACCTTGCGGATGCGTGGCCGGTTACCGCCCATCAGTGCGCCTCAATCGAAGCCGGCATCAGCGCCAAAGGTGTCGACCAAGTGATCAGCGACGAAAAGTGCGGCCGGGTCTCGCGAGGATTTTGGACTCCGGACCCGTAAGCCCACCTGCCGGGGGAGCCCCCCGGCGGTGAGTTTTGGTCGGGCTAGCAGGATTTGAACCTGCGATCCCTGCTCCCCCAGAGCAGTGCGATAACCAAGCTTCGCCATAGCCCGTGAGCCGATCATGCTACCGGTGTTCCCCCCGCCATGACACCAGCGGGACATGAATTTAGAAGATCTGGTCGACGACCCAGAGAACGCCCTCGATCACTCGCCAGCCGAGGTAGATCGCTACCAGGGCAAGCACCAGCCAGAAGTGCCATGGAATCTTGGTGGTGGTCGGGGCGCTGTGCTCGTCATGCTCGTGATCACCATGATGTTCAGAGCCCAAAACGGTGGAACACCGGGGGCACGAACCGTCGGCTAGCAGCGTATTGGGGTTATAGAACCGGTCGCACGGGTCGCACCAAGGCACTCGGGCAGCGTACCAACCCAAAGGCCCGCAGCTCGGGCTGGGCTGGCGGGGCTACTCGCGGCGAATAGCCAGGATTGCGACGTCGTCGCCGATAACGCCTTTGGCAAAGTCATGAGCGGCGTCGAGCAAGGTTTTTACCAGCACATCCGGCGCCACGCCAGGGTCACGGCGAATGATTTGGGCGATACGGTCCTCGCCAAATTGGGTGTCGCCATGGCGGGCTTCGGCCAAACCATCGGTGTAGAGCACGATGAAATCGCCGTGTTCCAATTCGACCTCTCGGCTGAAGTAGCCGGCCTCGGGATCGAGCATCAGCAATGGCCCGGTGGAGTCGAGAGGCTGAACCTCGCGGTCATGCCACAGCCATGTTGTGGGGTGGCCGGCAGACGCATAACGAAGGGTGCCAGCTTCGGTATCGAACACCACACACACCATCGAGATGAACTCTTCACCGCGGTCCATACGCGACATCTGCGTATTGAGTTCTTCAAGGGCCTGCGCCGGGTCGCGGAACTGGCGGAGGAAAACCCGAAGCAGGTACTTCGCTTGGAACGCCGTGATCGATGATTCGATGCCGTGCCCGGCAACGTCACCGAGCACTGCGCCAACCCGGTTTTTCGAGATGCGGAAGATGTCGAAGAAGTCGCCGGCCATCAGGCCAGATCCTGCCTCGTACACCCGGCCGACCTCGAAACCGTTGAGATCGGGAAGATCGTCTGGCGCCAGGCGACTGGCCCAGGCCTTGGGGGCCAAGTCTTCCTGCTCGAGCGCCTCGACCGCCTTCTTTTCGATTTCGAACCGTTGCCTCGACAGTCGGGCTTCCTTTACCGAGTTCCGCGCCCAGGTAATCGAGATGAGCGCCGGCAACACCACGAGGGCGAAGGCGGTGGCGGCCTCGGAGCCCGAGGAGAAGGCGGTGAAGAACGAGGCGAGCGCCAGCAACAGGTAAAGGGACCCCGAGTGGAAATCTTTCCGCATGCTCGACTGGGCAAGGAGGAACGCATCGTCGTTATCGATGTTGCGCTCGATCGATTCGAGGAACCGCTGGCGCAGCCGCGCCGAGCGCAACCAAACCACGCCTGCCGCCAGGCAGATGACGCCTAAGGCGCAAAGAACCACGGTCATCATAGATCCCAACACTATCGGCACCGGGGACCTCAGTGGAGGGGAACTTTGGTTACAACCCCATGTCAGTGACAAACAGCAGTAATATACCCACGCAGCGTGAGCATCTGGTAGTGGTTACTACTCGGCTCGATGCCTAACCCGCACCTTGATGGGCGTAGATCCCAGATCGAACCCTTCTCGAAGGCTCCGCTCGAGGTAGCGCACATAGGTCGGGTGAATGGTCTTGTTGGCAAACAGGGTGAAAGTTGGCGGATCGGTGGCGCCCTGGGTGGCGTACATCACGCGTGCCCCGTGAGGCGCTGGTTGGGCCGACTGTGCGGCTCGAATGACTTCGTTGACCTTTCGGGTTGGCACTCGAACCCGGTAGTCGGCAATCGAATCTGATAGTGCTGGCCACAGTTTGTGTACGTTTTTGCCCGTGAGTGCACTGATCTGAATCACCGGAGCGTCACCGACGAAATGCATCTTGCGGTCGAATTGCTTCTTGATATCGGCCCGCTCTTCAGCGTTGAGCACTTCCCACTTGTTCATCAGCACCACGATGGGGCAACCGGCGGCGTCGACACGCTCGGCAAGGCGCTGATCTTGATGCGTGACGCCCACGGTGGCGTCGATGACAAGCAAAGCAACATCGGCCCCGTCGACCGCCTTGAGGGCTCGTACAACCGAGTAGTACTCGGTGTCGTCGTCGACCTTGGCTTGGCGTCGCATCCCGGCGGTATCGATGAAACGCACCGGCCCGCCCTGGGCATCGACGACGGTGTCGATGGTGTCGCGAGTGGTGCCGGCGAGATCATGGACAACCGATCGCTCTTCGCCGATGAGCCGGTTGAAAAGCGTCGACTTTCCTACGTTGGGTCGGCCGACGATTGCCACCGAGAACAGGCGCTCCTCGTCGGTTGCGTCGACTTCAATTTCCTCATCATCGGCAAAGGCATCCCGATTGCGCGACCCCTCGGGCAGGGCTTCGACAACCGCATCGAGAAAGTCGCCGGTAAGGCGACCGTGGAGCGCGCTCAATGCATACGGCTCGCCCAAACCAAGCGACATGAACTCCCAGATGTTGTTGTCATGCGCTTGGGCGTCGATTTTGTTCACCGCGAGCAGCACCGGGATGTCGAGGCGCCGAAGCAATTGGGCAACCTTTGCGTCGTCGTCGATGTTGCCGACCGAGCCATCGACTACCAGCACCACCACATCGGCTTCGCCGATAGCGATTTCGCTCTGCTCGCTGACCTTGTCGTCGAGCGAGTCGCCATCGTCCATCCAGCCGCCGGTATCGAGCAGGCGAAATGGCACGCCCTGCCATTCGGCTTCGACCTCTTTGCGGTCGCGGGTGACGCCGGGGCGTTCTTCGACGATCGCCTCGCGGCGACCAATGATGCGGTTCAACAACGTCGACTTTCCGACGTTCGGACGGCCAACGATTGCAACGAGAGGGAGTTCGGTCATGCGCGGAGCGCCTTTCGTAGCGCCACCCCGTCGGTGGAAAGAACTTCCACGGTCCGGGGCAGATCGTCGATGGTAAGCCCATCGAGGAACATTCCTCGACTCAGACAGACATCGGGAAGCAAATAGCGGTGCCCTTCGGGTTCCTCGGCGAGTGTTCGAGACAGATCGGCCCCCGTCATCAGCCCGGCTACCGCCGTGTTTCCACCGAAGAAGTCGTTGCGTACCGTGACGATACGAATGTCGTCACGATCGACCGAGGCGACCAACGGGGCCAGAACCTGCGCACCGAGTTCGCCGGTAAGAATGCCGATTGGTGCGGTGCGCTTGACACCAAGCGAAACCGCAACCGGAGCTGCCTCGGCACGCGAGCTGGCGTCGCTCGCCCGTGGGGCCCGATATCCGTCGGCGGGTGCGCCATCGACCGAAGCAAAGAACCCGGGTCGAACACCGGTGGGGTCAGAAACCTCGCCACTGAACTCGAGTTCGAGCGTACGGGCCATACCGATGCCGTCCTCGTGCATCGGGAATCCCTCGTAGGTGTCGGGTTGCGGGAACGGCCGCTGTGCCCGCAGGTAGTACTCATCGCTGGCAAACACGGTTCGGCGACCCAGCAGCGCCAGAAAGCGGTCCTGCCATTCAGCAACGATGTCGCAAACCCTTGCTGCCTCTTCGACGGTGTGGGGACGCATCCGGGGTTCGTTGGTGTGGGCACTAACGCCCAGCGGCACGACGCAAATCGACGCGAGCTCGGGATATTCGTCGAGCACCCCACACAGCGTTTCTTCCAGCGTGTCGGCGTCATTGAGGCCAGGGCACACGACGATCTGGCCGTGTATCTCGATGCCAGCGTCGAGCAGGGCTCGAAGCCACCGCAAGCTGGTGGCACCTCGCCTATTTCGAAGCATGTCGGTTCGCACATCGGGGTCGGTGGCGTGGATGCTCACGTTGAGCGGTGAAAGACCTTCGGTAACCACCCGTTCGAAGTCGGCCTCGGTGAAGCGGGTGAGGGTGGTGTAGTTGCCGTACAGAAACGACAGTCGGTAGTCGTCGTCCTTCAGGTACAGGCTGCGGCGCATGCCCTTTGGGAGCTGGTAGATAAAGCAGAACTCGCAGTGGTTGTCGCAGGTGCGAACCCGATCGAACACCGCCGAGTGCACGTCGATTCCCAACGGATGGCCCGGCGTCTTCGACACGGTGGTAGTGAGCTCGACTCCGCTACGGCGAATGTCGATATCCAGCTCGCCCTCATCAACCAAGAGCTGCCATTCGATGACATCGCGTGGCGACTGTCCGTTTATGTGGAGAATCTCGTCGCCCACCTGGATGCCAGCGAGAAACGCGGGCGAATCATCGTCGACCGCGATCACGCTCGGAGGAACCGTGGCACCGACCAGGGGTGCTGAAGTGGGCGGTCGCATAATCCTCCACAGGGTACCTACCGGAATCGGTATTGTTCCGGTCGTGGATGTCACCATTGAAAGCTTGCGCGACGGCGACGAAGAAGCCGCGCACGCCCTGGCCGAGCAGTCCTTTGGCCCAAGCCGCCCCTACGACCCGGTTGCGGTCTCGCCGCCGAACAGCGACACGGTGGCTGCCTACCAAGGCGATACTCTGGTCGGCCGACTGAAGGTTCTCGACTCAGCACAGTGGTTTGGCGGCCGGTCTGTTTCGATGGGCGGTATCGGCGGAGTGGTTGTCGCCCCCGAAGCACGTGGCCAACGAATCGCCCAGCGACTCCTCGACGAGGCGCTGCATCGTATGCACGCCGACGGTCGGGCACTCAGCACCCTCTACCCCACCACCGCCACGCTGTACCGAAGTCGAGGCTACGAGTTCGCTGGCTCCTACACCGTCCCAGCATTGCGGGTGGCCGACGCCGACCTAGACAGCGCGGTGCGCGCCGAGCCAATCACATGGGATGACGCTCGGGTCCGAGCGCTCTATAACCGCGTTTCGGTCCGGCGCAACGGGTGGCTCGATCGGACCGACTACACGTGGGCGTCAGTCCTCCAGGGATTCCACAAGAAAGATCGGCCCCACTACCTCTACGGGATGTTTCGCGAGGACGATGAGCTGGTCGCAGTCGTGGGCTACACCTATCAGCCGGTCGCCGACCCCGACCCGGCAGGCGAACTATTCGATATTGACGTACATATGCTGTTTGCCGCCGACGGCGCCGGGTTTGCCGACGCACTTTCGTTCCTGGCCCGGAACGGCACAACGGGCCGCCTACTGAAGCTGCTGTATCCCATCGACGAGCTCCGGCTCTCTGTTCGACACGGCCAACGAGTTCGCTCCGGCGTAACTCTGGCGTGGATGAGCCGTCTTGTCGACGCCCCCGCCGCAATCGCAGCCCGCGGATACCTGCCCGACGTCGACGCCGAGGTGCATCTGGCGGTGCACGATCCAACCCTGGTCGCCAACCAAGGGCCACACGTGCTGCGGGTGGCCAATGGGGTGGGATCGCTCGAACCCGGCGGAAGGGCCGAGGCACACATCGATTGCGGCGACTTCGCATCGCTCTATACGGGTTATGCCGACCCGGGCTTTCTCGCCAACGCTGGACGATTAGCCGGCGCCGAACCCCCCGACGTCGATGCTCTCCGTCGAGCATTCGCCGGACCGCCACCCACAATCGTCGACTTCTTCTAACCAACTCGACCAGACCACCCGAACCGGTACCGCCAGCGCGGGGCAGGACCCCCAGATCCGGTACTGGTTCGGGTTTGGGCGGGTTGGGATCGTTCGTGCCGGTACTCTGGACCCGTGAACGTCGATCGAGTTCTTCTTGCTGCACCCCGCGGGTTCTGTGCCGGGGTCGAGATGGCCATCAAAGCCCTCGCGTGGATGGTTCGGGCCTTTGAGGCGCCGGTGTACTGCTATCACGAGATCGTGCACAACCAACTGGTGGTGCAGCGGTTCGAAGACCTCGGGGTGATCTTTGTCGACGATATCGACGACGTTCCGCCGGGCGCGCCCGTGATGCTGTCGGCGCACGGTTCGGCGCCCGAAGTAGTGACAGCTGCCGAAGCCGCCGGTGGCTACGTGGTCGATGCGGTCTGCCCGCTGGTGACCAAGGTGCACCACGAAGTCAAGGTGCGAGCGAAGAAGGGCTACAGCATCGTGTACGTCGGCCATGACGGCCACGAGGAAGCGGTCGGCACCATGGCGGTAGCGCCCGATTCGATTCACCGGGTCGAGAGCCGCGAAGAAGTCGCCGAGCTTCCGCCGTTCGAACAACCGGTTGCCCTGCTTGCCCAAACCACGCTGAGTCATCGCGACTGGGCAGACGTGCTCGACGCCACCAAAGAACGCTTTCCCGATATGTGGATGCCCGGCCGAAGCGATCTCTGCTTCGCCACCACCAACCGGCAATCTGCCCTCATGGAAATCGCCGCCAAATGCGATGCGGTTGTGGTGATCGGCTCCGCCAACTCATCCAACACAGTTGCCCTTGAGAAGCTCGCAGTCGACGCCGGGTGCGAACGGGTCTTCCGAGTCAATGATGCCAAGGAGCTGCCTGACGACCTTGAAGGAATCGTGGGCGTCACCGCTGGTGCGTCGGCCCCCGAAGAGCTCGTCGATTCGGTTATCGAACGCCTTGCCCCCAGCGCTGGTGTCGAGGAGGTTCGCATCACCGATGAAGACGAGTACTTCCCGCCCCCACGCAACCTGCGCGACCTACTTACTGCCGTTGACCTGTTTGGCACGTTCGCTTCAGGCGGCTCTAACGCCCACCGGCCGGCCATCAACGACCGTCAATTGGCCGCCAGCGCTGCGCTCTCGGGCCTCACCAAAGACGGCGTCTAGTTCGGCCCGTCGATTTAGGCTGACGCCCGCTGCTGGGCGTCGTCATACAGTGCCTGAATTCGTTCACGAAGAGTATCGGTGTGTTGACGAACCGCTCGACGGGGCACCCGACCCTTGGTCTGTTCTGGCGGAGGCAACGGCTCGCCGATGACAAACACGAGCTTTCGCGGCCAGACCATGTTCTGCCCCTTGGGCATGATGTTGGCCGAGCCCCCGATGCCCACGGGCACGATCGGAACCTGTGCTCGGCCGGCAATGAACGATGGACCATCGTTCATGTTTTCGGCCTCAACAATGGGACCTTCTCGTCGGGTGCCTTCGGGGAACATCACTAGCACTTCGCCCCGGTCGAGCACCGCTTCAGCCGACTGAATTGCCGTACGGTCGGCCGTACCCCGCTGCACGGGAAACCCTCCCATCATCGAAAGAAACCATGCGCCGATGCGATTGGTCCACAACGACTCTTTCCCCATATAGCGAAAGACCTGCCGGTTGATGAGCGCCAGAACCGGCGTGTCGAGGTAGGACCGGTGCACTGGGGAGATAATGAACGGCCCCGATGACGGAAGGTTTTCGCGGCCATGAATCTCCACCCGGAAATACACCTTCGCCAGCAGGGTAAACGGGTACCACAGCGCCATGTAGCCCGCCCGTTGCATGCGAGTCATCTCGCTACCGAAGGCATAGCCGGCATCGCCCACGATCTCGCGACGCTTTGAACCCTCGGCCGGCGTCGGTGCCGCCGATTCGGTCATGGCCTCACCAGGTCGCCCAGCAGGTCGACCACATGATCGACGATCTGGTCGACGCTTTGATTGGTGCTGTCGATGACGACCGCATCCGGCGCTTCGGCCAACGGATCGACGGCGCGGCTCGAATCAACTTCGTCGCGCCGTTGCAGGTCGGCAACCGCCGCGTCGTAGTCGAAGTCAATCGACTCGGCAGCCCGACGCTTTGCCCGCTCTTCGATTGCCGCCGTCATGAAGATCTTGAGCGTGGCGTTGGGAAAGACCACGGTGCCCATGTCGCGCCCCTCGGCGACGCCGCCACCCTGGGCCACCATCCACGAGCGCTGTTGGTTCTTGAGCACGGCCCGCACCCGGGGATTCGCCGCCACGATCGAGACCGCCTTCGAAACTTCAGCGGTGCGAATCACCTGCGTTGCGTCGGCGCCGTCGATCAGCACCGTTGAACCGTCGAGCTCGATGCGAAGTACCTTGGTGAGATCACCGACCGCATCCCAGTCGCTTAGGTCGACCTCTCGGGTAATCGCCGAGTGGGCAACGGCCCGGTACATCGCTCCGGTATCGAGCACGAGAAGACCAAGTCGGTCGGCGATGGCCTTGGCGACCGTCGACTTCCCAGCGCCAGCTGGCCCATCGATGACCACGACCAGCGGCTCGCGATCGGGATGGAGGCCATCGAGGGCTCGATAGAAGTTGGGGAACGTCTTTGCTACACAGTCGGGGTTGGCGATTCTGGTGCCAGGATTCCTTAAGCCGAGGACCGAGAAGGCCATCGCGATGCGATGGTCGTCGTAGGTCTGCACCACCGCCGGCTGAAGCGGTCCGGGGTTGATAACCATGCCATTTTCGGTCTCGCTGGCATCGATTCCGACGCGGCGAAGCTCCGTCACCGTGGCCTCGATGCGGTCGGATTCTTTGTTTCGGATAAACCCGACGCCGCGGATGGTCGTGGGCGTCGAGGCGTAGGCGGCGACTGCTGCGAGCGTGGGAACGGTATCGGAGAAGTCGCGAAGGTCAGCGTCGACGCCGATGAGCTGAGACGGGCCGGTGAGCTCGATCCGGTCCGCGTGATGGCGAACGGTTGCCCCCATTTGCGCCAATATCTCGGCGAACTCCATGTCGCCTTGAATCGAGGTCGACGACAATCCTTCGAGTTGCACGGTGCTCGCCGTAATCGCCGCCGCGGCCAGCATGTACGAAGCCGCCGACGCATCGGGCTCGATGTGGTAGTCGCACGCCCGATACCCACCGGGCGCAACAACAAATCCGGTACCGGGAACCTCGCTGACCTCGGCGCCAAACGCCCGCATGACCTCGACGGTCATGTCGAGGTAGGGCGTGGATACCAGCTCGCCAGTGAGCTCGATCGAGAGCCCATTGAGCATTCGGGGAGCGGCCATGAGGAGCGCCGATGCGAACTGGCTCGAGATGTTGCCAGGAAGCGCAACCTCGCCACCGGTGAGACCGTCGGCGTGCACCACCGCGGGCATCGATTGCGTCGAACTCGGAGTCTCGACCCGAGCGCCAAGAGCCACAAGAGCATCGGCGAGATCGCCGATGGGCCGGTCGCGAAGTTGGGCATCACCATCGATGGTGATGGCGCCGGTGCCGGTTACTGCGATGGCCAGCAGAAATCGGCCGGTGGTGCCCGACTGATTGGCGTTGAGCGTAAGCGGGCCCTTGATGGGGTCGGCCCCAATGCCAGTTACCGTAATCTCGCCCGCTTCCCAGTCGGCCTCAACGACCGCGCCGAAGTCGGCGATTGCCCCAGCCATCGCACGGGTGTCATCGGCATCGAGGACGCCAGTAAGGACCGATCGCCCCTCGGCCAAACCGGCAATGAGAAGCGCTCGATTAGTAATGCTCTTGGAGCCCGGCACGCGAACCGACGAATCAAAGGGGCTGGTAACAGGGCGGATCAGTCGTGGTCGACTCATTACTGGAGCTTCTTCATATGAGGGCGGTACCCGCGGGCGAGCAGGCCGGCGTCGAGGAGCGGCGCGTTGGCAGCAGAAACAACAACGACCAACAAACCACGATCGCGTGTGGCGCTGTGCGATATCTCGATGTCATAGACATTGATGTTGAGCTCGCCAGCCAGCGACAGCACCTGCTGAAGCTCGCCCGGCTCATCAGCGATCGGCACATGGACTTCGGTGAGTTCGCTGGGGTGGAGCGCCGACGATGGCAGATTCGACCGGGCCGAACGCGCCTCGGTAAGCATCGTGCGCAGCGCATCGGAGTCGCCCTCGTCGACGACCGAACGGATCTCGCCTAACGACCCGATGAGATCATCGAGCACCGACACGATGGCAGTCTTGTTCGATGCGCAGATGTCGATCCACATACCCGGATCCCCCGAAGCGATGCGGGTCATGTCGCGGAAACCACCGGCAGCAAGCCGAAGGAGCGCTCGATGCTCGAGCGACCGGTCACTTGCCAGCCGCATCAGCGTTGCCGCGGTGAGGTGGGGAACATGGGAGATCATCGCGACCAGTTCGTCGTGGCGTACCGGGTCGATCACCACCACATCGGCGCCCAAGCTCATCACAACCAAGCGAATCTCGGCCAAGGTATCGTCTTCGGTGGTGGCCGACGGACACAGCACCCAAACCGCGCCGTCGAACAGCCGAGCATTAGCGCCAGCGAGGCCTGATTGCTCCGACCCCGCCATCGGGTGCCCGGCAATAAATCTTGGGTCGTTAATCGCGTCAGCGATCTCGCCCTTCACGCTGGCCACATCAGTCACCAGCCCCGACGTCGTCGCCAAGGCGTACTGCACTGCATCGACCGCCGAGCCCGACGGTACGGCCACAAACGTAAGCTCGGCGTCACCCAAACCGGCCTCGGCAATGATGTTCTGCTCGAGAGCAGCCTGCACCACGGCGGGATCGTTGTCGTGTCCCACCACCCGCCAGCCAAGCTCTCCGAGCGAGGCAGCGATCGAGCCGCCGATGAGCCCGAGGCCAATAACACCAGCGGTGCGCTGGTTTTTCGTTGTTGCGGCGGCAGAGCCGACTTCATCGGGAGAAGGCACGACGACGAATCGTAGTGGCCGATTCAGGCCCTGCCATCACCGGTTTCGCTCGACTCCGCCTTGGCTTCATCGGGTTCCGCTGCCCCGACCGCCTCGGCCAACGATCTGACCTCTTCGGGCGACAGCTCTCGCCAGTGTCCGGGCTTGAGTTGGCGATCGGTAACCGGACCGATGCGGGTTCGCACCAGTCGTTTCACCGGATGCCCAATGGCATCGCACATGCGGCGCACCTGCCGGTTACGCCCCTCATGAATGGTGAGCTTCACCAGGCCTGGAGATTCCATCGAGGCCTGAGCTGGCGAGGTCACGCCATCGTCGAGTTCGACTCCCTCGCGCAGCATTCGAAGCGATCCCCGACTCGGGTTGCCCTCGACCGCCGCAAGGTACTCCTTCTCGATGCCAAACGACGGGTGGGTCAGTCGATGGGTGAGCTCGCCATCGTTGGTGAGAAGCAGGAGGCCTTCGGTTTCGTAGTCGAGTCGGCCTACGGGGAAGACTCGTGGTTCGGCGGGGAGCAACTCGACAACCGTGGCCCGGCCTTGCGGGTCGTCGGCGGTCGTGACCACACCAGCGGGCTTGTTCAGGAGGTAGTAGACCGCGTCGGGACGTACGGGAATGAGCGCGCCGTCGATCTCGACAACGTCAACGTCGGGGTTCACCCGGTTGCCAAGTTCGGCGACAACACCGTTGACCGTGACCCGTTCGTCCGCAATGAGATCCTCGCATGCCCGTCGACTTCCGATTCCGGCTCGGGCAAGGACCTTCTGGAGTCGCTCGCCCTCGGCGTCGGCGGGACTCGCCATGTCAGTCGTGTTCAGAGCGGGCAGCGTCGCGAAGGTCGATCACCACCGCATCGAGGCGGCTTTCGTCCGACGGCTCGCCCTCGGGTGGATCATCGGTGTCTGAAGGTTCATCAGCCTCGGCTGACTCAGAAGCCGCAACGGTTTCAGCGGCCTCCCTGGTTTCACCAACATCGGCCGTTTGGTCGCCAGCTTGGGGAAGCAGTTCGTCGTCGACCGGTTCGGCACTGAGGCTTTGTTCGAGTGCCTCAACCACCTCGGCACCTGGAGCGAAGTCACCCAGTGCCGGAAGTTCGGAGATCTCCGAAAGCCCGATCCGTTCAAGGAACATGTCGGTAGTGCGGAACAGGACGGCAAGTCCTTCGCCATCTTGGCGTGGCACCTCGTCGATGTAGCCGCGCTGATGCAGCGTCCGCATGACCGCATCCGCGTTGACACCGCGAATCGCCGCAACCTGGGCTCGCGACAACGGCTGTTTGTAGGCAATGATCGCCAGTGTCTCAAGCGCCGCAGCAGACAGCCGACTCGACTGACCTTCAAGCGCGAACCGCTCGATGTACGGAGCTAGGTCGGTATGGGTTTGGAACCGGTACCCCCCAGCCACATTCACCAAAACAAAGCCGCGGTTATCGGCCTCGTACTCTCCAGCAAGTTCTTCGCAGACCTTCACGACGGTGGCCGCGCTAACTTCGGTGAGCTGAGCCAGCAGCGATGGCGCCACCGGGTTATCGGCGACCAGGATAAGTGCTTCAATAGCTCGACGAATCTCTTCGGGTGCCTCCGGGGCAGCCGCAACCGCCTCTGGATCGACGTCGCCGTTCTCGCCTGGCTCCTCGGCCACTTCGGCATCCTCGGATTGTTCAGCCTCTTCGGACTGCCCAGTCTCTTCGGACTCTTCAGCCTCTTGTGGCTCTTCAGCCTCGGTCACGGGTTCATCCTTCATAATCATCGAATCTCAGGTCATGGGCACGATCGTCGCCGATCCAGCGGATCGTGATGTCGCCAAACGTGGTGAGCTGGTCCAGCTCGACCAGATCTTGCTTATACAGCTCCAAGATCGCCAGGAATCGCACCACGATCTCGATGCGGTCGACCAGCCCCGACGTGAGGTCGCGGAAGCTGAGTTCTCGCTCACGTGGCAACTCGTCAAGCAGTTCGACCACGGCATCGCCCACGGTGACGGTGATCGGATTGACATGGAACAGGTCGACCCGTGGCTCCGGCTTCGGGGTAACGGCGCGAATAAACGCGTTCCGAAGGTCGATCGGCTTGGTGTTGGTGAGCAGGTCTGGGGTGAGTCCGATGAACGCTTCGTCGAGACCGGTTCGGCGCGGAAACGATCGGCTCGCATCGGCGCTCATCGAGCGAAGCACTTGGGCTGCGTCCTTGAACGTCTTGCATTCGATCAGGCGTGCGAGCAGCAGGTCGCGCTCTTCCCAAAGCGCCAGCTCATCGTCTAGCTCAAACCGCTCTTCAACGGGGAGAAGGCGGCGACACTTGAGCTCAACGAGCGTTGCGGCGATCAGCAGAAACTCGGTGGCGATCTCGAGATCAGTGGTTTCCATCTGTTCGAGCTCGGCCAAATAGGCGTCGACGATGTCGGACAACGAGACCTCGTACAACTCCACCTCGTTCTTGAGGATCAGGTGCAGGAGGAGATCGAACGGTCCGGCGAATACTGAGGTTTCAACCTTGAACGACATGACTTTACGAAGCTAATTCACTTCTCGCTCCCATACGCGCACGGGAGCCGTTTCTCCTACGCTCGCTCCGTGTCCTCTTCATCCTTGGTCTGGTTTCGGCGAGATTTGCGACTCCACGACAACCCCGCATGGGTGGCCGCTACCCAGCGATCGCAGTCGCTTACTGCGCTCTATGTGCTCGACGACACGCTGCTCGCTACCGCTGGTAAGCACCGCAGAAACCAACTGCTGGCCGAACTCGTTGCGCTCGACCGTCATATTGAGCACGTCACCGGCGGTCGACTCCACATACGCCATGGCGACTCCACCGCTATCGTTCCCAAACTCGCTGGCTCGTTCGATGCCGTCTACTGGAACAGCGATGTCACGCCCTATGCCACCAGACGTGACCGCTTTGTGCTCGACGGTGTCAGAGCGGCAGGCGCCGACGTGCACACATCCTGGGGCACGCTGCACCACCCGCCCGGCAGCGTGCTTACTGGCAAAGGCACGCTCTCCAAGGTGTTCACGCCCTTTTACAAAGTGTGGCGGCGAACCGGTGTTGCGCCCTGGCCGGCCACGACCGACGACCATTCGGTGTCGGTTACGGCCGATCCAGGACAACATCGCGAACTGGTGTCGTTGATTACCGATGAGCCCCCGTTGCCGCCCGGCGAAGAGGCTGCTCTCGATCGACTCGATTGTTGGCTGGGTCGGGTCGACCAGTACAACGACGCACGAGATTTCCCGGCCACCGACGGCACGTCAATGCTCTCGGCCGATCTGCGATTCGGAACCGTATCGCCTCGGCGAATTTCGGCTCTTGTGGGTGAAGCCTCCGATGGTCGACAAGGCTTTGTGCGGCAACTGTCGTGGCGTGACTGGTGGGCCCACACGCTTCTCGGGTTCCCCGATCTCGCGCGTCGATCTGTTCGGCCCGAATACGACGGCATTGCGTGGAACAACGATGAGTCAGAGTTTGCCTCCTGGTGCGATGGTCAGACCGGTTACCCGATCGTCGATGCCGGCATGCGGCAACTGAACGAGACGGGGTGGATGCACAATCGGGTCCGAATGATCGTGGGATCGTTTCTTGTCAAGGACCTCCTCATTGATTGGCGCTGGGGCGAGCGGTATTTCCGCCGAATGCTCATCGATGCCGACATCGCTCAGAACGCTGGCAACTGGCAGTGGGTCGCCGGCACCGGACCCGACGCCGCGCCGTACTTCCGGATCTTCAACCCCATCAGCCAAAGCCGAAAGTTTGATGCGGGTGGTGGATACCTCCGCCGTTGGGTTCCCGAACTCGCGGCCCTCGACGACAAAACCATCCACGAGCCCTGGATAGGCGCCCCGCTCGACCTAGCAAGCGCCGGGATAGTGCTCGGCGACACCTACCCCGCCCCAATCGTCGATCACGCCAAAGCACGCGATCGAACCCTCGCCGCCTACAAAGCCGTAAAAAACCCAAAGCCGTAAAGACCCAAAGCCATAAGAGTTCTGCCCAAATGAACTTTTATACCTGGCACCAAACCCCCACTTCGGTGCCAGGTACCAAACACCCCCTACGGTGCCAGGAACCTTTCGGCCTCCCCGTGCCAGGAACCTTTTGACCTCCAGGTTCCAGGCACCGGCGTCCGGCGTCCGGGGTCCGGGGCGGGTGGTCGGGGTTGGTGGGTTGTGGGAGTAACATCGTTTGCTTATGTCACGCGTGTTTTCTGGTATCCAACCCACTGGTTCGACCCACCTCGGCAACTACCTGGGCGCCGTCCGCAATTGGGTCGATATGCAGGACAGCTACGACACCATCTACTGCGTCGTCGATCTTCACGCGCTTACCGTGCAACAAGACCCCGCCGAGCTGAGGGCATCGACCCTTCGAGTTGCCCAGGTTCTGCTCGCTGCGGGCATCGACCCTGACCGCGCCACGCTGTTTGTGCAGAGTCACGTCCACGAACACCCCGAGCTCTCCTGGATGCTCGAATGCAACGCAGCGTTCGGCGATCTTCGCCGCATGACCCAGTTCAAGGACAAAAGCGATCAGGCCGAATCCGGTTCGAGCGGATTCGTGTCGGCAGGTTTGTTTACCTACCCGGCACTCATGGCCGCCGACATTCTGCTCTACGACACCGATGCGGTACCCGTTGGCGACGATCAACGCCAACACCTTGAGTTCACCCGCGACGTCGCCGAACGGTTCAACAACCGCTACGGCGACACCTTTGTTGTGCCAGAAGCATTCATTCCGCCAGCTGGCGCCCGCATCATGGACCTTCAGCACCCCACCAACAAGATGTCCAAGTCTGCCGACACCGACTCGGGAACCATCTTGCTGCTCGACGACATGAAGAAGATCGAGAAGAAGATCAAACGTGCAGTCACCGACACCGATGGCGAGGTTCGATTCGATGTCGCCGAAAAGCCCGGCGTTTCCAACTTGCTCTCGATTCTTGGGGCGGTCACCGATCAGGACCCGACTGAACTGGCATCGGGATTCGAACAATACGGTCCGCTGAAGGCAGCGACCGCTGAGGCAATCATCGAACGTATCCGACCCATCCAAGAGCGGTTCCGCGAGTTCGAGGCCGATCCGGCAGAAACCGAGCGACTTCTTGCGATCGGAGCCGAGAAGGCCCAACAGAAGGCGGCCGAAGTGTTGGCTCGCGCCAAGAACAACCTCGGCCTTTTGCCCTAAACCCAGCTAGTCGTTGTCGGCCGCATCGAGCACGTCGGCAAAAGCCAGATCCACCGTCCACCGCTCTTTGGGCAGGTGATGCTCGCGAGTCCATGCGATCGTCAGCGGATCGCTTCCCGCAAGCTCGAGGAGATCGGCGCCGAGTTCGGGGTGCTTGAGATACAGGCCGATTCGCCGCGTAACGCCGGAACCCTTCACCCACAGCTCGGCTGTCTCTCGACCCGCCACGGCGGCCGACAATGTGGCCGCCACCCGAAAGTACGTGCCGAGTCCCGACACGGTTTTTCCAATGTCGTGAAGAAGGGCCGCCGCCAAGACCTCTCTTGGCGCCTCGCCGCCCAGCAGTTCTAGGACGTCGACTGCAACGCCATGAGAATGCCGACGATCCGCCGCCGAACTCGAAGCCCAAAGGTCGTACTCGGCAGGTAGTAAATGCTCGCGAACCCAGTCGGTCTTTTCGGCGTTGGGCCCGATGGGCCACAGCGATCCAAAGAAACGCTTGGTGAGATGGACAGCCGAGCCCACTAGCTTGTGGCTCCTTGAGCGACGGACCGCACTGCGCGGGGATGCGCCGATTGGTAGACCCGCTGCAGGCGCTCGGTGGATACCTTCGTATAGAGCTGAGTGGTGGTTATCGATGCGTGGCCCAACAATTCCTGCACGGTACGAATGTCGGCGCCATGGTCCAGCATGTGAGTCGCACACGAATGCCGAAGCACGTGTGGGCTTAAGCGGTCGGCCAAATCTGCGGTGGCTGCGTGCTTCTTCACCACACCCCAGGCCCCCTGTCGGGTCAACCTTCCACCCCGAAAGTTCAGCAGCAGCGCGTTCTCATCGTCGCGGCTCTTCCAGCTCGCAGGTTCAAGCGCTCCGCGACCATCGGGTTCAAGCCATGCGTCGATTGCCTCGCCGGCATGTCGACCAACCGGCACAATCCGCTCTTTGTCGCCCTTGCCGAGCACCCGCATAAGCGAGGCGTCAAAGTCGATGTCGGCAAGTGATAAGCCGCAGAGTTCTGAGATGCGAAGCCCCGCCCCATACAGCACTTCAAGAATCGCCCGGTCGCGGCGAATCATTGGCCCGTCGCCAACCACCACATTGAGGAGCCGGTCGATCTCTGGCTCGCTGAGCGCCTTCGGCACGCCTTTGGGCGGGCGTGGTACCTCGACATCGGCGGCCGGGTCGTGATCGGTGATGCCTTCAGCTACCAGGAATCGATGCAAACCCCGCACGGAAACAAGCATTCGCTTTACCGACGACGCTGCGAGGCCGAACCCCTGAAGTTCGCGCACAAAGTTGATGATGTCGGTATGAGCGGCTTCACCGACGGCAAGGCCCGCATCGTCGAGGAACGTTGCGTACCGTTCGAGATCGCTGCGGTAGGCGACCGTGGTCGCCGTTGCTCGGCCACGCTCGACGGCAAGCCAAGTGAGAAACTCCTCGATATCAGCGCCCAGGACGCTGACCGTCATTTCCCGAGGTGCGCCAGCGTCAGCAACAAACCAATGATGGTTTTGCTGTCGGTGATTTGCTGAGTCGCAATCATGTCACGCACAGCGTCGAGCTTATAGCGCTCGACCCGCATGAACTCTTCCTCGACCCCGTCGTGACTGGTGGGCACTTCAACCGGATCCTGGGCCAAGTACACATAGGAGTACTCGTTGCAGAAGCCGACCGCGTTGTAGAACTGCGCGAGCTCGGTGAGCGAATCGGTTTGTAGGCCGACCTCTTCGATCAGCTCGCGTTTGGCAGTCTCTTCCGGTGCTTCGCCCGCAACATCGCGTTTGCCGGCCGGGATCTCCAGCAGCCACACCTCACACGCGGCACGGAATTGTCGCACCAACACGACTTCGTCACCGATGACCGGAACCACCGACACGGCGCCGCCGTGCTTCACGACATCGCGGGTGATTACCTCACCGTTCGGTGCCTCAAAATCGGCGGTAACGACATCGATGGCAAAGCCGCTATAGATCGGAGTCTCGCTGAGCTTGCGAAACTCCGGAAGCTCGGTCACGAGCTACCAAACTGCGATGCAGCATCCGCCGTGGCCGCCAGCTCGGTCGGATCGCTTTCCATCTCGGGGAGCTGCGGGTTCCGACCCTCGGCTCGATGGAGTGCAGCATCGACAAAGTCTTGGAACAACGGCGCTGGACGATCGGGGCGGCTCTTGAACTCGGGATGGGCTTGAGTTGCCACCCAGAAGGGATGAGACCGAAGCTCGATGAACTCGACCAGCGAACCATCGGGCGAGGTACCCGAGCACCAGAAATCGCCATCGTCAAATTTGCTGCGGTATTTGGGGTTGAACTCATAGCGGTGCCGGTGACGTTCGGACACAACTTCTCGTCCGTACGCCTTCTGGCACTGGCTTCCCGCGTCGAGTTGGGCCACATAGGCACCAAGCCGCATGGTTCCGCCCTTGTCGGTCACCCCGACCTGTTCGTCCATGAGGTCGATAACCGGATGAGGGGTGGATGAGTACTGCGTATCGAACTCACTCGAGTTTGCACCGGTGAGTCCCAACACGTTGCGGGCGTACTCGATGGTCATGACTTGCATACCAAGACAAAGACCAAGGCACGGAATCTCGTTCTCGCGGGCGTAGGTTGCGGCAGTTATTTTGCCCTCGACGCCTCGTTCGCCGAAGCCGCCGGGAATCACGATGCCATCGAGGTCCCGCAGACGGCCAGCGGCCATCATGCCTTCGACGTCTTCGGCTTGAATCAGCTCGAGATCGATTTCGGCGCCAAAGTGAATGCCAGCATGGTTGAGCGATTCGACCACCGAGAGATAGGCATCGATGAGGCTCACATATTTGCCGATGAGCCCGATGCGAACCTTGCGATCGGCCGACTGCACGCGGTCGACCAGGTTCCGCCATTCGTCGAGATCGGGGTCGCCAGCGTCGAATTGCAGCAGGTCACAAACAACCGAGTCGAGGCCCTCTTCGTGCAAGACCAGTGGAATCTCATAGAGGCTGTCGGCATCGGCAGCGTTGACGACTGCTTCCACCGGAACGTCGCAAAGACTCGAGATTTTGCGTTTGAGTTCGTCGCTTACCGGGTTCTCGCTCCGGCAAACTATGGCATCGGGCTGAATGCCGCGGCTCCGCAGCTCGGTCACTGAGTGCTGCGTTGGTTTGGTCTTTTGTTCGCCCGATGGACCAATGAAGGGAATAAGGGTCACGTGCACGTACGCCACATTGTTGCGGCCTACGTCGAGTCGGTACTGCCGGATCGCCTCAAGGAAGGGCAGAATCTCGATGTCGCCCACCGTTCCGCCAACCTCAGTGATAACCACGTCGACGTCGTCGCTGGTGAGAATGTCGATGCGACGCTTGATTTCGTTGGTGATGTGAGGAATGACCTGCACGGTCTTGCCGAGGTAGTCGCCGCGGCGTTCGGCAGCCAGAACCTCGGAGTAGATGGATCCGGTGGTGGCGTTGGATGCCCTAGTAAGGCTCTCGTCGATGAACCGCTCGTAGTGCCCCAGGTCGAGATCGGTTTCGCCGCCATCGTCGGTGACAAAGACCTCACCGTGTTCGAAGGGGTTCATCGTGCCCGGGTCGACGTTGATGTAGGGGTCGAGCTTTTGCATGGTGACCCTAAGGCCCCGGTTCTTCAGAAGTCGCCCAAGTGAGGAAGCCGTGAGGCCTTTCCCTAGCGAACTCGCAACGCCGCCCGTAACAAAAATGTGTTTGGTCACGGGATCTCACCCTAACCAATCGATGCATGCGAAGTGTGCACGGTCGTCAAGTTTTTGCTGAGCAGCGCTGGCGACCACTCCGCCAGAGGTCATTTGCCCGCCTTGGCGCCCGATGCGGTGGCAAGAAGTTCGGCGGCATGGTCATGGGCGATCTCGCTTCCGGTGCCCGAGAGCATGCGCGAGAGTTCGACAAGCCGCTGTTCGTCGCCCAGATTGACCACGTCAGTGGTGGTGGATTTGCCATCGTCGGTTTTGACCACGGCAAGCTGCTGATCGGCATAGGCCGCTACCTGGGCGAGGTGCGTTACCACCAACACCTGGTGATCGCTACCAAGTTGCGCCAGGGATCGACCCAACGAGTGAGCTGTTTCGCCCCCGATTCCGGCGTCGACTTCGTCGAACACGAGTGTGGGCGGCGCCGAGGTGATGACCAGGCGGAGCGCGAGCATGGTGCGAGCGAGCTCGCCTCCCGATGCGACCCGGCCAAGGCGCTGCGGTTCGGATCCGGGGTTCGCCGCCAGCCGGAACTCGACGTCGTCGCCGGCGCGCCCATCGATTGCCACCTCGAACCGAGCGTTCTTCATGGCGAGGTCTTTCAAGTGCGATTCGACCGCTTTGCCAAGCTTTGGCGCAACCTTTCGGCGAGACACCAATAGTTCGGCCGATACGACGTCGAGGGTTTCGATTGCCCCGGCGCGACGACTGTCGAGCTCGCCAGCTCGGGCATCGTGGCCTTCGAGCTGTTCGAGCCGCTCGCGGGCGTCGGCGTGATAGGCGATGACCTCATCGAGGGTTTCGCCGTATTTGCGAATGGTTTCGAGCAGCAACTGCCGACGGGCGCGGACCGCAGCGAGAAGCTCGGGGTCGTCGTCGATGGCATCGGTGACCGATCGGAGCTCACTGGCAACGTCGGTGAGCTCGGACTGCATCGCTCGAAGTCGGGTCTGAATCTCGACAAAAGGCGAGCGGTCGTCGAGGCTGTCGATGGCGCCGCCAAGCAAGTCCTGCATGGCGCCGTCGGAACCCAGCGAGCTGAGGGCGCCGTAGCCGGCTTCTCGGTGGGCATTGGCGTCGGCAAGGAGATCTTCCTGTGGGCCGAGGTCGGCCAACTCCTTGGGGCCGGTGATAGCGGCCTCGTCGAGTTCGCGCACCTGAAACCGGTAGAGGTCGATCTCGCGGGCACGTTCGCGAGCGTCCCCTCCGAGGTCGGCAAGCGCAGCCTCGATAGCCGCAAGCTCTGAACGGGCCGCCACGATGGGCCCAAGGTTGATCTTGCCGTACACGTCGAGCAGATGCCGCTGGACCGCTGCGTCGAGAAGCGACTGGTGGCTGTGCTGGCCGTGCAGATCGACCAGAAACATACCGAGTTCGGCCAGTACTGCGGCCGTGGCCAGTTGACCGTTCACATACGCACGCGACCGACCCGACTTTGGCACAACCCGTCGAACGACGACCTCGTCATCGATGACATAGGTGCCGCTATCGGTGGCGTCGAGTCCTTCCTTGGCCGCTTTGCCGACCACGAACCGTCCCTCGACCACAGCCTGTTCGGCGCCGGGCCGAACCATTGCCGAGTCGGCGCGACCCCCAACCAGAAGGTCGATAGCGGTAACGATCATTGTCTTGCCGGCTCCGGTCTCTCCCGTGACGGCGGTGAGCCCGGGCCCGATGAGCAGGTTGACGCGTTCGATGACGCCCAGATCGGAAATATGCAGTTCTTCAATCATCTTCAATCACGGGGGCAGAGTGGGAGGGGCAGAGAGCGTGCAGGCCGTCGAGCGGCTAGCGGTCTGAGAGCCCGAACTTGGACTTCAGAACCTCATGAAAATTGCGTGGCTTATCGATGATGAGCCGCACCCGACGAGGCGACGCGGTACAAACCACCTCGTCGCCGTCCTCAAGTGTCCCTACCTTACGTCCATCCACTGACAAGGCTGCGGGACGGTGGCCCTGGACCTCGAGGCCAAGATCACTCGCCGGTTCAAGCACCAGCGAACGATCGAACAGCATGTGCGGCGAAACCGGGGTAAGTAACAGGGCACGGTGCGTGGCGGCAACAACTGGCCCCCGGGCCGAAAGTGCGTATGCCGTTGAGCCGGTTGGCGTCGCCACGATCAGCCCATCGGCCGGGTACGTATGGAACCGCTCGCCGTCGATACGAACCAGCAGGCGAATCGTGTTGTGGTCGGCGGTGCGTTCGAGAACGATCTCGTTGAGCGCGTGATGAACAGTGGTCTTCGGCTCGCCGGGCCCGGACCGGTGACTCACCGTGGCCTGCAGCATCATGCGCACTTCGGTTTGATACTCGCCACTCAGGAACGTGCTGATAGCGCTGCGGGCATCGGCCGGCTCGATAGCCGCCAAGTAGCCGAGCTCGCCATAGTTGACACCGAGAAGTGGTACGTCGAACTCGCTGGTGAGGTCGACGGCGCGCAAAATGCTCCCGTCGCCACCCAGACTTACTGCTACGTCGAGGCCTTCGGCGAAGTCAGCCTCGTCGACGCCGAAACGGTCGAGACCGGCGATCTCGGCGTCCTCGACCGGCATCCGGATCGAGTGGCCTTCGCTTTCGAGCCAGGCGACCAAGTCGCTTGCCTGTTCGATGGCCTGCGTGCGGCGGTGGTGAAGAATCAATCCAATTGTTGCGGTCACAAACTCACGAACTCTCTTGTTGGCTCAGCACGACTTGTTGCACCACGGCATCGATGAGCGCTGCCGTTCGGGATTGCTGGAATCGTGACGATTCTAGGGATTCTTGGGTCGCGGCGACATGTCGCAGATGGGCCAGAAACTCGACGTTGCCGCGCCCGGCGTGGCCGCCGCGAATCGGTGACGCAATGAGTCCGGTCAACACGGCGCCAGCGCTTTCGGCTGACGCGACCACCTCCAAAAGCGTGCGTCGCCACACCGAGGGGTCCAAAATGACGCCTTTGCCCTTACTGGCCTCGTCACGACGCGCCTCAAATTGGGGTTTTACCAGAAGAATCACGTCGGCTGACCGACCAGCGAGGCTCAAGAGTTTTCCGAGCACCAGACCAACGGAGATGAACGACAGATCGGCAACAACGATGTCGAACGGGCCACCAATATCGTCGATGTCCACCGACCGAATATCGGTCTGTTCGTGCAGTTCAACCCGGTTGTCGGACCGTAGTCGCTCGTGGAGTTGATGGGTGCCGACGTCGACCGCCACGACCCCGGCCGCGCCGTGTTGCAGCAACGCATCGGTGAAGCCGCCGGTGGATGAGCCAGCGTCGAGCGCCCGTTTGCGTGTTACCGAGATCGCAAACCTCTCGAGCGCGGCCTCAAGCTTGAGGCCGCCTCGCGAGACGTAGCGCGATGGCGGCGCGAGAAGCTCGATCGGCTCGCTCGCGAGCACTTGGCGTGTTGGTTTTTCGGCCAAAGAACCACTCACCGTGACCAGCCGGTCACGAATAAGCTGGGTGGCAGCGTCGATTGAGGGGGAAAGCCCGCGCCGAACTAGTTCAGCGTCGAGGCGGCGTCGAGCACTCGTGGCATCTATCCTCTCTTGTGTGGGACCAACGTACTGGAACCCCGCAATCGAATCCCCCCTTTGGACGAATCTCTTCGTTTGCCGCTGCGCTCGTGCGCTCGCCAAGCTGGATCCGACCAGAACGCCATCTTGGAGCACCCGTGGAAGCCACCGTACAACGACAGCGCTCAACCGAAGCTGAGGCAAAACACTTCGCCGAGCGCCTCGACGGCCTGGTCAGCAACGTCGAGACCATCATCAAGGGCAAGACAGACGTGGTGCAGTTGGCGCTGATCTGCATGTTGGCCGAGGGCCACCTGCTTATCGAAGACGTTCCCGGCACCGGAAAAACCAGTCTCGCTCGCGCGATGGCCGAGTCGGTCGATGGCACCCTGGCCCGAATCCAGTTCACGCCCGACCTGCTTCCCACCGACGTCACCGGCGTCCAGATCTACAACGCCGAAAAGAACAAGTTCGAGTTTCACCCCGGCGCCGTGTTCGCCAACGTCGTACTCGGCGACGAAATCAACCGGGCTTCACCCAAAACGCAGTCGGCGTTGCTTGAGGTAATGGAAGAACACCAGGTCACCGTCGATGGCGTTCCCCATCCGGTGCCCGATCCGTTCATCGTTATCGCCACGCAGAACCCGGTGGAGCTCGACGGAACCTACAACCTCCCCGAAGCCCAGCTCGACCGGTTCATGATGCGGATACAAATCGGCTATCCGAACCCGCTCGCCGAGATGGAGATCATCGACAACCTCAACACCCGGCACTACCGGCCCGATGTGCTCCCAATCGTCACTCCGGCCGATTTCCGCCGGATGACCGACATCGCCGACCGGGTGTATCTGGCGCCCAACATTCGCCACTACATCGTCAACCTGGCACGCGAGACTCGCAATGTTCCGCAACTTCGCCTTGGCGTAAGCCCTCGCGGATCCGCCGCCCTGGCCCGTTCTGCCCGCGCCTTCGCTGCCGCGACCGGCCGAAACTTTGTGACCCCAGAGGACATCAAGTTCCTGGCACCCTACGTACTACTGCACCGCATGATCCTCACCCCCGAAGCCGAGCTTCAGGGCATCAGCGCCCACTCGCTGCTCGAGAGGGTGATCCGCGAGGTCACGGTTCCGAGCAGCCGAGACGCCGTCTAGCCGGTGTTCACCCGTAACGGCCGGCTTTTGGGCGCGCTGTGCGCAGTCCTGTTTGTGGTGGGCTGGGCGTTTGGTTATGCGCCACTCATCGCCATTGCCTGCGCGTTCCTCGTCGCGATTCTTGCCGCGCTCGCTCTGGTCGCACAGAAACCCAGCCTCGAGGTTGAGCGGCGCGTCGAGCCCGACCGAATCACGGCCGGTCAGGACTCGGTAGCTCAGCTCCGCATCACCAACTCGGGACGCCGGGTACTCCGCGACGGTGTTGCGCTCGAACGCTTCGGCGACAGCATCATCCCCGTCAACATCCCCGAGCTCGGCCCGGGGGCTTCAGTCGACAGCATCGAACGGCTCCCCACCGACCGCCGTGGCGTGTTTCAGGTAGGGCCACTCGTCATCAACCGCTCCGACCCCCTTGGCATTGTTCGCAAGGGCGAGTGGAAGGCATCCTCGGAGACCCTTTGGGTGCACCCGCTCCTTCACGAGGTAGCGCCCTTCCCGTCAGGCCTGGCCCGAGATCTCGATGGCCCAAGCTCGGGCGAGGCACCCGAGGGCGGCGTAGCGTTTCAGAACCTACGCGAATACGTCATCGGCGACGACCGGCGCCTCATCCACTGGCGCTCCTCGGCTCGACTCGGCAAGCTCATGGTGCGCCACAACGTCGACACCCATCAGCCTCGCAGTCTGATCCTGCTCGACACTCGGGCCGACAGCTACACCGGTGATTCCTTCGAAGACGCCATCAGGGCTGCGGCATCGCTGGCCAAGGCT
>CALJDK010000090.1 GCA_938023735.1 uncultured Acidimicrobiales bacterium
CGCAGCGCATCTTGGGCCTGCGCTTCTTGAATGCCGGTGCCCCAGAGCTGATAGGCCACAAAGAGCAGGATCAGAACACCGGTGCTGATGAAGCCCTTCCCGAGGCCACCAAGAATCTTGGTACTGCGAGTACTCACCGGCGCCCGGGGTGCTGGCGGAGCCGACGGAGCATCTGCCGACGTGGTCGGCAGTTGGTAGGTATCGGAGACGCGCGTGGGCGCGCCAGAATCCGGCGGATTCGAGGGGGCGTTCATATACCAGAACGTATCGGCATCGCTGGGCTACCGCTGAGCACCTGGCAAACTTTGTAACGGTTGCTTTACGCATCGAAAGCCGGCCGAAATACCGGCATGTTCACTGCTTCGGGCTAGTTACAGCCCACACCATCGGTGTCGAGGCCGGAGAACTGTGGCATCAGGGCCGCGTGCAACTGCTGATTCCACTGGCATGTTTCGGGGTCAAACACGCCGAAACCTTCGCCGAACTCCCAGTACGCCCAGGCGAATCCTTGGTCCTGGCTTCGCCAGCGAACATGGGCGGTCCAGTCTGACCGGGTGAAGTTATCGCCGGCACCAATTACGCCGAACTCACCGATGAAGACAGGCCGGTTTCGACTTCGTGCCCATTGGCCGATGCTCGCCATATCCCGACGGATCTGATCCTCGACACTCTGGTCGCAGCACGTCTCGTTGTCGGGGTAGATGAGCGAACCATCGCTAAAGGTCACCCAGCTTGCCTGCTGGTGCGTGACGTCAAAGGGTTCGTAGTAGTGCACCGAAAGAACGAGGTTGTCGTCTTGGGGCAGGACCAGATCCTGCAAACGGGACAGCTTGTTGTACCCGGTCGGGCCGATCAGCACCGATCGGTTCGGGTTCGATGCTCGAACCACGGCAAGCGACTCGGCGGCGAACTGGTTCCAGTGCGGTTCGATGTTGCCGTTCGGCTCGTTCAACAGCTCAAAGGAAACCGACTGCGGAAGATTCTGATAGCGCTGCGCAATCTGGGTCCACATGCCAAGGAAGCGATCGCGATGCCCGAAGGGGTCATCGTTGAATTCGTCATAGTGGTGCATGTTGATAATGACGGCAAGATCGTGGGCGATCGCCTGGTTCACAACATGGTCGACTCGGGCAAACCACGACGGTTCGATGGTGAAGGGCGCATTGTCCATGGCGTGCGCCGACCACCGAATCGGGATCCGCACCGCGGTGAAGCCAGCCTGTTTGATTGTGGGGAACATCCAGTCCTCGATGACCATGCCCCACTCCCCTTCGTAGTTCGGCGATTCGAGGGCGTTGCCCAAGTTCATCGTCTTCGCGAGGCGGTTCTTGGTGTCCTCGGCGAGCTGTCGGCCTGATCCGTCCTGCACCGGCGTGACCGGCCCGGCGACATAGGTGACCTCGCCATTGCACTCGATCGAGTCGGTGCCGAAGCTTCCGGTTCGACAGGCGCCGCCCCGATAGCTGCCGCTGGTGATCACACCAGGGCCTTCGGTTTCGATGGTTTGGCCGTGCAGCACAATCTTGTCGACCCGGATATTGCGGTCGTAGCCCGACGTCCGAAAGTCGTTCCAGAACTGCAGGGCGATCTGTGAAAGCTGGACGTTTGGTCCGACGTCGAAGGTGAATTCGGTCCACTGAGGGTTTGTCCGGAACGAACTACCGCTTCGCGTTGGCCGAAGCGTATCGATGTAGTTGCCGTCGATACGAAGATTGACCCGCTCGTCGCCGGTCTCCCCAGCCAGCACCACAACCAGTTGGCCGCCCGTAGACGACTGGTAGTCGATCTTCCCGCTACATGCGAGGTAGTCGGTCTGGAACTCGCCGGTTCGGCAGTTTGCCCCGTTACCCCAACCACCCGTGGTGATCACACCGGGCGCCTCGGTCTCGAAGGTCTCGTTGTTGAGCCGGATATGGTCGACCCGCACATCAGAGGCAAGGCCCCAGTCGTTGGTATAGCGAATCGTCACGTCGTCGGCTTGGGCCGAAGCGGGAACTGCGAAGAAGTAGTTCTTCCAGTTCGGGGCCACGGTGAGCGAAGACGACCCGCTGAGGGTTATCGAGCCGACCGAAGAGCCCGACACTCGAATGTCGAGGTTTTCGCCACCCGACCTTCCAGCCGCCCGGACGACCAAGAAGCCGCCCTGGTCATTCTGCGCCGAGGCCGGCGGAGCGCCAAAGCTAAGCAGCGCTGCGAGCATCGCAGCCGCGAGCAGCGCCAGGACTGTCGCTTTCGTTACGTTCTGAACAATTTGCTGCTCGAATAAAACAGCCCGCCGACCAAAGGATGTTCTCATGCCCAGAGATGTCGGTTGGTTAGCAATACCGCCTTAACTTATTGGCGAACCGAACGTGCCGATTGGTTCAAATGGCTCACTCTCGGAAGCGCCCGCGACGCTTTCATCACACCGGCTCGGCTATATGCCTGGGCACCGCAGTAGCGGCAACGGTTGTTGTAGTGTTCTCGCCCAATCGCTCGCTCGATACCTTCGCCTATCCCGGCGCCCTTCTACTCGTTGGCTTCGCGATCGCAGGATTTCTGATTTTCAGCCGTTCGACCAGCAAGCAGGACGCATTCGAGCAGATACGGCATATCAACGACATACAGCTTTCCCCGGCCCTCCACGACCAAGACTTCCGCGAGCAGGATCTCACCAACATCGTGCTCAGATCCCGCACCCTCGACCGCAGCACGTTCGCGTCGGCCACGATGGAGGCCGCCGACCTCACTCGCGCTTCGTGTGTCGGAGCCGACTTTGCCCGTAGCAAACTTCACGCTGCCCGCTTCGAACGCGCCGACCTTCGCGAAGCAAGTCTTCGCGGCGCCGACCTTAGCGACGTCAACTTTAACCACGCGGTGCTGATCGACGCCGACCTTCGGGGGGCCAACATGTCGGGGGCCGACCTTCGCGATGCGAACATGTCGGGCGCCAACCTGTGCGGCACCGATCTGCGAAGCACCATCGTGAACCGCACCGTGCTCGACCGCACCACCTACGACTCGTCGACCCGGCTGCCCTACAACCTCACGTCGGACCGCCGGGCTTCCTCGGGGCTTGAAGCCACCGTCGATTCATCGCTGCGACCCAAAGAGTCGGTGCGTCGTGAACTGCCCTTCGAGCCAGGCTTCCTGGTTGCGAGTCTGGCGAGTGCTGGCATCGCGCTAGGAGTTCTTGCGATCAGCGGCGTCGGCTCAGTTTCTCAGCCTGAACCACGAACCGAGGTTGCCGGCCAGGTCGAGGTTGCCGTTCCAGACGATGGCCGCCTGCTGATTATCGACGCCGACTCCCCCATCGAGGCCCGGTTGGCGCTGGATACCGGCGGAACCATCACTGTTCGTCTCGATAACCAGAGCCAACTCGAAAGCCGGACGCTTCAGTCGGTTACGGCCGTAACGCTCATCGCTGACGACCACGAAACCGTGCGATGTGCGCTGCTTCAGGATGGGCAGGCAGTTGCGGTGAAGCGCCTGACACGGGGGTCGGACACAGTTCGATGCCCGCTCGACGCCCCGTAGCTTCTAGCCGTTCTGCATCGGCGGAGTGCGGTAGGCGTGGAACACCGCACGAGCGGTGCCGTTCTCGAAGTCGCCGACAAGGTACAACACGGTAACGGTGTTTTTACCCAGCGTGACGCGCACGGGGTCGAGCACCGGGACAATTCCGTCTTCGGTGTTCGCTGTGATGTTGATCACGAAGGGGAGCGCCGGAACCACTGATCGCCGAGAGCGACCAGGCGCGATGTCGCGGAACACGGGCCCACCGTCGTAGCTCATGGTGACGCGGGGAGCATTGGCGAGGTTACGCACGATGAAGCGGCTTTCGCCGTTGACCCAAGAGGTGTCTACGGCCTTCCGGTAGAGCTTGATCTTCCCGTTCGAGCGCTGGTACGAAGCAACGGTGATGGGCTGGCTGTCGGCAACTCGAACCGATACTCGAGCAAGTCGTTTCGAGCGACGCTTTGCCCCGGCATCGCGAAGGTCGATGCGGTGTTTCCCTTCAGGAAGCATGACCGGCGACGAGAACGACGCGAAGGAGACACCTCGAAGCGCAATTTTGCCGTTGATGTAGACATCGACCGAGCGGTCGCCAATGCCCTGCAGGAATGTCATCGGCGCTTCAATCGGTGTCTCGTCCTCGGACTGTGCAGCCGCTGGTGCAAGCTGAACCGAGCTCATCACGAGCAGCGCAGTAACGAGCGCCGCTGCCAACGAGACGAAGCGCGAGCGGCGACCCCGCTGATGGGAAGAAAATGGGAAAGCGTTCACAGGCACCTCAACGACATAGCCAAACCGAACAGAAGGTAACTTCTAGTGGTACCGCTTTCTGCCCCTTAATGCCATTCCGGGCACTTTTGGACACTTTCGTGCAGTGGGTTCACGGCATGCCTTCGAGGTGGCTGGTGTCGTTAAAGACCCTCAGCGACGGGGTGTCGGCGATCCCGTACTTCGTTATCGAAGCCTGCGCCACGTACATTCGCCAGGTCACCTTGTCGTCGACACCCAAGGCCCATGCCATCGACGCCTTGATTGGCGAGACATGTGTTGCCACCACCACATTCTCCCGAGCGGCGTCGGCAACCAGTGCGTCGGCGCCGGCTCGTACTCGCGCACCGAGTTCCCTGAGCGTTTCGCCCCCGGGCGGACGAAAGTCAAGGTCCGAACGCCACGACTCCCAAGTCCCCTCGGGTAGCTCGCCAAACGCCTTCCCATCGAACTCGCCATAGTCGAGTTCGATCCAGCGGTCATCGATTTCGGGTTCTACGCCGAACGCTTGGGCGGTTTGGCGAGCCCGCAACAACGAACTCGAGATCACTCGGTGGACCGGACCAACCGCCTCGGCGATTCGTCGAGCCTGCTCGCGGCCCACATCGTCAAGTTCAGCATCGACCCTCCCCTGCAGCCGACCCTGTGCGTTGAGAACGGTGCGCCCGTGACGAATGATGATGAGCATGGCGCTGTCTCCTACGTGCGAGGAAGGTTACCGGTAGACAGAAACCTTTTCCGGTTGGCGGGATTGCCAAGGTCGTTGTTTCTCCAGGTCCATCCAAGCGCGACCAGACCAACAAGTTCCAGAACGAGAAGAACCCAGCTGCGACCGGCTTCAGGGGCCTGGCCCTCGCCCAACACGTTGCCAAAGGCCGGCCACCAAAACAGTTTGGTTCGCGACCAGGTTCCGTCGAGCACAAGGTGGACAAACAAACCGATCGGAAAGCTGATCCAACGCCGCTGGGCAAGGCGCTTGCCTTGAAGGGCAACCGCCACGACCGCAAACACCACTACAGGGGCGGCCAAGGTATGCAGGATCCATGCCGAGCCGGACAGAACCTCCACGGACGGTAAAACTGCGCCGAGAAGAATGAGCCGGTAGTCGAGGCTGGGGCTGTCGAAAACGATCGACACGGTCACGATCGCCATCCCGGCGAACCAAAAGAACATGTACCCGGACCTAGCCGATAGTCATTTGACGACGAGTCGGCCGCACTCCTCACAGGAGTGCATTTGATCGGCCGGAGCCTTCTTTGCCCGGTCGACTTCCATCGCTGGCATCGCCAGCGGGCAGCCCTTGCAGTTGGAGCCTTCAAGAACAACGACGGCGCTGGAGCCAAACTCGTTCCGTGCTCGCTCGTACGCGGCCAGCACATCGGGGGGCACATCGGCCGCCCGCACCGACCGGTCGGTGGTAACAGCATCCACCTCGGTGTCGATCTCGGTTTCGGCGTGGGCAAGCTCGGCCTCGGCCTTTCCGATACCGGCCTGCACGGTTTCGGCTTTGGACGAGAACTCGTCAAGCTGGGCATCGAGGGGCTCGGCGAGTTCCATCTGCTCGATGACTTTGTCTTCGATGGTGCTCTGGTGGCGCCGGATCGACGCGATCTCTTCCTGAAGCGTCTGGGCTTCCTTTGGCGACGTAATACTGCCGCCGTAGAGATCGCCGTTTATCTTGTCGAGCTTGGCTTCGAGGGTGGCTACTTCATCCTCGTGACGTTTCTGCACGCGCGCCACGGCATCGCGTTCGGCCTGGACGTTGGCCTTTTGTTTGTCAATCTCATCGAGCTCGGCTTGAAGGTCGGCCAGTTGCCGACGTGCCGGGATTTCGCTCCGGGTATGCGCGAGCTGCGCCAGGGTCGTGTCGAGGGTTTGGACTTCGAGGAGTTGCTCAAACGATGCGTGCACGACTCTATTGCTAGCAGGAGCTAGCCACCGCCCCCAGCGTCGGGGGCCGGAGTAGCAGGCGGCTGAGTAGGCGCCGGGGTGGCTGGCGGCTGGGTAGGTGGCGGGGTAGCAGGAGGTTGGGTTGCGGGCGGCTGAGTAGCAGGAGGTTGGGTGCCGGGCGGCTGAGTAGCGGGCGGCTGAGTAGCTGGAGGTTGCGTGTTCTTTGGTTTCTTCGGTTTCTTTGTGGTGGTCGTGGTCTTCTTCGGCCTCTTGGGCTTCTTGACCTTGGTATCGGGAGGCGTGGTGGTGGACGGCGCTACCGAAGCCGGTGGCCCAGCGGCCACACAGCGATCGGGACGGCCATCGCCGTCGGTGTCTTTGGGAATCAGCAACCGAGGACAGCTGCCCAGGTACTCCATGCCACCTTGATCGCGGCACCAATCGACCGTGCCGTCGCCATCGGAATCGACCTCTGCCGACTTGGAACCACAGGGGCTTCGCAATGCCTTCTCGCGAAGGTCTTCCTCGTTGTCGGTGAGGATTCGCTTCCCGACGCGCGTTGCGTTCGGTGCATCAAAGTCACCGCACTCGATGAGTGAGTGGTAGCCCTCGTTGAACTGGCGGAAGATCTGCGACGGGAACGAACCACCGGTGACGTTGATGCCGCCAAGGCCTCGCATCGGCGTGCGGGCTTCGGGGTCACCCATCCAGACCGCAGTTGCGAGACATGGCGTGTACCCAACGAACCATGCGTCGCCGAAGTCCTGAGCGGTGCCGGTCTTTCCGGCGGCCGCCTGACCGGAGAGTCGGGCTCGGGTGCCGGTTCCGCTTCGTACGTTGGCTTCGAGCACTTGGGTGACAAGACGTGCACTTTGCTCGGAGATTGCGCGGAACTCGGTAGCCACCGAGTCGTGGGAGAAGATGACCTCGCCGGTGCTGTCCTCGACCCGCTCGATGAAGTACGAGTCGACACGGAGGCCGTCGTTGGCGAATGTGGCGTAAGCGTTGGACATGTCGAGCGGCGTGATGTCGTAGGGGCCAAGCGGTAGCGACGGAACCGCAGCGATCTCGGCGGTGACACCAAGGTTGTAGGCAGTCTGAACCACATTGTCGAGGCCGACCAGTTCGCCAAGGCGCAGGTAGCCACAGTTGGAGGAACGCATGGTCTGGCCCCGCAACGAATCCACCGATCCGCGAGAGTTTCCGAAGTTCTCGGCTTCGTATTTCTCGGCAGCTCCAGGATTGTCGAAGATGCAGGGTCCAACACCACTGACCTGATCGTTGGGAACCATTCCGGCTTCCATCGCGGTGGCCAACACGAACGGCTTGAACGCCGACCCGGTAGGTCGTCCTTTCTGCGTTGCGATATTGAACTTGAACTCTTCAAAACCAGGGCCTCCGACCATGGCGCGGACCGCTCCCGAGCCTGGCTCGACGGCGGCCAACGCTGCGGTGAAGCCCTGGTCGTTCGCCGGCACGTTCTCTCGAACCGACCGCTCGGCCATTTCTTGGGCGACCGGATCGATGGTGGTGTAGATCCGCAGACCGCCAGCGAATACCTTCTCGATGCGGTCACGACGGGTTTCGCCGAGGCGTTCATCGTTGAGCAGCTTCTGCTTTACCTCTTCGAGGAAGTAGTCCTCTTCGAGGCTGTCGAGCGAGAACAATGCTTTGCGTTCGGTGGGAAGCGGCGTGGCATTGAAGAGCGTGTACTGAACCTCGTCGATCAACCCGAGGGTTTCAAGCCTGCCGAGCGCACGGTCGCGGCGAAGTCGCGCTTCGTCGGGATACAGCGTTGGATCGCCACCCACAGGTTTGGAAACCAGCGATGCCAGCAGCGCCGACTGGGCCCAGTCAAGCTCGGACGGTTGCACGCCAAAGTACAGCTCTGACGCGGCGCGAATTCCGTAGGCGCCGCCACCGAAATACACGGTGTTGAGATACCGCTCGAGAATCTCATCTTTGGTCATCTGGCTTTCGAGCCGGATCGCAAGCGCCGCTTCGGGAATCTTGCGGTCGAGAAGGTCCTGATCGGCGCTGAGCACACCGTTCTTGATGAGCTGCTGGGTGATGGTGGACCCACCCTGTTGGATACTACCGGAGTTCACGTTTTGGATAAGTGCCCGGACAACGGCCTTCACGTTGACGCCGTTGTGCCGGTAGAAGTCGGCATCCTCGACACCGATGATGGACTGCACCAATTCATCGGATACTTCGTCGAGGGTTACCAATGCACGGTTTTCTTCGCCGGCGAGTTCGCCCAGCAAACCACCGCTTGCATCGAATACCACCGATCGCAACGCAAGGGAGTTGAGGTCGACCTCGGCCGCCGTGGACGAGTTCGCCGAAGCAAGTTCGCCCGCCCGCGGCGCCAAGGTGGCCGCCGTTATGGCAAGGACACCGGCTGCGAGAGGAATGATGATGGCCAGGCGCGCCATCCCGAACACGAACAGATACAGCCTGTTGAAGAATCTACGAATGGTGCGGCGAATCACTGGAATAAATCTAGTTCGCAAAATGGCTGAAGTGGCGGCAGTAAAAAGAAGCCCTCAAACGGGGCCACTTTCCCCAAGTTCGTATGCAAGCCGTTCGAAAAACAGACGGAACCAGCGAATTACCTAGTGCTTTCCGTCACGATTCTGGCACAATGAACCGGTCGGAGCGCCCAGGGCATCGACAGGGGGAACGGTCGTGGGCACTCCGACAGCTCTTTTTGCGCCCCTCCTGACCCGCCGGCAACTTGGCCGAAAATTAGACAAGCTCCGCTGCGGGGGGAATGCAGCGGAGCTTGTGACTGGCCGGATCGAAGAGGGGGATCTCGATCTCGGCGCTCAACCCTTTGGGCTGGTATGGACCCAATGTAGACGTTTACGTAGAAGTAGTCGGGTCAGAATACCGTGACTTCTGCCACGGAATTATTGCCTCGTAACGGGCATCGACCGAACGCGAACTGTCATGCTTGAGTCGTGAAGCTCGCGAAGTTCCAAACCAGCACAGTGCCACGGGGTTCGGAGACACTGGGCCCTTTGTCGAGACTGGCCTCTTGGAAGATTTTGAGCGTCTCGTTCTTCGCAATGCTGGGGCTCCTGGCAAGCGCCTGCACTGGTTCGTCGTCGAGCCAAGAACACACACCCACGTGGGAGCCATCTGACGCTCCCCCAAACCTCATAGAGCTCAACACCGAAATCGCTTCGCTCGCAGCGCGACTCGACCGTACCGATGCTCGCGTGATACCCGTCGATCAGTTCAGTGGCTTCGACGCTATCGACGACACCTTCGACGGGGTACATCCAACCGACTCGGGCGAGCTGAAGCTGGCAAGCAATTGGGCGAACGCCCTTGAACCATTCCTCGAAAGCTCCGGCGACCAGGCAGAGCCGCAGGTTCTGTTGCTTGGTGACTCGATTACCGACAACCACTACCGCACCATCTTGTGGCGGTCCCTTCGTGAAGCCGGGCACCAGTTCGATTTCGTTGGAAGCCAAAACTCATATCCGATCCGAACCGATGTCGCGAATCTCGCCGATGGCGACACGCCTTTCGACACCAACCACGAGGGCCACACTGGCTGGACTGCCAAAGAGCTTCTCAACGGATCCGAATGGGACCCCGCCGGCGGCGAGGGACTTGCGCAATGGCTTACCGGTTATCGCCCCGACATCGTTGCGCTACACATCGGCACCAACGACCTCATTATTGGCGACCTCTCGCCGGCCCAAATCGCCGCCGATATCGAGAAGGTCATCGAGAGCCTTCGCGAAAGCAACCCCGAGGTCACCGTGCTGGTGGCCCAGATCATTCCGTATCTGCCGCTCCCCGAACCGGCAAGCTGAACCCGGGGACCATCGAGGTCGGCTACCGAGGCGCGATAGCGAGGCCCGATACTGAGGGGCGCGTCAGGACCGTTCGCAGCTAGAACGGCGATCTTGAAGCTCGGGGTCGGGGCGACACCTATCGGAACCCGGACCGCCGTTCACACGATCGTTGCCATCGCCACCGTCGAGATCGTCGCTACCGGCGCCGGCCTTGAGTGTGTCGTTCCCGCCGCCACCCTTGAGAATGTCGTCGCCGTTTCGGCCGAGAAGCTTGTCTCGCGATGCACCGCCCAGAAGCTCATCGTTTCCTGGACCACCGTCGAGATGATCGGCGCCCTTCTCGCCCAGCAACCGGTCGACCCCGTACCCGCCAAGCAGCCGGTCGCGGCCATTGCCACCTACAAGAAGGTCGGCGCCGTTGCCACCGATGAGTTGGTCGCGATCATCATCGCCGTACAGCTTGTCGTTTCCGGGACCGCCATCGATGGCGTCGCGTTGGTCGCCACCCTCGATGATGTCGTTGCCGCCTTCACCAAAGATGAGATCGGAGCCGCCCCCACCGAGAATCACGTCGTTTCCGTCGCCGGCACAGATGACGTCGTTGCCATTACCCGCATCGATGGAGTCGCCACGGCGACTACCGAGGATGACGTCGTCGCGTTCGGTGGGCAACTCACCCGCAGCCAGGAAGACCGTGATGAACTCGTCGTTGCATGTTGATGCTGGGGTGGCGACGAATACGTCTGACGCTCGGTTGGTGTCGTTGGGCACGAGCTCGGCCGAGGTGGAGGTGAAAGCCACCACCTTCGCATCGTCGGATATGGAACGCATGGTGGCAGTGAGCATGCTGGGACCGACAAGTTCGAAGCCATGACGCTCGACGGAAACGCGATAGGTGACGCCGTCGTCGAAGCTTCGCTGGAACACATCGGATTGCTGATTCCGGTCGTCGCCCGCAGGCGCGTCGGTCGACCAGGCCACACTCGACCCGGAGCGGTTGGCTCCGAAGGTGAGACCTTTGGAAAGCCCGCCCATGGGTTCGCCATCGTCGCCAATGCTGACAATTTCGCGGGAGTCGTCGCGCAGGTCGACACGAACCAAGCTCCATCCGTCCCCGGCAGAGCTTTCGACGAAGAAGACGATGTTGCCACCGTCGGCGAGTAGTACATCGTCGCCGACCTCGGCGGCACCCGAGACCCGTCGAAGACCCGCATCGCCAGATTCCCGGAGGCCCTTCACAAAGACGGCAACATCCGCGCTATCCCCGATCCCGTCGTCCTCGTTCTCGTTCTCGCTGTCATCGTTGTCATCGAGCGGTTCGCCAGCGACGAACGCAACGATGTGGCCCGGGCCCGAGAGGCTCGCCGATGGCTGAACCAGTCCGTCGATCGCGCCAAGTGCCTCGCCAACCACCTCGACGTTTTCGACGACCCAGTCAACTGCTTGAAGAGTGACCACGTTCGCAGAACTTTCACCAACATCGGTGTTCGAAGGAGCTGTGGCCAACAGCACGGTTGTTCCGTCGTCGCTTATGTCGACTAGACGGCTTGCGATATCGAGTTGCCGACCGCGGTCATCGATGCTCGCCAAGCGGGTCACGCCAGTCTCGAGATCGTGAACGAAAACATCGGCGACATCGTTGCGGTCGTTGCGAATCAGGTTGGAGGCTTCGGAGGTAAATGCCACGAAGCGTCCATTTCCACTAAGCCGGGCATCGTAGCTGTGGCCGTCGGAGTCGCCGCCGTCGAAGGCCCTGCTGGCATCGGCTGTTATGCGTTGCTTTCGGTCCCGAACAAATACGTCGCTGAACCCGTTACCAGAGTCACTCCGGTCAAGACTGTCCGACGCGGACTCGAAGGCCACGACCTCGCCGTCGGCCGACACCGAACCACCGGTTGCACCAACCTCATCAGCGCGTGCACCCGACGACGTCCGACTAATGAGCCCTTCGGGCGAAACCGCGAGCGTCTGCGACGCTGCCGCTGCTTGATTGGGATTGGACGACTGGGCGACCGCAGGTTGGAGCCCAAGGAGGAGCAGAAACCCGGTAAGCACAACCGCAACCCATGGTGTGGTGGGTACAGGATGGTGCATGGAACTTTTTGGGGTGGGGGAACTGCCGTTCTACCACTTCAACCCAAACCCGCTCCACCCGGGCTTTAGCAAGATTTATGCAGACGGTCCTTTGCCCGACGGGCAGCCGCAGCCTTCTTCTTCGACTTTGCGGCCGCTCGCTTCGCGACATTTTCGGCAACGGAAGCCTGACGGTTCGCTTCGACGGCTGCCTCTCTCTTCTTCTCGGCTCGCTTACGGGCCGCCGCTTTCTCGCCCTTCTTCGCCTCGGCAGCGTCATTGACGGCCTTGGTCGCTGCAGCCTGGAGTCGGTTGGCCCGCTTCTTCGCTGCTTTCATTTCCTGCCACATCTTATTGGCAAAGTTTCGGGCGGCGATGGCCTCACGAGCGGCTTTGACATCGGCTCGCTTGAGCTTCGCATCACAGACCTGGGACTGACGCTGAATTCCAAGCGCCGCCAGCATGCGTTGCTCGCCGGGCGAACCGAGCGACGCAAGGGCTGTACCTCCGCCGCCGCCGTGTGATCCGTGGAGCCCGAGGCCCCATTGCCAGCGTTCGTTGTGTCCAAACAAGATTCCTGACACGCCGCTAGCTAGAGCGTGTCGAACATCGTTCTCGACATCTTGGGCGGTTACCGGTCGGCCTGGACCATGCTGGGGACAGTTCCACGCAGGCTGGATTCCCTCGTAGCGAAGCTCGCCGGCAAGCACCGGTTTGTCGGTGGCCTGTACGACCTGCTTCAGCTGGGCCTTGGTGTCTTCGTGATTCTGGCAGTGCCCGGTCTGGGGTGCAGCGAAGTCAAGCCATGACTCCCAGAGGTTGTCCTTCTGGCGGTTCTGAATAGCGGGCGAGTGATACGTGGTCGGCTGGTGGGCTCCGTAGTCGGCGAGACCGTAAGAAAGCTGACGCCAGATCTCGACGTTTTCGTAGCCGCAATAGTTATCGCCTCCCATGATCCAGTGACCCACAGCAGGGTGTCCGCCGAAGCGCTCGGCCAACTGACGACCAAGGCCGTACGCGTTCCAATCGAACAACGGACCACTGTTCGGGGCGTTGCATTGGTTACCGCGACCGTTGACGTACACGGCAGCCCAGATCGGGACGATACTCACGGTGAGATCGCGCTCGTACGCCATGTCGAGAATCCGTTCGACCCGGTTGAGGTAGTTGGGATTCAACACGAAGAATCCGCTGCCATCGATGGTGGCTGCCAGGTCGCCTTCAGGGCTGCGCTGGTTGATGTTGGCCTGGAGAAGGTCGAAGAACGAAACCCAAGTGCCGGTGAACCCAACCTCTTCAAGGTGATTGAAGTAGGTCTCGATCTCTTCGAAGGTCGCCAGCATCGGAAGTTCCCAGGCGGTGTCGTACACCGGGAGTTTCCCGTTGGAAGTGCCGACAACGGGAACATCGGTCTCGGCAAAAGCCGACCCCGCAGTTAAAGGGCTACCGAGAGGCACTGCTTGCGCGGGATCGACAACCGATGCAATCGACAGAATCGATGCAAAGAGCGACAGCACGGTAATGGCGACGAGTGCGCGTGCTGGGGTGGGGAACGTGGTGGCGGAAGTGAAGTTCACAGAGTTGCCTCGGGGTAAGCAAACGGGAACGAATATGGGGCAGGGTTAGGGGGGAAGTGCGGAAGAAAATACACCGTAATCACATTCTGACAAATATGACGAACTGGTTACGAAAAATGGTATTCGGAATCGTTCACACGTGGGTTCCTTGGCGCGTCGGGGTGAGCTAGTACGTGAGAAGGTCCATCGTCAGAGCAACGCCAAAATGGAGCACTCCACCCCAGAACGCTGAACCCGAACGAAGCGACAGAACCCCGAGAACAAGCCCGGCCACGATTGACCCGATCGCTTCCGGCAACGGTTTCGAGAAGTGGATCATGACGTAGGGAATGACGGCGATGACCACGGCCATCTTCCCGAACGAGGGTTCGAGACCGTGAATCACGAAGCCCCGAAAGAACAGTTCGAGCCCGATGAAGTGCAGAAAGTACAGCGCTTCCCAAACCACAAACCACGGCCAAGCCGACTCCCAGAAGTTAGGCGAATAGAACGGGTACACGGCTCGGAACGAGTCGAGCCGAGAGGCGACCAGCACCAGCGGCAGCATGGCCACGTAGAGGACCCCATAGATTCCGGCATGCCGTGTACTGACTCGCCAGCCGAGCGTCGACATGGGCACGCGAAGGACTGTTCGGGCAACGATGAGCGCTGGCACGAGGTACACAAAGATCCGAAAGGTAGCGAAGTACGCCTTCCGGTTGAAGTCCTTGTGCCGGAACCCATCGGTGATCGAACGCCACCAGGCGGCCGGACCATCGAGACCAATTCCATCGAGCGTTGAAGAGACCCACCTGGTGTCGTTGAGTGAGCCCAGATACCGATTGGCGATGAGCACCCCGAGCATGGTGGCGATAACTGCGGCGGCCCGCACGTCGTCGTCGGTAATCTCGCCGGTAACGCCCTCGAGCGCTTGTCGCCCCCTCGATGTTGCCATCATCCTTGTGGAACCGTAGTGGCCAACCCGCGCCTTCGGCTGGCATCTCCACTTGAGTACCGTTGAAGCTGATTCCCGCTACCGCGCGACGTGGGGCCGAAGATGCCGATCGGAACGTTATGCCGAAATCCTGTGGACGACTCATGGCAGGCGCCTTAGCGCTCACCTTGTTGACGACCGCCTGTGGCAGCACCCAACAAACGGCGGAGGGTTCGGCGGTGGTCGCGCTCGCACCGGAAACAGAGCCGGTCGCGCCAAGCACTTCTCCCCCGTCGACCAGCACAACTACGCCGACGACGATCACTCCAACCACGATCACTCCAACCACGATCTCTACGACGACCACCACAACACTGCTGGGCCGACCCACCGAAACTGCACTCGAGGTATTCGGCTTCGCTGGCGATGTCCCACTCCGCTATCCAGCCCAGCAGGTCGCCGTCATCGGGTTTCACGAATCGAGCCACGACGGATCGCAACAGATCGACGTGACCGAGCCGCCAACGCCGGTACTCACCATGGAAAGCCGCGACCGCGGCACCGGTTCGCGCACCGCAGCCGATATTGCTGTCGCCCCAAGCACACCCATCTTCTCGCCGGTATCTGGCGTCGTGCTTCGCTCGGGAACGTACACGCTCTATTGCGACCATGCCGACGATTTCGTGGTCATCGAACCCGACGACCGGCCAGGTTGGGAGGTCAAGGTGTTCCACATCGTCGATGTGCAGGTATCGGCCGGTCAGCGGGTTGAAGCAGGAACCACACTGATGGCGCCTGAGGCGCGAGTGCTGCCGTTCGAATCACAAGTCGATGAATTCTCCGCGGCGCCGCCGTGGCCACACGTGCACATCGAGGTCATCGATCCGAGCATTCCCGACCGCCCGTCGGGCAGCAGCTGCTGATTCCGCCGATCCGCAGGGCTCCTCGTCAGGTACGCTGAAAACGAATCTACCTACAATCAGCAGAGGTTGAGCATGGGCCGGTGGAGCGAATTCGTCGAGGAGTGGAAGGCCCGCAAGGCGGGGCGCAAGCACGTGTCAAGCGATCTCTCTACTGCGGCACGTGATCTCAGCGGACGTCTCGGCTACGGCACCACTGCGCTCTGGGATCAGGTGGAAGGCGGGCAGGCCGCCTACAAAGAATCCTTCGACCGACGGCTTCCACCCAGCCTGCACATCAGCGAACGCGACCGCATCCGCGCTGGCGACCCGATTCCCCGCCAGGAACGCCGAGTCGAGGACTTCAAAACCCCCGGTGGTGGAGAGCGGCTCACCGTCGACGACATCCTGGCAGCCAAGGCAAACGACACCGACGCAGAAGGCGGCGCCGACCCGGCCAATACTTCCGACGGCCCCACTGATGCCACCGGCGAATAGTGCCCCTTACGCTACGAATCTGACGACCCGTCAGATATGGTGGGCGTATGAGCGACTCGGACACAATCGTTGACTTTCCAAAGATCATCAGCGTCGACGATCACGTTGTAGAACCACCTCACGTCTGGGCCGACCGACTCCCCGCCAAGTACGTCGACGAAGGCCCCCGTATTGTTTACGCTCCCAAGGGCGAGATGAAACTGGTCGACGGCGCGTGGGTCGAGACCCCGGGAACCGGCGACGAGATGGCAGCCTGGTGGCACTACGAAGACCACCGCTACCAGATCAAAGAGATGATCGCCTGCGCCGGACGACCTCCCGAAGAGGTCACCATGCAAGGTGTCACCTACGAAGACATTCGCCCCGGGTGTTACGAACCCAAAGCCCGACTTGCCGACATGGACGACAACCACGTCGAGGCATCACTGTGCTTCCCCAACTATCCGCGCTTTTGCGGGCAGCTCTTTGCCGAGCGCAAAAATATGGAGCTGTCAAAGCTCTGCGTCGAGGCGTTCAACGACTGGATGGTCGACGAGTGGTGCGGCGACTCCGATGGCCGCCTGATCCCGCTGTGCCTCGTTCCGTTGTGGGATGCCGAACTCGCCGCTGCCGAAATTCGGCGCAATGCCGCACGCGGCGTCAAGGCCGTTGCGTTCTCTGAGCTGCCAGCGTGGTTGGGGTTGCCCTCAATTCACACCGGCTACTGGGACGTGTTCTTCCAGGCGTGCGCCGAAACCGGCACCGTGGTGTGCATGCACATCGGATCAGGAACCAAAACCGTCCGCCCGGCCGACGACTGCCCCACCATCGTTACCGCCGCGATGATCTCTGCCAACAGTGCAGCTTCGATGATCGATTTTCTGTTCTCGGGTGTGCTGGTTCGGTTCCCCGAACTCAAGCTGATGTATGCCGAGAGCCAGATCGGCTGGATCCCGTACTACCTCGAGCGGGCCGACGATAACTACAGCACGCACATGTGGGCCCAAGGCGAAGACCGTCTCCCCGAGAAGCCCTCGTTCTACTACCACCGCCAGATCTACAGCTGCTTCTTCAAAGACACCGCCGGGATGAAACTCCTCGATGAGGTAGGTGTCGACAACGTGCTATTCGAGACGGACTACCCTCACTCCGACGGCACGTTCCCGCATTCGCGTGAAACCGCCCAGCGACTCTTTGGCCATCTCGATGACGACGTGGTCTACAAGTTGGCCCGCGGCAACGCCATCAAGCTGCTCGACCTTCCCTTCGACTAGCTACTCGGCAGGCAAGCTGCCGTTGCCTCCTATTGCCGCGTAATCGCATAGGCCATTCGGCCTATTTTTGGCCCTCCTACGGTCTGAGGTTCGGCACCGGCGATCTCTGTCCAGGTTGAAGCGCTTCGACACAGGACCACTGCAATTGCAGGAACGAGCGAGATTTTACCGGGGTGGCGCGTCCTGTTCCGTCCCACTAACTCTCGTGATATTCGCGCCTTTCACGGCCATAGCCGTTCGGGAAACGATGACGGTCGTGGTCTGGTCGCTGTCGCTTATCGGCCGTGTTGTGATGCCGACGGATTTGGATGGACCGCCATCCTTTTACCGAGCGCCCTCGCCGTACATCGAACAGTCACGCCAACAGTCGACCGAAGAACGTAGCTCTTCGGTCGCTGGCCTTTGCCGCGATCTTCACGTTGTTGGTGGCGGCTTGCTCGACTGGAGCGTCCGATGTCGACCAGCGATATGCGCTCAGCACGGCCGACCATTCAACAAGTGGCGACCAAGGATCTTCGCTCGACGACTTCGATGGCGTGGGCTTCGAACTCGGCGCCCGTCTGCTCCAGGGCAACGCCACCGAGTTTCAGACTCTTGCCCCCGGCGCCGACCTCCCCTCGGGCGACGAGTGCTCCCGGCGGGTACGTAGTGCAAACGATCCGTGGGAGCCGGTTGCGGCCAACACGCCCGAGAACAATCGCGTCGGCAGTCAGCTGTCGGGCTCCTACATCGGCGAATGGGATACGGGCATCGAAGCACGAGTCGACGGAAACTTTACCGGCACCACCGACGAGATCCTTCGATGGGGCGCCTGCAAATGGGGCTTCGACGAGAACGACGTGCGGGCCCAGGCCTACGCCGAGTCGACCTGGCGACAGAACTTCCAAGGCGACTGCAACCGCCAACACGAAACCCAGTTTGGATTCAACGGCTGCGAAAGCGTCGGAATCCTTCAGGTAAAAGGCGCCGATATTCCGGCGACCCATCCGGGAACATGGCCGAACGCTCACATCTCCACTGCATTCAATGTCGACTACACGTTGGCGATTCGCCGGCTCTGCTTTGAGGGCATCGAAACTTGGCTGGGTTCTGACTATGCAGCCGGCGACCTGTGGGGTTGCATCGGTCGATGGTTCTCGGGCGATTGGTACACCGGCAGCGGCCACTACATCGGCGTTGTCCAAGGCCACCTTGCCAACAAGCCGTGGGCCGCCTGGCCGAACCAGAACCCTGAATCGACGACCACCACGACCGCGCCGCCGACTACCACAACGACCACCGCAGCACCGACCACCACCACGACGACAACGTCTACCACCACGACCGCGGCACCAACGACCACTGCGGCGCCGTCCACGACCGCCGCTCCCACAACGACCACCCCAGCGCCGACCACCGCAGCGCCGACCACCCCAGCACCGACCACCACCACGACGACGACCACGGTGGCTCCGACCACGACCACCAACGCTCCATCCACGACCGCCGCACCAACGACCACCGCAACGCCGACGACCAATCCCCCAACTACAACCACAGCTACCACTGCGGCGCCAACTACGACCGCGGCACCGGTCACCACGACAGCCGCGCCCACCACAACATCAACAACCACGACGACGCTGCCGGCACCACCGGTAACCGCAGTTCCCGGGATCGCCCCGCCAAACACCACCACAACAACGACACCGCCATCGACCGTCTCACCAACAACTGCCGCGCCAACAACGGTCTCACCAACAACGGTCTCACCAACAACCGTCGTGCCGTCGACCATCTCACCAATAACAACCGTGCCTCCGACCACGGCATCACCGGCGACGAGCGAAGCGCCAACCACTACCACCGAGGCGCCCACAACCACCACGGTGCCCCCGGCAACCACCACTACCGAGGCGCCGCTTCAGCAGCGTCTTGACGAAGAGGCTGGCACCAGGATTGTTGGCATCATTCCAGCCGATGCGGCTCAAACCACAACGACTACCGTGGCGCCCACAACCACCACGGTTGCACCCACTACCACCACGGTCGGCCCAACAACCACCACTCGACCCACGACTCCAACCGTCCCCTCGGGACGCACGGCTGAGCCTTCGACAAGCCGCTCGACAACGGTTTCTGGAGCCGGGGCAAACGCAGGTGCCTCGTCGACCGAGGCCGCAAACGAAGAATCACTAACCGTGCCCGACGATTGGACGCCCTTTGTCGACACCAGCCCAGAGATCGGTGAACAGCCCGACGAACTGGCCTTTGCTGACGATTCCGATGAATCTTTCCCGAGTTCCGACAACTCGGACACCGAGTCCTCGGACCGCGCTGGCGACGGGGTGGGCAATGACGCGGGCGATGCATCCGCCACTCCGGTGGTCGAAGCACAACCCAACAGCGTTCCACTTGCCCTTATGCTGCTGGCCGGCATTGTGCTGATCCTCGGTGGCGTTGCCGTCATTTCCAAGCTCGGGGCGAACACTCCCGCATCCAAGAAGGACTGAGCAAACAACGCCTTTCGCGGTGCCACTCACTGCTGCTAGGTTTCGAACGTGTGTTCGATGCCAGTTAATGCAGTCCTTCCAGCAGAGCCGTCTGCGTCCATCATGCACGCCGACCTCGATGCGTTCTACGCATCGGTAGAACAGCGAGATAATCCACGTCTCCGCGGCAAGGCAATGGCGGTCGGAGGCGGTGTCATTCTTGCGGCCTCGTACGAAGCTCGTGCCCGCGGTGTCCGTACGGCAATGAACAGCCGCGAGGCTCGGCGCCTGTGCCCCGATCTCATCTTCGTCGATCCTCGTATCGATGCCTACACCGAGGCCAGCCGCCAGGTGTTTGCGATCTTTGACAACACCACTCCCCTCGTCGAGCCGATCTCGGTCGACGAGGCGTTCCTCGATGTTTCGGGCTTGCGACGAATCACCGGCACGCCCACCTACATAGCAACCCAACTTCGCGAACAGGTGCGCGCCCAGGTGGGTCTTAACATCTCCGTGGGCGTGGCGCGCACCAAGTTTCTCGCCAAGGTCGCCAGTGGCGCTTGCAAGCCCGATGGCTTGCTGGTGGTAGAACCCGCTGGCGAGCTCAACTTTTTGCATCCGCTGCCGGTTCGGGCACTTTGGGGCGTCGGCGCCAAGACATCAGCCAAGCTGGCTGAGAAGGGCATCACCACCGTCGGCGAAGTTGCTGGCATCGACCTTCAAACCCTGTGCTCGCTCACCGGGAAGGCGGCGGGACACAAGCTCCATGCGCTAGCCCACAACCGCGATCAGCGTCAGGTTGTTACCGGCAAGCGCCGGTCGTCGGTTGGCTCCCAGCGAGCGCTCGGTTCACGCACTCGCACCTTCGAGGAACTTGAGGCGATTCTGTTGGGCCTGGTCGATGGCGTCAGTCGCCGACTGCGCGACGGAAACCGGGTGGGCCGAACCGTGACCCTCCGATTTCGGTTTGGCGATTTCACTCGCGACACCAGGTCGCACACGCTTCCCGACGCCACCGCCTCGACAGCAGTCGTACTCGATGCCGCCCGAGTATTGCTTCGTCAGCGCCGCGACGAGATAGAAAGTCGCAAGCTCACGTTGCTCGGACTCACCATTGGCAACCTCTGCTCGGCCGACGCCGTCCAGCAGTCGCTGCCGTTCGACCAACGCGCATCACCACAGCTCGACTCGGCCATCGATGCGCTACGCGACCGATTCGGCACCGATTCGCTGGGCCGCGCAACATTGCTCGGTAAAAGCACCGGCCCCGCTGTACCTCTGCTACCCGATCCCGGAGTCCAGGCGCCCTAGGCCGTCCTCCCGATGGCGTGCAGGAACGTTGCCTGCAGCTCGTGTTCTGCGCCTTGCTGTTTCGGCAGCGTCACGAAGTTCGGCGATTGTTCAAGGGTGATCCGTTCTGCACGTGCGACCTCGACTCCAACTGCCAGGGCGTCAGGATCGAGAGCGACAGAATCACCAATGGCGGTAGCGAGGTCCCACGTGTGGCCAAGCTGGTCGATGATTCGGAAGCCCAGAACTCGTCGAGCGGCCACCGGGCCGACCCGGTGCTCGATGATCCGATCCAGAGACCCGTCGAACGCCCCCAGCACTTCCGCCGCTGCTTCTTTCACCTGACCCACCACGTCGGGATTCTGCGTATCGATGCCGACCTGGGCCTCGGAGGCTTCGGCCAGCGAAGCTCCGCTCAAGGTAGCCGCCGTGAATCGTTCACCAGCCACGACGTGATCGACAACATCAAAGACCGACCATCCCGTACATGGCGTCGGAAGATCCCAGTGTTCCGGCTTAAGCTTCGCCACCACGGCAGCGAAGCCAGTCATAGTCGACGCCATAGCGCCACGAAGCTGTTCGTCGCTAGCCATGTCAGGACGCTACCGCATCACGCCCAGAAGAAAGGCGGTGATAGGGGCTTGGCGAGACGGCTCTCACACCCACTGGAGGTTTTCGATCCGAGCGAAGCGAGATCGAAAACTCCGCAAGTGAGCGGCGCGAACGACGTGGTCCTTGTGGGACAGCTCTCGAACCCCGGAAGGGCCAAGAACCAGGAGTTTGCGCAGCAAACTCGCCAAGGGCTTCAGGCCGCTAGGCCTGAAACCGCCGTGGGCGTTGAGGGACTTGAACCCCCGACCCTCTCGGTGTAAACGAGATGCTCTAGCCAACTGAGCTAAACGCCCGGGTGGATCCACTAGCCGAAGCTGGTGCAACCGGAGATATCATCTTAGCGCTGGTGTGAGGATTCGCTCATCATTGGCCCACGTTGCATACAACAATTGTGACGAATCACCGGCTTGCGCCATCGCGATGGCCAGGCCGTCGTACTCGTGGTCGATAGAGGGAAGCTCTTCGGGGCGGAACCATTTGGCGTCGACGATCTCAACGAAATCGATCGTGCAGTCGTCCGGAGTCACGCCGTTGGCGAGCTCGGCCTTGTAGGTAAATTCGATCCGGCGCAGGGTGGGGTCGACGGTGATAACGGGTGCCGTGAGCAGGGTGATGTCGAGCTTGGTTTCTTCGTGCAGTTCCCGGATCGCGGCATCGTGGGGCGTTTCGCCTTTGTCGACCAGCCCGCCAGGAAAGACCCATTGGTCTCGGTAGGTGTTCTTCACCAGAAGTACTCGGCCGTCGTCGTCCTCGAGCCAACACATCGCGCCGAGAATGTACGACGGGGCCACGGCGTTCACAAGCGATCGTCGAAACTCTTCGGGCAGAAGACCAAGAGCTCGGAGGGCGTAGTAGCGGGGGGCGCGCATCGGGGCTAACCCTATCGGCATACGGTTCAGCCGGTTTGTCCGTTCGTTGAACCGGTGGAGCGTTGTGCAAGAAGCTCGTCAAGCAGGGCCTGACTCAGGCCAGCCACTGGAGTTCGTCGGACGTCGTAGTCGAGCACCACCAATTCACGACCTAATGCATCGACCACCGGAATATCGAGTTCGCGGCACACATGGAGTGCGCCAAGGTAGTCCCACACCCCGTGGGCGTCGGTCGAACAGTCGACGTAGCCGTCGAAGGTTCCTCGGGCCACTCCCGTCAGGTCGAGCGCCAGTGCGCCGAAGCATCGAAACTGGCCCCAGCCATAGTTATGGGTGGGCAGCCCTGAGAGGGCGACGATTGCGTCGTTCAAGTGCGGAGCCTCGGCTCGAACAAGAGGCATCTCATTGCAGAAGGCTCCGGCACCGCGCATCGCCGAGAAGGAGTCGCCCGACACGTGGTTCACCACCAGCGAGGCCAGCAGACCATCGTCGTCGACAACGGCGATACTCGTGGCATACCAGGGCATACCACGATGAGCGTTGGTCGACCCGTCGAGTGGGTCAACGACTGCGGTGAGCGCCCGGTCCTCATGGATCCGACCGGTCTCTTCGCTCAGAACCCCGAACCCCTCGCCCACCAAGATCTCCAAGATTGCTTCGTCAGCGGCGACGTCGCTGTTGTATTGCGTGGCTCGCTTGCCCGAGAGTCCCCAGTCGCCGACTGCATTCATTGCTGACTGCCCGGCATCGGCAGCCCAGATAAGAGTGTCGAGAACATCGCGAGGATCCATGGTCCCAGTTCACCAGCAATTCTCTAGCTGGGCGCGGCATGTGCTCATCAATTTGGATTGGCTTGGCCCGAGTACCGCTATTGACGAGAAAAATGGGAGGATTTTGGGGCCTCGACTTGGAGAGTTCTTTTGGCGATTATCGATATTGCGGGTTTCATCGCTGATCTCAAGGATCACGCGGTCGATCACCGGTTTCATGTGCATGACGAGCGGCACTTTGTCGAGACCTATTCCATGCGCCAAGCGTGGGAGGTCGACCTTCACCCCGAGCACGCCTGTGGCGGCCCGCTCGATCTTCACCTAGCCGTCGAAGTCGATCCGCGAACGATTTTGGCGTTTGAAGACGAAGTTGTTGCGCTCAATATCGACGATGAGCCCAGTGACGATCTCACCTTGCCGGTTACCTTCACCTGGGCTCTTCCGCCGTTGCCCACCGGACCAGACCTGCTGGTTCTGGCCACCGAACTCGCCGGCCAGGGCGGCACCGAGTTGCCGCTAGAGATATCGGCCGTCGACTCCTTTGCGGCCGTCACCGATGCTCCGCAGCGTTCACTGCACATCATTTCGCAGGTGCAGGTCTCGCTGGCTCGGATCTATATGGCCCAGGAACAGCTCTGCGACGTGCTCGACCGCTGCTATAGCGTCAGCGACTTTCTGCTCGATCGGGCTCCCGCGTGGCTCGGCGAACTGTAGGACAGCGGTAGAGTCAGAACCGCAAACAACGATCAGTAGCACCGCAACCTGGTGTTGCCCGTAGGGGCCTGTAGCTCAGTGGTTAGAGCAGGCGACTCATAATCGCTCGGTCGTGGGTTCGATTCCCACCAGGCCTACGCCGTTCGTCAGTCCTTGACGGACCTCCTCACGTACGGAGTTTCTCGCCCCGTCCTCGCTCCAGAAGAAAATCCCCCATCCCCAAAACAGAGGAATGGCCAATCGCCGGACAGCGCTCGGCGCTGACAGGTACCAGGAGGGCGAACAGTACCTGGCACCAAACACCCACTTCGGTGCCAGGTACAAAAGTCCAAATGTGCAGAAAAGATAGGCAATCCGCCAGTTCGCAACACTGTTTTGGGTCGCCAGTACCCAGCCCCCACATTCGGTGCCTGGCACGCCAGGCTCAAAAGGTTCCAGGCACCCGGGTGAGTTTCGTACCTCGTTACAAGGTATTTGCGCGCGTACAGGAGAGTTCGGGCGCGAGAATGGGGCGCCGCATGCGCAGCGCCCCATTCTTCGAAGTTCTAGATTTTGATTGGGCTAGCGGTCGCCGAGACGACGTCCGGCGCGGGTTGCACCGACGCCGACTCCAAGAAGGGCAATACCGAGGCCGACCATGATGGGGGTCTCGACGCCGGTCTTGGCCAGATCGCCCGACTCAGCCGCAGGTTCAGCGTCTTCTGCGGGAGCCTCTTCTTCAGCCGGAGCTTCGTCAGCACCAGCATCAGCGGAACCAACGACAATGTCGACGGCCGTGGAGATGGTCTGGGCAGCGTCGCCCATACCGATGACAAGCCCGTTCTCAGGAACATCAACAGTAAGTTCGGCCGAGAAGTTGCCGTCGGCGTCAGCGGTCACCGGCGTCAGCGCACCGATATCGCAGGACGCTTGCTTGGTGCCGGGGTCAGCTGCGATCCAGTCGGCAGCAGTCTCGCTTCCGGCGCAGGGGAAAAGGAATCCGGCCAGATCGGCCGGGAAACCGGAGCCGTTGATAACAACGGTGTTTTCGCCAGCGGCCGCAACGGGATCGACGGTGAGAGTCGGACCGTCCTGAGCGATCGCTGGCGAGGCGCCAAAGAGACCGATCACTGCGACAAGAAAACCTGCAAGGCAGGCACGGATGGTGAGTTTCATGTTTCCCCTCAAGGACTGGGACCGGACAGCCGCGTCCGCTCGCATCTAGTTATGTCGAAAACTCTTTCGACTTTCAACGAACCGTAGCGCACTGCTTTGGTCGTCGAAAGCACTCGGCTGAAGAAAAACTCTACTGCTTTGCTTCGTAGAACCTACGCAAAGTGTCGAATGCCAACTTTCTCTCTCCTTCCTCGCTCACCACGCCCTTGCGGTTATACCCGTCCTGAATCCCCATGAGCACCCGTACCGGAGACCGGAAATCTTTCAAGATCCACGGAGACATTCCGGCCACCTCCTCTTGGCGGTCGATCATCTCGATTTGGGCGGCATACACCGCCTCTTGAAACTCTTCGGTCCAGATCTCGTCCGGGGAGCCGTGATGCCCCGCCTTAGCGCCAGCGCCCAGCTCGGTGAAAATCATCGGCTTCCCGAACTTCGAGGTCCAGGTAGTCTCCGCAAGGCCGTCTCGTTCGCCGTAATACCAACCCGCATACTGGTTGATGCCGATAACATCGACATGCTCGCCGAGCTCATCATCGACTTGATGCTGTGTCGACTCCGTGGGCACAGTGAACAGCGCGGCCGTGGCCAGACGGGTCGGATCAAGGTCACGGATATGGGCAACCAGCGAAGCCAGAAAGTTGGTTCGTGCCTCGCCAGGAATGGTCTCATTCGCTGCCGACCACAGGATTGCGCTGGCTCGACTTCGGTCCCGGATCACCAACTCGTCAGCCTGCTGCTTCGCGTTGGTCAGCACCACATCGTTGGCGAAGTCGATTCCCCAATACACGGGCAACTCACACCAGGCGAGCAGACCGCGACGGTCGGCCTCGCGCAGCATCGCCTCGTCGTGCTGGTAGTGGCCGAGACGAACAAAATTGGCGCCCAAGTCTGACGCCCAACCCAGAAGCTCCCGGGCATCGTCATCGCCATGTGCCCGCTTTCCACCCGATGGGCCTTCGCCATGAATGGCGATTCCCGCCAGCCATGTTGGCGCACCGTTGATGAGAATCTGGGTGCCGTCCACCTGCACGGTGCGGAACCCCACCTGGTCAGCCACCGCATCATCGCCACACCCGAACGTGACGTCGTGCAACGTCGGGTTGGCTGGACTCCAACGCTCAATGCCTTCCGCTTCTTCGGCGGTAGCAACATCGAAGGTCGATGGTTCGCCCGGTCGTACCGATTTCAGGACCGAGATACCTGAATCAGGAATCGCAATCGCCACCTCGATCAGGTCACCGCCAGACGCGTCGACGGTCACTCCCCCAACGATCCGCCCATCGGCGGCCATCGTGATCCACGCGTCACGAAGAAACACCTCCGGAACCGTCACCAGTTCGACTGACCGCGTGATTCCCCCGAAGTTCCACCAATCGGTGTTCATCGCCGGAACCCGGTCGCGTTCGCGGCGGTTGTTCACCATCACGACGAGCGAGTGATCGCCGGCCCCAACCCGTCCGGTTACCTCCACGGAAAACGGCCCAAAACCGCCCACATGGGTCGCGAGCTGCTCACCATCGAGATACACACGGGTGGTGTGGTTGGCCGCCCCGAAATGCAGAAAGGTTCGGGTTCCCGCCTGTTCATTGGCTTCGATCACGAGCCGACGCCGGTACCACAGGCTGCCTTCGTAGTAGAGCAGTTCGGGACGCTGGGTGTTCCAATCGCCGGGAACCTCAAGCTCCATCGCCGTGTCGAAGTCATACTCGACCCGGTCCGACGGCCCCGCAGGCTTTCTATCCTGAAAGTAGGCACCAAGAAGTTCGACGTGGCCCAGCTCGTAGGGGTCAAGGATGGCACGCCACGTACCATCGAGACTCCTGCTCTGCCCAGCCGCTCGCCGCGGGTAGAGATTGGTCAACAACGTGGCGGTTCGATCGGCCGAGTTACTCATCGTCGAGAACGTAGCTGGAAACGCCCAAAACCACGAAGTGCCACGCCGGTTGGCGTGGCACT
>CALJDK010000091.1 GCA_938023735.1 uncultured Acidimicrobiales bacterium
ATGGAGCTGATGGCCAACAGCGACAACGTGGTGCGCGGTGGTTGCACCCCAAAGCACATCGATGTTGAAGAGCTCTTGTCGGTGGTCGACTGCACCCCAGTCGATCCGCCGATTCAACGAGCCACCGGTTCGGCGCACACGTTTGTTTCGGCGGTCGATGAGTTCAGCCTCAGTCGCTATGAGTTGTCCGATACACCGGTATCGATCGAGCCGGTCAGCGCCGAGATCGTCATCGTCGAAACCGGTACTGCCACCCTCGCTGGCCAAGACTCATCCTTAGTGCTGTCACAGGGCGAAGTCGGCTTCGTCGCGAAAGCAGACGGCGCCTACCAACTCACGGGAACCGGCACCACCTTTCGTGCATCGGTCCGAAGCAGCTAGCGTCGTCTGCCAGACCGAACAACCGCTTCGGAACCAGCAAGGGGAATTTCACGATGCCAACTCTCGAACCGTTCGCAAACATGACGGGCACGCTCGACTTCAAGATGCAGGGAAAGATGCCTGCTGGTCTTCGTCTCGATGCCCACTTCGCCGGCACCATCACGTCGGAGCACTGGGAAGGCGAATGGCCGGTTAGCGGCATCGACTATGTCACCGTCCGCGGCGACGGTATTGCCGAGCTTTTCATTCGGGCATCGATGGGTGAAGGCGACGACATCGTCAGCTACGAGGCGACGGGCCGACAGACGCCCGATGGCATTATCGAAACGCTGTACTTTCAGACCGCCTCGGAGACCTTCGCCCATCTCAATGGCGCCGTTGGTGTGGCCTCGGGCAGCGTCGACGGCGATCAGCTGTCCCTCGAGATTTTCCTAGTCAAACACTAAGACGCGAAAGGGCGTCGGTAGTGCCGAGCGATAAGGGAAAGGTTGTTCTCAACCTCGATGTCGACGGTCGGGACGTTCGCGTCACCAGCCCCGACAAGGTGTTCTTCACCAAGCGGGGCGAAACCAAGCTCGACCTCATCGACTACTACCTTGCGGTTGGCGAGCCGTTCCTGGCCGCAACGCAGGGGCGCCCGATTCTGCTTCAACGATTTCCCGACGGTGCCAGTGGAAAGTCGTTCTTTCAGAAGCGAACCCCAAAGGGTGCCCCCGAGTGGCTCGAGACCACCACGGTAAGTACCCCCAATGGCACCGACTCGAACGCCCTGGTTGTGGCCGACATGGCGCACGTGGTTTGGGCGGTCAATATGGGAACGATTCCTATCCATCCGTGGCCCTACAAGGCAGCCACGCCTGAGGTTACCGACGAACTGCGGATCGATCTCGACCCGTCACCCGGCGTGTCGTTCGACGATATTCGCAAGGCCGCACAGCTGGTGCGGGAGTTTTTTGCCGAGCTGGATATCACCTCGTTCGTCAAGACCAGCGGGTCTCGTGGTCTCCATATTTACGTTCGGCTCCTCCCCCAGTGGGACAGCTACCAGGTTCGCTTTGGGGCGGTTGCCATGGCCCGCGAGCTCGAGCGTCGTTACCCCGACCTTCTCACCGCCAAGTGGTGGAAGGAAGAGCGGGGCGAGCGGGTGTTTGTGGACTTCAACCAAAACTGTCCGCACAAAACAGTGTTTGGTGCCTGGGCGGTACGGGCGCGGGTGGGCGCACAGGTTTCGACACCGATCGAATGGGACGAGGTCGACACCGTGCAACCCGACGAACTCACCATCGAGACCGTTCCAGCTCGGGTCGATGCCAACGGCAACCCGTGGGCATCAATGAACGACGCTCCTCAGGACCTTGGCCCCCTGCTTGCCATGCACGACGCCGATATGGCGGCTGGACTCATGGATGCTCCGTGGCCGCCCGTGTACCCCAAGCAGCCCAACGAGCCACCGCGGGTTGCCCCAAGTCGAGCGAAGAATAACAAGAAGCCCGACGACGACTAACGCTGGTTAGCTGGTTAGCAGTCGGGGTTTGTCACCTCGATCGATGCCGCGACAGCTCGGGCTTCTTCCATCACTTCGTCGGGGCTTTCGTTGGAGGATCCAACGATGCCAAAGCCCCGTTCCTCGACAAAGTAGATAGCGATCGACGGAGTACCCGACCGGGTGTAGGTGTAGCTCCACATATCGTCGCGGCCCGACTCTTCGATGAGCCCCGACGTTGCCGTACTGCGGTTTTGCAACTGCTCGTCGGCTGCCTGCCGTCCGGTAACCGTGGCATCACGAAGGGGCGAGGTATCGACGAAGAGCTCTTCGCCGCCTCGACTCCACGCGGTCCGCCGGCCATAGCTTCGGAAGCCATTATCTTCGGTGATCGTCCAGGTCTCGGGAACCGCCGCGGCAAAACACCCGCCCTCGTAGAGCACGAAGCCTTCCGGAATCTCGACCGCAGCCGCACCGGGCAACGTGGTGGCGGTGGACTCACCATCTGGATCGGTGGGGTTGGAGGAATCGACCGGCGCGCCGCTGTCGTCGCCGTCACCCTCGCCGCTCTCGTCAATCGTGCCATCGGCCGTGTCGGTTTCGGGATCGCCGTTGAACGCACCACTGATAACAAACGCCAGCACCACCAACCCAAGCAAGAGCAGCGCTCCGCCCACCAACGGGATCGTCGACTTCCGAGGCTGCGATACATATGCCGGCTCAGCTGGGCGGCGCGGCGGCGAAGGTGGATGACCGATGGGAGTACTGGGTGCTGCGGGACGCGGCGCCACAGGTTCGGCGGCAGGTTGTTGGTAGATCGGTTGCAGCGGTGGTGCCGGCGGCTCCTCAGCGACCGGAATCATCTGCGTCGCCTCGTAGGCCGAAGTGTCGTGCTCGTGCGCTGCTGGTTGAGCCGTGGTGCCATCGATGATGGCGCCACACGAGTCACAGAAGACCGAATCGCCAAATACCTCGCTGCCACAGGTGCTGCAGTTCATAGGGGAAGGCTAGCGGCGAACCTCGAGGCCTCCGGTAGCGCCACCGGGCAGGGCTACCAGATGTGGGGTTCGCCTTCGAAGGTGAGGAACGAGCCGTTCTGTTCTGGACCGAGCCGGTCGATGAGTTGCCAGATCTTTGCAGCTGCCTCTTCGACATCAGTGGTGGCGCGCTCGCCACCCATATCGGTCTTGAGCCAACCCGGGTGCAGAGCAATGGTGGTGATGCCGTCGTCGCCCAGGAGGTGTGCGGTCTTTACCGTAAGGCTGTTGAGCGCCGCCTTCGATGCGTTGTAGGCCACGTCGGAGCCCGAGGCCCGGCCAACAACCATCGAACCCAACTGCGAGCTGACGTTGATTATTTTGGCAGTACCCGCCGCCCGAAGGAGCGGCAGAAGTGCCCGGGTGAGCAGCATGGGGCCGACCACGTTGGTGCGCATCGTCGCAAGCAGGTGCTCGCCGCTGATATCGAATGGCCCCCGTTTGGCCGGGTCGGCCCCAAAGGCGCGGGCATCGACACCTGCGTTGTTGATGAGCACGTCGACCTGGTCGAGTCGACTCGCCATCGTCGCCGCAAATGCTTCGATCGACTTCTCGCTGTCGAGGTCGAGCGGAAGGTCCGAAGCTTTCTTGGGCGACCGCATGGCCGCCTGAACATCGTGTCCCGCAGAGGTGCCGAGGTCGGCGAGCACGGCGCCGAGGCCTCGCCCTGCTCCGGTAATTACAACTTTGAAGGTCATCAGGATCTCAGAGAGCGAGTTGAGACTGTCCGGTGATAGCGGGCAGATCAAGTGGATGAACAACCCCGGCTGGAGCCGCGACGACCGCAGGGATGGCGTTGACGATACGGTTCGCCGCGGTTGCATTGCCGCCACCGGCTGCTGCTGGTTCTCCAGACTCGTTGCCATGCACGGTGACTTCAAGGTTTGGCCGACCGCTGATCTTTACCCGATGTACCCCACCGTGTTCGGGCGAGGCATCCCACTCGGGGGCGCAGGCATCGTCGATGCGGGTGATGTGTTCGATGACCAGAAGCTTGCGGTCGCCGACCCAACCTTGCACTTCGAAGCGGAACGCGCCCTGGGTTCCTTCTTCGAAGGTTCCCATGCCGTCAACCTCCACGGTCGATTCGAGTGGCCGACGTTCGACCTGGGTTTTGATGTCGGAGAGTTCGACCCCCAATCCGTCGGCCACCACACGCAGCATCGGTGCCCACACAGTGAGCAGCGCAACATCGAGCAACATCGGTGGCGTTTCGTCCATCGACATGCCAAAGCCACAGACTTCCCGCACAATCTGTGGCTGGTCGTAGAAGGCGTAGTTGAACACTTCTTGGGCGCGGATCTCGGTGATATCGGCGCAGACGCCGCTCAGGAAAAGCGGCAGTGCGTCCATCACCCAACCGGGGTCGATGCCCGAAATAAAGACCGACGAGTTGCCCGACAAAGTGACGTCGTCGATGAGAGGTTCGAGCACTGGGTGCACCATGGCCGGATGCAACAGCGGGTAGAACGATGTGGAAACCACGTTTCGGCCGGCGCCAAGCAGCATCAACAGCTCACCGGTAGCTTCTTCGATACGGGTGTCGGCGGTGGCGGCATACACCACACAATCCACATCGTCGCCGAAGGCAATCTGGGAATCGTCGGTCGCCAGAATGCCCAACGGTTCGAGGCCGCAGAGTTCACCGGCATCTTTCCCAACTTTGTCGGGGTCCGACACCACAACGCCCACCAGCGAAAGTTCGTGGTGAGCTGCAACCGCTCGCAATGCTGGCCGGCCGACGTTTCCCGTTCCCCATACAACAACGTTCATGTCGTATGGCTACTTCACGAAGCGGCATGATTACCAGCTACACGGGCGCGCAAATCTCCCCCGGGCCACAGGGGAGATTGCCCTATTGCTGGATTGGTTGCTGGACGAGGTTGCTGGATTCGAGGCTTACGCAGCGATAACGCTGTTGCCTTCGTCGTTCTGATCGGCCTCGGCGTCGCCAAACCAGTGGCCACCGTCGGCGAGGTACTTGAACTGGACGACCTGGCCCTCGGGAACCTCGACAGCTGCGCTGCGGGTGCCGTTGTTCCGCTTGATCAGCGGGTTGGCGTGGGGGTCCCAGCCGTTGAAATCTCCGGTGACCGAAACGGCCTCGGGGGTCTCATCGAGAGGAAGGGCGAAGGTGACCTTGACGGTGCCCTTCTTGGTTTTCTGGCGCTTCAACACGGATGTGCCTCCTGCCTGTACGACCGCGAACGGTCGACCTAGCTAGTGGGGGAATTGGCATCACAAACGACTACCGTCTTCCTATCGGCAAGAACCCACAAAATGTGAATACGCGTTGGCCTATCGCCAAAACCAGGATCAGCCGCGACGGGCCGACGGAGGATTCCAGGCGTCATCTTTCGAAACAAAGAGGAACGCGTTGATGTACTGGGCTGATTTCAACTGTCCAAGTTGTTGGGTCTGGTCGTGGTCGATATCGAAGTCGTCAAGCGGTACCCATGAATACGCTCGTTGTTGCTCGCCAGCGCGAAGAAACCAGCCCTGGTATCCATGCTCGGTAAGCCAGTCGAAGACGTCGGTCATCGGATAGTCAAGATGCCGTTGCTCGATTTCGACCATCAGCCGAGGTTGATCTCGGCGAATCGTCTTTTCTGCTCCCCGCAATGCATCGAGTTCGAGACCTTCAACATCGACCTTGATGAAGCCAACGTCGTGAAGGTCACAATCGTCGATGCTGACCACATCGACCTGAATCGTCTCGCCCCGAATATCGGAGGGGTCAGGTCGGAGCGTGGCGAGTCCATCGGTTCCGACGTTGTGGTCGGGGCGGGTGAGCGTTGCGGTTCCGGTGGAAAGCCCCACCCCAACCTCGTGCAGGGTCACGTTGCTTGGGAGCCATGTTCGAAGCTTGGCGGCTAGCTCGGGTTGGGGTTCAAAGCTATGGACCGACGGGCACTTTTTGGCCATCGCGGCAGTCCATGGACCCCACCAGGTGCCAACATCGACGGCGCATCGCGTGCTCGGGAGGTAGTCGTCGAGAAGACGGAGCTCGGGCTCTTGGAACGGATACGCCCGGTGAATAACCGCCCGAACCAGTGAATCCGGTAGCGAACTCACCAGCCGGTGACGAACAGACACGTTCCCGAGGGTAGACGTTTTCTCAGATTTAAGGAATACGAAAGACCCCAGAAGCCCACGAAGAGAACCCTTTGTCAGCCAGAACGAAAGTGCGGCAGGACTACGAGAACGGGGTTGTTGGACAGCTTTCGAGCTCGCCGTCGACTTCGATGTCGACCTTTTCGTTGTAGAAGCACAACAGGTCGGCCACGCCGGCCGATTCGGGGAGTGGGTCGGGGTAGGTCCACACCAAGTCTTCGTAAGTCTTGTCGCCAACCGTCACCGAGAAATATCGGGCAAAACCCTTGTAGGGACAGCCGGTGGTGAGGTCGGTTGGCGTGAGGAGATCCATCTGCACATCGTCGGCAGGCAGGTAGTAGCGAGCTGGCAAGCCGGTCTCGAACAGGATGGTGGGCCGAGTGCTTTCGGCAACGACCTGACCATCGATCGAGACCTTCACGTGACGAGACGACGGCAGCACATCGACCCGTGCATAGGGCGAGCGGGGGTGGATGATGACCTCGGTGTCTTCTTCAAACCATTGATCGAGCGAACCACCGCATCGCCGCGGGTGCGGGTGGATTCGACGTCGCCGTTCGGGCGAAGTTCGGCCCGGATGTCGGCACGATCGAAATACCAGGCCGGGTAGTAAGGCAGCTCCCAAACGAACGTAGAGCGGCGGGTATCGACAACCACCTCACCCGCAACGGTGCCTCGCACCCACTTGGCATTCGGTTCAACGCGCACGTCACTCATGAACGACTCAACCAAAAACCACCGCAAAGGTATTCCCAACCGCTATCGCCGACAGATTGCCGCAAAAAGTAAGCACGCTGGGGTCAGACCCCAGCGTGCCTACTTTTGCTTTTGACGGTCTGGTTCGACCGTCTCGCTTAGATGGTTTTGGCGGGACGGCCGGGGCCTTCTTCGGGCACACCGAACATGTTGGCGTTGAGTCGGGCATCGGCCATCAGGCCGGCCACAACGTCGCCGAGACCCGCGGGGTCTTCGGTCTGCTCGGCCTGGGGGCCGAGGACCCAACCTTCGGCGATACCAATGCGGCTACCAACAACGTCGAAGCAGCGTCCGGTGACTCCGCTTGCGGCCGGGCTGGCGAGCCAGGTAACAACGTTGGCGATCCAGCGAGGACCCATCTTTTCCTGCATCTCTTCGTCCATGCCGGCGAAGCCAGGGAGCTCGGCGGTCATACGGGTGAATGCGGCTGGAGCGATGCAGTTACAGGTAACGCCATAGCGGGTGAGCTCTTGGGCGGTGATGTGGGTAAAGGCGGCGATGCCAGCCTTGGCCGCGCCGTAGTTGCTCTGCCCAATGTTGCCGTAAATGCCTGACGGCGACGTGGTGTTGATGACGCGGGCATCGTTCTCTTCGCCAGCCTTCGAACGCTCGCGCCAGTAAATGGCGGCCGCGTTGGTGGGAGCAAAGGTGCCCTTGAGGTGCACGTTGATCACGGCATCCCAGTCGCTTTCGCTCATCGAAAACACCATGCGGTCACGAAGAATGCCAGCGTTGTTGATGAGGATGTCGAGCCCACCAAAAGTGTCGATAGCCTGCTGCACCATGGCCTGGGCGTCGTCCATCACGGCAACGTTTCCGCCGTTGACGACCGCTTCGCCACCCATCGCTTCGATCTCGGCAACCACGCCTTCGGCCGGGCTTGCATCGGTTCCTTCGCCGTCGGTTGCGCCGCCAAGGTCGTTCACGACCACTTTGGCGCCGGTGGAGGCGAGCAGTAGTGCGTGTTCGCGGCCGATGCCTCGGCCAGCGCCGGTAACAAGGGCCACGCGGCCTTCGTTAATCTTTTCCATGTGAATTTCCTTCGTGGGTTGAATTATCAGAGTCGTTGAATGAGGGTGCCGGTGCCTAGTCCGCCGCCACAGCACATGGTGATGAGAGCGAACTCTTTGTCGGAGCGGTGAAGCTCGTGCACCGCTTTGGTCATGAGGATGGCGCCGGTTCCACCAAGTGGATGACCCAGGGCAATCGCGCCGCCGTTGGGGTTGACGGTTTCGATGTCGGCACCGGTTTCTTTCTGCCAAGCCAGCACCACCGAAGCAAACGCTTCGTTGATTTCGACAACGTCGATGTCGCTCATCTTCATGTTGTTGCGCTCGAGCAGTTGCTGGGTGGCAGTAATGGGTCCGGTGAGCATTAGCACGGGGTCGGAGCCGGCGAGCACCGAGTCGACCACACGCGCCATGGGCTTTTGTCCGAGCTCGTCAGCTTTGGCAGCCGACATCATGATCACGGCGCCGGCGCCATCGCTGATCTGACTGGAGTTACCGGCGGTGTGCACGCCATCTTCTCGGGCAACCGGCTTGAGCTTGGCCAGCGACTCCAACGTGGTCTCGCGAAGGCCTTCGTCGCGGGCCACCGTTTGGGTGGTGCCGGTGGGCTTGCCGTCGTCACCCAGGTCGGGCACCTCGATGGCCTTGATCTGCGTGGAGAATCGATCTTCGTCCCACGCTTTGATGGCTCGCTCCTGGCTCATCATGCCGAAGGCGTCGGTGTCGGCTCGGGTGATTCCCCACTTTTCGGCGATTCGCTCGGCACCTTCAAACTGCGAGGTCATCTCGTGATGCTCCCAGTAGTTGCGGTTGATGGGCCGTCCGAAACTTGGCTCTTTGGGCACGGTGGCGCCCATCGGCACCTGACTCATGACCTCGACACCACAACCCATTGCCACGTCGATGACTCCCGACTTCACCATGGCGTAGGCCATATTGGTGGCCTGCTGCGAGGAACCACACTGAGCGTCGACGGTGGTGGCCGCGACCTCGATGGGGAGACCTTGCGCCAGCCACGAGTTGCGGGCCACATTCATGGTTTGCATGCCGACCTGACCGACGCAGCCGCCAACTACTTGACCGACCTCGAGCGGATCGAGACTCGACCGCGACAGCGCCTCGGACTGGATTGCGCCCAGCAGGTCGATGGAGTGCATCGATGACAGACCACCGTTGCGCTTTCCTTTGGGGCTGCGAACAGCTTCGGTGATGACAACCTCGGTCATGGGACTCCTCCGGCATGGTTTGCGAAAGTCTGCGGTTCGGAGGTGAAGTTAGTTGCCAGCGGCTGTGACGGCGATTCCTCTGGCCGATTACGGCTTGCGGCTCGCCCATCCTACGAGCTTGTCGATGCTCGGTGCGTCGGCTGGCACCTCGGTGACCGGGCCAAACGGAGCGTCGCCACCTCGGGGTTCGGCCGGGAGGCCAACCTGCAGCACCTCGACACACTTGGCGGCGTCGGCTTCATGCCATTCGGGCTGCACGCCGATTGCCTGAGCCAGATCCCAGGTGTGAATGGTGATCTCGCAGGTGTAGATGGAGATCGCAATGGCACCCGGCACGACTGCCCACGGCAGTTTCAGCATTTGTTCGAGCACCGCATCGTCGCTCCAGATTCGCTGCACCTCGTGTGCACTAGAGGTAAAGCGTTCGGTGTAGGAGCCGGGCGTGTCGAGGTCGATCACCAGCGGCAACGAGTCGCCGTCGATGCCTTGTGGGAACCCGGCGAGGCGGTCGAGCACGGCAATCATGTGGCGTGCTATTTCTCCGGCGTTCCAGTCATCGCAGGGTGATCCGTTGTTTTCGTTGGTGGCATCGACGTGAGCGATGACTGCCCCGGCCAACGCAACGGCTCGGGCCATTGGGGTGCGGGGGTCGTCGTCGCCGAATGGCTCGCTGCTGGTGTGCGGATGGGCGACTACTTGCTGGTCAATTGGCTGAGTGTTTTCTTGCTGATCATTTGTCATGCATCCACTCTGAACCCTTAAAGTGGTCATCTTCTGTCCACTTTTGTATGAAAGTCTGTTTTTGTGCGTGCCGACCGACTTCTTGCCACCCTTTTGGTGCTGCAGTCGAAGGGGCGCGTCACCGCTGCCGAGTTGGCCGAAGAGCTAGAGGTATCGGTGAAGACCGCCCGCCGCGATCTCGAAGCGCTGTCGATGGCGGGCGTTCCCGTGTACCCACAGCGGGGCCGAGGCGGTGGATGGATGTTGTTAGGCGGCGCCCGCACCGACCTCACGGGGCTCACATCGTCGGAGGCACGGGCCCTGTTTCTCGCTGCTGCATCGTCTGCCCCCACCGCTCCTGGGTTGAAGGATGCACTCCGCAAGCTGGCCCAAGCCGTACCCGAGCCGTTTCGAGCCGACGCCGCCGCTGCGGCCGAAGCGGTCATTGTCGATCGCCACGCGTGGGGCACAACGCCCGAGACCCTCAGCTTTGACGGGACGCAGGTTGAGGGGTCGGGAAACCTCGAAGTGCTCCAGCAGGCGGTGATCGATCGACGACAGGTCGATCTCGGCTACAACACACCAGGCAAAGCAACGAGCCAGCGCAGGATCCATCCGCTGGGCCTCGTTGTGAAGGGATCGGTTTGGTACCTGATCGCACAGACCGCCGACGGGCAGCGCACGTTTCGGGTCGACCGGGTAGCCAGCGCAGTGATTACCGACGAGCCTGCCGTGCGACCCGACGACTTCGATCTCAAAGCAGCGTGGGACGCCATCCAGGATTCCTACCAACAAGTCGTTGCCAAGGTGCAGGGCGCGGGTCTCGCCGAACCGTGGATGATCAAGATCCTGCACGACGTATTCCGCGGCTCGTTGAAGGTCGAGGACAAACAACCCGACGGCCGGGTACGGGTGACCTTCACCGATTACTCCGTCGAGTCGCTCGCTGCCCGAACCGCTGGTTTGGCTGGTGGCTTTGAAATCATCGAACCCCCAGAAGCCCGCGACCGCTGCCGGCAGATCGCACAATCTCTCGTCGATCGCTACGGCAGCTAGACGGGCCAACCAATCCAGTTGCGCAATCTGGGCCGTCCCAAACGATGCGTTCCGAGGGCGCCACCAGTTGCATCGAAGGCCGCAATAGTGGGGCGCGACCTCGCCCCGAACAAGAACACCATGTAGCCGTGAGCGGCAACCGGTCGAGGTTGTTGGCCGGAGACCCGCACCTCGGCGACTTCGGTCGCCATCTGAAGGTGAACATAGGACGGTGTTCCCCTCGCGCCCGCACCGCCGCCGCCTTCGATAGCAAATGCACCCTCGTAGCCTTCGCTCCTGTTCCACTCAGCCATGGAAGCCATCGTGGGTCGGTTGTCGAGATCGGCGCCGGGCGTTCCGCCTCCTCCCCCACTGAGGGACCAGCCCTTTCGGTCCCGCACCATTCTCCAGAAGTCATCCACCGGCTCGCCGCTGTGACCCCGGCGAAGAAACCAGATCACCGCATGGTCATCGCCATGGAAGTCGGCGTCGACGATAAGGCTGCGCTTTCGACGGGTAAGCCGACGAGGCTGCTCGGGAACTCGGCCCTGGCGCACAACGTCAAGAGCAAGTTCCATCTGCTTTTCATACGACGAGCGTGGGCCGGACATGGCCGCCAGCGTAGACACCGGTGCCACGCACAAGCTGGTGAATTTGGACGCCACGACGAACCAACGTCCGACCGAGCGGCCCTTAGGTAGCGAAGTGCTCGATCTCATCGACGGAGCGGAGGCGGATGACGTCGGCGTGAGCCCACGCGCCATCGGCCATGGCGGCCTCATACTGTTCGAAGTACTCGGGGTGCTTCACCCACGCCCACCGAACCACGTTGCTATCGGGGTTCGGGCGGAACAGGTTGGTGAGCCGTTCCTTGTTGCCGTTCCAAAGTTCTTCTCCCGTCACAGCTCGACGAATACTGCGCACCAGCACCCGCCGGGTTGTGGTGATTCGGGGAAGGTCGAGCCACACGATGGTGTCGGCGCGGGCAATGTTGAGGCCCGCTGCTGCGTCGGTGTAGTTGCCACAAATCGTCCAGCCGTCAGTTTTAGCTTCGGCGTCGTCCATCAGATCGTGAAGCGTTGATCGAAACTCTTCGTGGGGCGCCGGTGTCCAGCCCGGTTGGTGGAACAGACTGTCGAGCTCGATATGGGTCAGCTGGTCTCGCTCTGCCAACCGCCGAGCCAGCGTGGTTTTTCCCGAACCGGGTGTGCCGACAAACGCAACACGTCGCATGGCACCGACACTAGCGCTGACCCCGTAATTCGAAGCCAGGGCGGCTGCCAACGTTTACCGTCGTTGGATGGACGACAAAGACATCTTTGACTTCTACGAGACCCGGTACGACGAGTCGGCCCGACTCGGGCCGAACACGATCGAGTTTGTCCGCACCGTCGATATCCTCAGCCGTTTTCTTCCTGCGGAACCGTGTCGAGTGCTCGACATCGGCGGCGGAGCTGGGGTGTATGCCGAATGGCTCGCTGGTATCGGCCACGAGGTTCTGCTCGTCGACCCCATCCCCCGCCATGTGGAAGCAGCGGCGGCAATCAATCCGGGACCGGGCTCGATCTCGGCATTACTTGGCGATGTCAGGTCGCTCGAACTCGACAGTGACTCCTTCGACGTGGTGTTGATGCTGGGCCCGCTCTATCACCTCACGCAACGACCGGACCGAGTCACCGCGTGGGCGCAGGCACGCCGTGTCTGTCGCGACGACGGGCTGATAGCCGCTGCCGTGATATCGAGATTTGCCTCGTTTCACGACATGTTGTCGCGCGGCAGCCTTGGTGAAGACGACGTTGGCGAGATGGTGACCACCGACCTGACGACAGGACAGCACCGGAACGTCCACAACACCGAAGGCCGCTTCACCACCGCCTACTTTCACCATCCAGACGAGATTGCCGACGAGGCGGCAGCCGGTGGCGTAACCATCGACCACATCATCGGCGTGGAAGGAGTAGCCGGATTTCTCCCGTCGATAGAAGAACAACTCTCCGACGACCAAAAACGAGCCAGCCTCCTCACCATGCTTCGCCAGATCGAACAGGAACCATCAATCATCGGCGCAAGCGCCCACATCCTGGCTATCTCGGCACCGCGCCAAAGCTAGAGCTGTGCCGTCCCTACGTGAGACGCGGGTCGCTCGTTCGACGCATGAGCAACGAGGCGCCCACCCCGCTGCTGAATCCATGGCGGCGATAGAAGTCGACCATCTCGGGCTGGCAAACCAGTTCCACACTGTTCGCCGACGTAACCTCGGGCTGGCTCAGAACAACGTCCATCAAGCGGTCTCCGAGACCAGTCCCTCGAAACTCTGGGGCCACGATGACATCGAGTACGACAGCAACCGCACAGCTATCCGACAGCACCCGCGCAAAGGCAACGAGTCGTGACCCATCGGCCAGACCAACGGTGGCCGAACTTGTGGTGAGGAGCTGCGCCACGTCGTCCCGTTTGCGCGTGTTTGTCCGCCATTTAACCGCCAAAACAACCAGTGCGCTAGGGCTCTAGTACCTTCGGCGTGTGGAATGGGAGCGGCTACGAGTCGGCGGCGACGACTTCAATGTCGCAGTTCGCTCTGGCGCCCCAACACTCCTTTTTCTCCATGGCCTTGCCGGTCACGCTGGCGAGTGGGGTCCTGTTGTCGAACTGCTTCCCGCCGACGTGGGTTACGTGTGTCCCGACCTTCGGGCTCACGGTAGAACCTGGGAGCTCGGAACCCGCGACGTCAGCGCAGGTCAATTCACCGACGATGCCGTGTCGCTCATTGAACAGCTCAACGTCGGGCCGGTCGTGGTCGTTGGGCAATCGATGGGCGGGATCGTAGCGACATTGATGGCACATGGCCGCCCGGACTTGGTTTCCCACCTCGTGCTTGTCGAAGCTGGCATAGGGCCAATGGTCGAGTCCGACTTTGCCGCGCTCAAGCACTGGTTCGACAGCTGGCCTGCGATCTTCGCCGACGAATCCGAGGCCATCGAGTTCTTCGGCGTCACCCAAAGTTCAACGCCCGCATGGGTGCAAGGCCTTGCGAGCACGTCCGCCGGGTTGGAACGCCGGTTCGACGCCGACACCATGATCGAAACGATGCGATTGCTAGCCACCGACAACCGGTGGTCGGAATGGGCCGATCTCGCTATGCCCGTCACGATCGTTACCGCGTCGAACAGCATGATCGATGCAGAAGAGATCGCTCAGATGCGCGAAACGCAGCCTTCGGCCGACCTGGTTGTCATCGAGGACTGCAGCCATGACGTCCACCTGGACCAGCCGGTGGTGCTGACGAAACTTTTGGCACGTGTGCTCGACCTTCATCGCTGAGTTGCGTATCAATGAGCCAATCGCTGTGCATCGCTCCGAATCCGAATTTTCGGGATGGTGGATGGTCCGAATCACCGGCACGGACCTTTCCTTCACGAACCGAATTCCCAGTAGTTTCATAGCCAGCGCAATATTTCTACGTCGATGACTCCGAATGACGCCAGTCATTTCGTTGAACATGAAGCCGTACTCCGAGTGGTTCGAGGTGGTACAAAACCCGACCCATCGGTTTTGGTCGAGGGCGATGACCACACCGGCTGGGTCAAACGAAGGCACGTCAATCCGCAGCCGCTGATAGTCCGCCCAACTATGGAACGGCCCCCGGTCCGGAATGTCTGCAGAGCAGGTGCGATTGATCTCGTACATGAGGCGATTGTTTGGTTCGCTTGCTCCGAGTTCGGCGAGCGTCACAAACGATATTCCTGTCCGCTCAACGTGGATCGCCACCCAACGTTACCAAGACGGTCCCGCGGGACCGTTTCGACCACCGCCTGGGACCGCTCCACCGCTCATCGTGACCAAACGCTCCCGCGGGACCGTTTCGGACCCAAAACGTGCCATTCGTGAAATCTCCTAAATGCTGGAAGTGGTCTTCTCCGCCGATGTGGTTCCAGACCAAGTACACCGGTTTGGCTAGGCAGATCGCTCACGCAACCTGGACTGATGATCCTCCCATGCTGGCCATCGCTGATGCCGTTCGTGACAGGAACAGCCGCAACACCAGCCGGTCGAGCTAAGCGGGTCAGGCCACCACCCAGGACACCGTTCGTGTTGGGCTGGCGCGTGCCGCCCGTCGACCAGTGTTTGCTCTTGGCAGAACCCACCAACCTCGACAGAGGAACAACTGCGGATCACCCCAGAGCTGCCAGTACGAGAGTTTGTCGGTTCCGCCTTCATTCACCATGTATCGACCAGCACTGCGGACCGCTTTAGTAATGCGATCCACTCGCAAGATTCGGATCCTCGCCGGAAATGCTGTAGCCGAAACACCACAATTGGTGAGTGCCTGGGGGCTGCGAGATTTGGACCGTCTCAACAACCACCCTTGTATTCCGGCTGCCTCCAAGAGAAAGTAGGTCCGCATGGGTCTTTTCGATCACTACCAATCTCCTTGCAACAAGGGCGAGCTATCACCGCCGGCTCATCGCGTCGAAGGCTTCAACCCGCTATGTGGCGACGAAGTCACACTGACCCTCGAGATCAACGACGGCACGCTCAACGATCTCAAGTTCGACGGATACGGCTGCTCGATCAGCCAGTCATCTGCTTCGATGATGACAGTCGCCGTCAAAGGCAAGTCGATCAAAGAAGCTCGCAACTACATCTCCACGTTCAAGACCATGATGAGTATTCATCAGCAGGACCTCGACGACGATCAGATCGAGCCTGAAGCGATCAACTTCAAACGTGAACCCGACCTGAGCGATCTCGAAGAACTCAAGGCTGTCGTGAAGTTTCCGGTACGCATCCAGTGCGCCAGCCTCGGATGGGACACTCTGGCGCAAGCGCTCGACGAACTCGAATCTCCCGAGGCATCGCAGTAGCGCTGTGCATCCCGACAACCTTCAAGGTCTAAAGAGGCTGAGGGCGATCTGTCGACGCATGAACTTCATCACCATTTGTAGTCGCACCACCACCCACCGATAGAAAGTGGTCCCGCGGAACCGTTCTGGCCACCATCCGTGACCTCTCGGCTACCGTCCGATACAAAACGCTCCCGCGGGAGGACGGATCTTGCTACAGGCCAACCGTTCGGCGCAGGAAGTCGGTGTCGAGATGCTCCTCGACGGCGTCGGCTAGCGCTTCGAAGGTTTGCTCCAGCACGGGGGCGGGGCGAATGCCGAATAGCCGCTCGAGCACATCGGGCGATTCGAGCAGACCGTGAATGGTTGTAGCCATGACCGTGTCGTTGGCAAACACCTGCCCGCCGGCAGTGACCATCGAGCCATCGTCGTCGACAGCCGATGACCGACCGTGGCGAATCTCGTAGCCCTCGACCTGGTAACCGCTCAGGGCCGCCCATCGGCCCGGCAGGTCTGGCAGTTGCAGCTGGGTCATCGAGGTGAGCTTGTCTTCGGCGAAGTCGGTAACGAACGGGAGCAGCCCAAGGCCATCGACCGAGCCAGCAGCTTGACCGTCGCGGCGACCCTCGACACCGGCAGGGTCGTTGATTGAGCGGCCAATCATCTGGCAGCCGCCGCAGATACCGAGCACCGGATTGCCCGAGGCCACTCGGCGAGCGATTCCCTCGGCCTGGCCGGTTGAACGCAGCCAGTCGAGATCCGACACCACATGTTTACTGCCCGGCAAAATCACCAAGTCGGCCGCCTCGATCTCCTGTGCGGTGGTGGTAAAACGGACAGCCGCCACGTGAGCGAGCAGATGAAACTCGTCGACGTTTGAGCCAAACGGCAACCGGGGTATTGCAACAACCGGCGCGCCGGCCGGTGGCGTGGCCCGAACTGTTGCGCCCTCTTCGTCGGGTAGCTCGTGCTGCATCATTGGAAGCACACCAACGTTGGCCATACCGGTCAATCGGGTGATGTGTTCGGGGGCGGGAGCTAGAAGCGACTGGTCGCCCCGAAACTTGTTGAGCAAAAACCCAGCCAGTCGCTGCTGGGTGGTGCTGGGTGTCAATGACCACGTGCCAGCCAGGTGGGCAAACGCGCCCCCACGATCGATATCGCTCACCAACAACGCCGCACCATCGACGTGGTGCAGCATTCGGTTGTTGACGAGGTCGACCAGGTTGATCTCGGCTGGGCTGCCGGCACCCTCCAAGATCACCAGGTCGTGCGCGGCCGACACCTCGGCGTAACCGGCGGTCATTGCGGGCCACAGGATCGAAGCCCGCTGCTCCCACGGAATATCGGTCACCTCGGGGGCAGCCCGGCCGTTGAGCACCACCTGGCTTCGAGTATCGGCTTCGGGTTTGATGAGCACCGGGTTCATTGCGATGGCTGGCTCGACCTGAGCGGCGCGTGCTTGAAGCCACTGGGCCACGCCTATCTCGCCGTCCTCGACCACCCGGGCATTATTCGACATGTTCTGCGCTTTGAACGGGGCCACGTTCACGCCCTGTCGGGCGAACCAGCGGCCAAGGGCGGTTGCCAGCAGGCTCTTGCCGGCATCGGAGGTGCAACCCAGCACCATAAGTGGACGCAACGTGCCTCGGTTTGGGGTGGCGATCATTTAGTCGAGCTCATGTTTGGTGGTGTCGTACACGGTGCGGATCGCAAAGTTGGATCGAATCCGAGCGACGGCGGGCAGCCGAGCCAGGTACTGCTTGTGGATTCGCTCGTAATCGACCGTGTCGGCAACCGACAGATGAAGGATGTAGTCGTACTCCCCCGCCATCAGGTGACACGACATCACCTCGGGACACTCGGCCACCGCTTCTTCGAACGCGTCGAGTTTGTCTTCGGCCTGAGAGTCGAGACTGATCTCGACGAAAACGTCGACCGAGCGGCCGATCTGACTGGGGTCGACCAACGCCACAAATCCGGCAATGACGCCCGAATCCTCGAGGCGGCGCACCCGCCGCAGGCACGCCGAAGGCGACAAGCCAATCTGGTCGGCCAGCTCGATGTTGGCCAGCCGAGCATCGGATTGCAACAGATTGAGGATCTGCCTATCGATTGCGTCAAGGTTCTCCATACGCAACAAAGTATGCGCTCTAGGGGAATCTGACGCAATACCAGAGCGTCTAACAGCACTTTCGACCGAATATTCGCAATCGGTGACCGTCGTCACTTCGTTACCCTTTCCGGTAGAACACCCGTTTTGGAGCTCAGCCCAGCGATGCGCTGACAAACCCATGGAGAACGCAATGATCGTCGGGGTACCCACCGAGATTAAAGACGCCGAACGACGTGTCGGGCTCACGCCCAACAGCGTGCGAGAAGTGACCCTTCGTGGCCACGACGTCCTTATCCAGAAAGGCGCCGGACTCGGGTCGGGCTTCACCGATGCCGAGTACGAGACTGCCGGCGCCAAGATCATCTCCACCGCCGATGAGCTGTTCGCCAGCTCGGAGATGATCGTCAAGGTCAAAGAGCCCCAGGCCATCGAGCGGGCCCGCCTGACTCCCGACCACACACTGTTCACCTACCTGCACCTCGCACCCGACCGTCCCCAAACCGACGACCTCGTAGCCAGTGGCTGCATGGCCGTGGCCTACGAAACCGTCACCGACCGCAACGGCCGCCTGCCCCTGCTGGCTCCGATGTCGCAGGTTGCCGGCCGGATGTCGATTCAGGCGGGCGCCCATTATCTCGAGGCGCCCCATGGTGGCTCGGGCGTCCTGCTCGGCGGCGTCCCCGGTGTGGCCCCCGGAAAGATCGTCATCATCGGTGGAGGTGTTGTGGGAAGCAACGCCATCGAAATGGCTATTGGCATCGGCGCCGACGTCACCGTGCTCGATCGCGATCCGCATGTGCTCGACTCGCTCAACGCCCGATTCGGACCGGTGCTTCGAACCATCTACTCGACCGCGGCATCGCTCGACGAGTACGTGGTCGACGCCGATTTGGTTGTTGGCGCTGTCCTTATTCCCGGCGCAGCTGCTCCCAAGCTGGTCACCCGCGACATGATCAGCCGGATGCGTCCCGGGTCGGTTGTAGTCGATGTGGCCATCGATCAGGGCGGAAGCTTCGAGACCTCGAAGGCAACCACGCACAGCGATCCGGTGTACATGGTCGACGACGTCGTGCACTACTGCGTGGCCAATATGCCCGGCGGTGTGCCCCGCACCTCAACTCTGGCGCTCAATAACGCAACGCTTCCCTTCACCCTGGCGCTCGCCGCCAACCCCAAAGAAGCACTGCTCAACGACCCGCACCTGCTGCGCGGTCTCAACGTGTACGACGGCAAGATTACCGACGCCGCGGTGGCCGAGGCGCTCGACATGGACTTCCACGACCCCGTCGAGTTGCTGGGCTAATCCAACTCAAGGGCTCGTAACCCCTCCTTCCCCTTGCGAGTCCTTGAGGACATTGCACTTCCGCCGATGGAAGTGCAATGTCCAAACCCGTTTTCGGCCTCGGCCCCCTCGCTCGCGCGCTCCTCATTGCAGGCTTGGCGCTGGTTTCGGCATGCACCTACACGGCAACGCCCAACAGCGACCTAGGCGTTCCACCCGATTCGATCCCCTTTGCCGACGACGACCTGGTGGCCACGACTTCGCTCCCGACAACCGCTCCCACGCCCGAGACCGTCGCTGCTGCTGCGACGACGTCCACGGTCGGACGGCAAAGTTGTGTGGGTCGGACGTTCTCGATCAACTATCCCGACACGTGGTTCGTCGGCGGGCCCCCTGGACAGGAGTCCGATTGTGTGTGGCTGAGTCGACGCTCGCTCGCTGGCGTTACAAGCGAAGACTTCGTGCCCGAAATCTCGTTCGAGTATTTGCCGCACTACGGCGACGCACTGAAAGACATCACCGACTTCGAAGAGAACAAGACCGTCCTGGTCGATTCCTTTGCCGCAAACTTCAATAGTTTCCCAGGCACCGTATTCGATATCGAATCGGAGGTAGCCGACGCTGAAGGCGAAGATGATCCGCAGGGCGCTCGGTCAAGGATCGTGGCTATCGATATCGAGGGACGGGCGCTTGTGGTCACCGCTACCGAGGGAACCACTGGCGACCCCGGCGTGTTCGAAGACACCATCATCGTGCAACGAGAATTGCTCGACAGCCTGTACCCCGTCTCCTAGGCGCGGTTCCCGCAGAACACGCCGACCAACATTGTGGCTAGGCGGTCCAGCCGCCGTCGATAACAAACTCCTGGCCGGTGCAGTAGCTCGACTCATCGGACGCGAGGTAGAGCACCAGCGTGCCCACCTCGGACGCTTCGGCCAGCCGACCATTGGGGATCGATGCCTCGACCGCTCCCCCGGCCTCGCCGAACTCCTCGAACATCGGCGTGTCGATGATTCCGGGGTGAACCGAGTTGACCCGAACCCCAGATGCTGCAAGATCTCTGGCTGCGCCCTTGGTCATTCCACGAACCGCCCACTTGGTGGCACTGTACGCAAACGCCTTTGCGGTACCGCTGAGCCCGGCGATCGAAGAGATGTTGATGATGCTTCCCGAACCCTGGGCCCGCATGAGCGGCGATACCTCGCGCAATCCGTAGAACACTCCGGTCTGGTTAATCGAGATCATCCGGTCCCAGTCGTCATCCGACGTGGCCTCGAGCGCAGCGATCTGAAAAATGCCGGCGTTGTTTACCAACACGTCGATTCGGCCGTGGGTTTCCACGACCGACGCCACGACGTCGGCCCACTCCTGCGACGACGACACGTCGTGGTGCAGATAGCTCACGGCGTCGCCCAAACGTTCGGCCGTTGCCTTGCCTTCATCGTCGAGCACATCGGTGATGACCACCGTTGCGCCGGCGGCGACGAAAAGCTCAGCCTCGGCAGCACCCTGGCCCCGAGATCCGCCAGTGATGACGGCGACTTTGCCGGCGAGTCGGTCGTTGGTTGCGGTGGAAGATGTCATGGCGCCAGCATTGCCGTTGTCGCTCACCGGGACAAGACCAGTTGAAGATCAGGGGTCGGCCGGAAGGATGTTTCGCTCGCTCTGACGGCGGTCGAGGATGGTATCGACGTAACTCTCGACCGCCTCAAACAAGCTGACCTCTTCACCCCGCTCTTCGGACAGGTACCAGTTGTGCTCGAGCAGTTCGTGATACAACTCGGCATCTTCGAGCCGACCTCGCAGATGGGCAGGGATCATCTCGAGCCCTGGGCGCCATCGTTCGGTGAGCCATCGGTACCCCATCACCGCCTCGGGCAACGCCTCGCCCTCGGTCTGGGCCAACCATGCGCCGTAACTTCGCAGCGCATTGAGCAAACGTCGGGCCTGATTCTCGTGGGCAACGATGCCAGTAAGCCGCTCGAGCGAACGCTTGTGATAGCCCTCCTCGACCACCGTTGGGCGAAACCGAACGACACCGCTGTCTTCGCGTAACTCGTACTCTTCGGTGTCGAATCCCAAGTCGTTGAGCCGCTCGAGCCGAGCTTGGATTCGTCCCAGATCACTAACGGGAACCTCTTCGGCCGCGGTGAGGTCGTTGAAGAGGGCTTCGTAGCGATGCATCAATGCATCGATGACCTCGATGGGTTCGATGGCGGCGGAGAGTCTGCCTTCCGCCTGCAAGTCGTACAACCCGCCCGCCAGGTTCTCGCTTGCGATCATCAGATCGTGGGCGCGCTGGCCATCGCTCAGCTTCAGCTGAAACTCCGATGTCTCGGTATCGACGACATAGGCCCGCAGGGCGCCCGCGTCTCGACGAAACAACACGTTGTTGAGCGAACAATCGCCCCAGAAGAATCCGCCGATGTGCAGCCGCACCAAAAGCACGGCCAACGCATCGATCATCTGATTCCGTTGACCCTCGTTGCTGAGATCGGTAAAGACGGTGCGATACGCCAGCGAGTAGCGAAGATGCCGGGTGATCAGAACCGATTCGAGCGGCTCGCCAGCTGGCGTTGCGCGGTCGGTGGCGATTCCCACCAGGGTTACTGCAGGAAGTCCTTCGTCTCGAAGGCGATCGAGGTTCTCGAACTCAAGCTCGGCAAGGCGGGTCGGCAGCTCCTTCAGTGCGTAGTACTCACCATCGTGGCGGAGGAACCGAACCACATGTCGATGGGTGCCACTGGGGAGGCGGACAAAGTCCTCGTCGGGCCACTCTTCAAGCGGTTGAGACCATGGCAGCTCCAGGAGACGCGGCCGGCTGGGCGAACGGCGAAGTTTAAGGGCAACCACTTCGCTGAGCTTAGTTCCCTCTCAGGAGGGCGCTGCCGAAGCTCACCCCAGAGTAGGGGTGGTGCGATTTCTTGGGATCAAGGTGGTGCCACGAGGTGCCGAATACCAGAGAATGCATGATTCTGCAGCCCCCTCTTGTGCGTCCCGCCCTTGGGCGGCGCCCGCAACTACTGCATTCGCCATTCTCCTCGCCGTCGTGACCGCAATGAGCGGCTTTGCGTTGGTTTCGCCACCACCAGCAAGCGCCACGGTGACCGAAGATGTTCGTCGAGACCTGCCTTCGGTCAATGACGGCCAGGTCCTCGATATCGAGCAGGTCGGCAACTGGGTAATCGTCGGTGGATCGTTCACCCAGGTCACCTTGGCCGATGGCACCGTGCTTCCTCAGAAGTACCTGTACGCGTACAACGCCATCACCGGCGAGTACGCCGATCATTTTCAGCCGCAGCTTGATGACAGAGTGCTGGCTCTTGCCCCCAAAGGCGACGGCAAAAACATCTTCGTAGCCGGCGCGTTCGGAGAAGCCGATGGTCGTCGCCGCAAAAAGATGGCGATGTACAACGTCAACACCGGCGCGATCTCCACCAAGTTCATCGCCAACGTCAACTCTCAGGTTGCCACCATCGCGGTAAGCGACCAGCACGTCTATGCCGGTGGAAACTTCGCCTCATCGCAGCAGCAGGTACGCAACGGCCTGGCCCGCTACGACATCGAAACTGGAGCAATCGACACCACCTTCGACTTCGGAAGCACCGAAGCTGCCGGACGTACGCTTCGCTGGCCGCCAGACATCGATGGCGTGCCGCAGCCCCCAATCCGACAAGGTGGCGTGGTCACCGTCGACGTTTCGCCTGACAACACCAGGCTTGTCGTGGTCCACCGAGGCCTCAAGCTCGGTGGCGAAGACCGTCCAGGAGTCGGCATTATCGATATCACCAACGGCGGCGGAACACTCACCAGCTTCGTGGCCGCCACCCCCGACCTCACCGAACCGATCTACGGCACCATACGATGCGCTAACCAGGGCATCCGGATCACTGACATGGAGATTTCTCCCGACGGCACCTACTTCGTCATTACCCATACCGGCGCCGACGGCCTACTTGTCTGCGATCAAATACACCGCTACGAGCTGGCATCAACCGGTATGACCGCCCCCACCTGGCGCACGCGTGCATTCGACTCGGTGTTCTCCGTTGCCATCGACGATGACGCCGTTTACGTCGGCGGCCACTTCCGCTACCTTCCGCACCCGTCGGCTCCAAGCGCGTACCCGGGCCGAACCGAGGACGGACGGAACGCCTTCAACATCTACGACGCCAATCCGGTCACCGACCTCAACTTCCGTGACGAGCTGGTAACACCCGGCTACGTGTACGAAGCCCGCCAGATCGGCGCGCTCTCGCCTCATACCGGCAAGGGCATGCCCACCTGGGACCCAACCAGCAACGCCTTCAAGGGCGTTCTTGACCTCACCGTCGTCGCCGATGGCCTTCTCCTCGGACAGGACAACGACCGGGTCCAGGGCGTGCTCACCGGCTACGCCGCCGAGTTCCGCAACGGCAACTTCGACAACGCTGCCCTCGGCGCCGCCGTTCGCAGCTCGGCAAGCCTGCCCGGCAACGATGCCACCAACGTGGTAGACGGCACCACCAATCCGGCCACGAAGTTCGTTTCCGCACCCGGAACCGACCACTTCGTCGACGTGGACCTTGGAAAGATCACCAGAATCAACCGGGCCAACATCTTTGGACCCGACTCGAGCTTCGACACCAACTTCGCCGACATCAGCGTGTTTGTCAGCGAGACCCCCTTTACCTCCGACACCATCGCCGGAACCCGCGCCCAAGCTGGCGTGACCGAATACAACTTCCCCGGAGAACGCTCGTCGCAGATCCATCTGCGTGATGTTGTGCGCTCCCGGTACTTCCGTGTCGCGAGCAGTGCTCCGCAACTCGACGTTGCCGAGATCGAAATTTGGGGGCCCGGTGTCGTCACCCGTTGCTCGATTCGCAAACTCAACCCCACCACGGTTGAAATCAGCTGGACCGACGCAAACGACTCGACCGTCATCGTCCGCCGCGACGGCAGCTTCGCCGGTACCAGCACAGGACCCGACGGCAGCTTCCAGGATTCAGTGGCCGGGGACGGCACCTACTCCTACCTGATCCGTACCAACAATGCCGGAATCCAAACCGACGTACCGTGTGGCGAAATTGTCCTCGGTACTCCGGCACTGAACTGCACCGCCACCATTGTTGGCTCGACCGTCAAACTCGATTGGTCGTCGATCGGCGTCAACAGCTACTCGGTTCGTCGCAACGGAACGTTCCTTGCGACCTCTACCGTCACCGCTTACACCGACACCTCGCCGGGCGGCGGAGCGATTTCCTATGAGATCCGTGCTCGGGTCGACGGCACCAGAATCACCCAGAGCTGTGGCACGGTAACGTTCGCGGCCCCAACCTGCACCGCAACGACCGTGAACAACGATGTCGAAATTTCGTGGGAGAACGCCTCGGGCTCGAAGCTCATCATGCGGCGCAACGGAACCTTCCTGGCCAACGTGGACGGCTTGACCTCGTTCACCGACACCAACCCCAGCGTCGGCACCAACGACTACGAACTGCGAATCCGCCACAGCGGCACCGTCACCGACATTCCGTGCGGATCGGTGGCCGGAGCGGTTCCAACCTGCGTCGCAACATCGAGCGCAAATGGCATTGAGCTGACCTGGACCGACGTCGGCGCCAACAGCTACTCCATCCGCCGCAACGGCAGCTTCCTCGCAAGCACCAACGGCACCGCCTTCACCGACTTCAACCCGCCAACCGGAACCGTCAGCTACCTGATCCGCACCGGCCAGGGCGACATTCCGTGTGG
>CALJDK010000092.1 GCA_938023735.1 uncultured Acidimicrobiales bacterium
ATTGCCCTTCGACTGTTCTCAGGGACACGCGTCGACACGATGGCGCCCCGGCCGTTTCGAGTAGCTGGACTTACTGTGCTGGTTGGCGCCGCCGGAATGGCCTTGCTTTCGACCAGGTCGGCAGGCGTTCACGTGGTGGCCACGGTCCTGGCGTTCGCAGGTGGGTGGATCTGGCCGGTCTTTACCAACTTCGGAATCATGCGTACCAACAAAGAAGCTGCCGGTGCGGCCAGCGGCACCACACAAACCGGTGTCTTTGTCGGTGTGTTCCTTGCGCCGGTACTCACCGGGTGGCTCATCGACTCCCAAGGGTTTCAAACGATGTGGCTTGTCGTGGCCGTCAGCGCTGTCCTGGGAGCTGTCGCATCTCTCGCCGTAGCCAACGACTTCTAACACCCGCGGGTTAGTCGATTGCGGTGAAATCTGGCGGGCGCTTCTCGGCGAACGCGGTCATCGCTTCGATGTTGGCGGGTGCACCGAGCAGCTTGGCAAACGCTGCGTCTTCGCGAGCGCGGGCGGCGGTGATCTGTTCGTCGATTGGTTCGGTGATGACCCGTTTGCATTCGATGAGCGAACTGATGGGCTTCGACGCCAGAATTTCGGCGTGGCGAATGGTGGTGGCCATGAGATCGTCGGGTTCACAGAGCTGAAATACCAGCCCCATGTCTTTGCACTCCTGAGCGCTTAGCCATTCGGAACTCATCAGCGCCCAGGAAGCGTTTTGGCGGCCCAACAACTGGGGAAAGAGAACACTGCTACCCAACTCGGGAGCCACGCCCAGGCTGGTGAAGGGGCACTTAAGCCGGGCTGTGGTGGACATGAACGCTAGGTCGGCGTAGCCGAGCACGGTGACGCCAAAACCGAGTCCGATGCCATTCACTGCGCAGATGAGCGGTTTCGGAAAGCGTCGCAGCTCGGTGGCGAGTCCGGTAAAGCTGTGCGTGCCCCGTTCGAGGGTGCCCTGAGCGGTCATCGCCATCTCGATAACGTCCTGTCCCGCCGAGAAGCTGTCCTCGCTGCCGGTGAGTACTACGACGGCAACCCCTGGGTTTTCAGCCGCATCGAGCAGCGCTTCGGTGGTGGCATCCCACATCGCCTCGTTCATGGCGTTCTTTGCCTGCGGGCGGTTGAGGCGAATGGTGCGCACACGGTTGGCATCGGAAACCTGAACAAGATCGTCACGAGAGCTCATGGCCCCAGTCTTCCCCATACCGCCAAAACCTCCGAACCGGTACCGGAAACGCAGGCCAGAAGGCCCATATCCGGTACCGGTTCGGGTGGATTGCTGTGCCCCCGGTGGGATTCGAACCCACGACCAATGGATTAAAAGTCCACTGCGCTAACCAGGCTGCGCCACAGGGGCAGAGTGATGGTATCGCTCGCGCTGGCGGTCTCCACAGACGGAGCGACGGATTCAACACCTGCCAAATGCAGGGCGAGGACGGCTAGGCGCGTCGGTCGAAGATCGCGAGCAGCGTCGGGCTCACTGCAGCCACAACAAATGCGTCGGCGGGTCGGACGACTTCGCCGGTGAGCGCACCCGACTTCAGACGTTTCGACATCTCCAAGTGCACCGCAGCGAAGTCGGGATTGGTCGAGATCGTCATTGGCTTCAACATGGAACGCTCGATGGTGAGGTCGATCGAGTCAGGTCCGACGTCGCCGGTGACCCGCACGCGGCGCAGGTGGAACTCGATCGACAGGCTCGTGGCACCGAGCGGCATTTGTCCGTTGAGTTCTTGGTTGCCAAAAAGGCGGCCCGTGGCAGTGAGCTCGATCTGGCCAGCATCGATCGTGCCGGTGATTACCGATCGCCGGGCCAGCCAGGCTTCGGACTGTATGGCCACCGTGTGGTCGCCAACGTGCCCCGAAATGGTGGTTTCGGCGAATGGCTTCTTCGCGATCTCAATGTCGACGTTGAGCACGTGCCTAGTCTGCCGTGTTTCGAGCGGGTTGGGGCGACGGGTTACTCGATGCGTGTCTTACTACCGGCCGATTGCGGTGGTGCGAGTGGTAAACGTATGGGTCGACCAGCGCTGTTTGTAGGCCATGTCCATGCCGAGGTCATAGGTTCTCACCCCTGATGCGGCGGCTCGATCGATTTCGGCGCTCTGAAGAAGAGACCCAATCGACAGATGCTGGTGCGGTTGGGTATAGCTGATCTGCAGGCCACGGTACTCGTCGCCGCGGACGTGGCCGAGAATGTAGCCAATGTCGCGGTCGTCTTTGCGAGCAAACAGCAGCCGAATTCGAGTTCGCGGAAGCGACCCCACCATCTTGCGGTAGAACTTCTGCAACGTCGGCTCGATGATTCCTGATCCCTTGAGGCCTTTCCAGCTCTGTGCTTCGACCTGAAGGATTCGGGTGAAGAGCGAATCGGCCGAGACGTTGGGGTCGGCAAGCGGATCGATGACTTCAACGCCTTGTTCGCCGCACCGGTTGGCGATTCGGCGGCGCTCTCGGCGTTTCTTCGATGTCTCACGTGCATGGAAGGTCGGGAGGTCGATGCGGCAACGAGTCATTTCCGGCCCCGAATACAGGGCGAATTGACCGTGCAGGACGCTTCGAACTGCAGTTTCAATGCGGCCTCCTGGGGCGAGCCCGGTGAGGATGACGAGGTCCCATGAGTCGTCATGGTCGAGGGCTTTGCTCAGATGTGTCACAAGCACTTCTGGGTGCGCACTAATGAGCGGAGAAGCGAACCCCCACATTGACTCAGGAGGCACGAGCGCGGTGTTCTCGTCGTGTCCGGCCGTCTTGGTGAGGACGATAAACCCGGCATCGGAACGCAGAATCCACGGTTCAGCATCGGCGGCGAATACGTCGAGGGCCGGCCGCACCCAATCGGTCGATGAGCAGGCGATATCGATTTCGGGATGCTCTATGGTCCCGAGTTCGCCGGTTTGGTCGACCGCGAGGTCGTAGGCCTCGGCAACTTGGTCGAACTCGGCATGGGTGAGCCAATCCACAAGGCAACGATAGTTGAGGACACCCGATGGCAAAGGGCCGCCATCGGTGGGTGGCTACTCGCTCGCTACGGGAGCACCAGAAAGATCGGGAAGAAGGCGAACCTGTCCGGTGGGTCCGGTCGGCGATGAGGTGGCCGACGCCGCAACGATGGTGCCCGGTTCGACACCCAAGTCTAGGAGCTCGGCGATGACCATATCGACGCGAAATGTTCCAAGGGCGTCGTTGAGCGGTCCGCTGGATCCTGGGTCACCGTCGCCGACGACCACGATGGGTGTGCCGGTGGGGAGTTGGTTGACGAACTCGCTGACTTGCTGGCGAATCGACTGATCGATGGTTGACGTACCAGGAGCAAACCGCACCACCGTGGGAGTCGGCGGCGGCTCGACCCGGGGCGTTTCCTCGGTCTGGTCGGTCTGTCCTGCCGGTTCTGCTTGTTCGGTCTGGTCGATCTCCGGGACTTCAACGGTCTCAGCAGCCTGGACCGTTTCAACCACGGGATTCGCGTTGTCGGGTCGCGCAAACCATCCAATCACAAACGCAAGCACTACCAATGCCGCTGTCGCGAGCACCGAAAACCATCGCGATTTCGGCGCCGCCGCTTGGTGGCCGACCCTGGCTGGGGCGGATGGTTCGGCGTCGCTGCCCTCATCGTCGGGCGCACGTTGAGCCGAGTCGGAACCGGACGCATCGGGTTGCTGAAGCCACGAGCTTCGCTCGATCTTGGCTTTCGTTGTTTCGGGGCCATGAAATGCTCGATCGAGAATCGATTGCGAGCGTGACCTCTCGCCGCTTTGGGACGATTCCGGTGAGGACATCAGAGAGTCCAATCGGCGAATAAACGTTGCAGTGAAGCCGAACTCTTATCGAATTCGGTCAGAAACTGGCCCAACGTTTGGGCCAACGCACTTCGTATGGTGCCGCTAGTGAACCAATCGACCCCATGAGAGGTGTCGTTGAGCTGCTGAACAGCTGTGCCCTACCCAGGCCGAGTACCCTCGGGCGTACTACTTCCCACCTGACATCATCGGCGCGCTCTGAATTGTCACACGCATCGCCGACAAGGTCAGTGGCTTACCAGCCGGACTTCCACGACGATGAATCAACTCACAGATCAACAGGCCGCATGGTTCGCTGAAGCTATCGGCAAGCTCTCGGCCAACGTCCAAACGGTGGTTCGAGGTAAAGACGAGATGGTCCGCCGCTCCATCGTGTGCCTGCTTGCTGAAGGCCATTTGCTTATCGAGGACGTGCCGGGCACCGGCAAAACCACGCTGGCGAAATCCATCGCTGAATCCATCGCCGGGTCGTGGAAACGGGTTCAGTTCACCCCCGACCTCCTGCCGTCCGATGTCACCGGCGCCCAAATCTTCAACCAGGTAACCGGTTCCTTCGAGTTTCACCCGGGCGCCGTGTTCGCCAACATCGTTCTCGCCGACGAGGTGAACCGTGCCTCTCCTAAGACGCAGTCGGCTCTGCTCGAGGTGATGGAAGAGCGCCAACACACTGTCGACGGCGAACGCTACGCGCTGCCTCGCCCCTTCGTGGTGGTAGCGACGCAAAACCCGGTCGAGCAGGACGGCACATATCGGCTGCCCGAAGCGCAACTCGATCGTTTCCTGATGAAGATCAGCCTGGGGTACCCAGATCACAGCTCCGAACTCGAAGTGCTGGCGGCAACCAACAACGCCGTAGCTCCGGTCGACGCGCTGTCTCCGGTCATGTCGGCCAGCGATGTTGCTGACCTCATCACCATGGCTGGCAGTGTGTACGTGGCCGAACCGGTGCAGAGTTACATCATTCACCTTGCCGAGGCCACACGTCGCCGGCCCGAGTTCAAACTCGGCGTAAGTACTCGCGGCTGTATTGGCCTACTCAAGGCTGCCCGTGCCTACGCGGCATCGCTCGGCCGCCCGTTCGTGACTCCCGACGACATTAAGCTTCTCACGCCTTCGGTCTTTGCCCATCGAATCATTCTGTCGAACGAGGCAGAGCTGCAGCAGATCTCGACCGAACAGGTTCTTGAACGCATTCTTGAAGAAACTCCGCCCCCAGTTCTTCGCGCCGAGTAGCGAACGATGAGCATCCTCCGATCGGTTACCAACGCCGGATGGGCAGTGATGGCTATTGCCGTTGCGTCGTACGCGGCGGGATGGTGGTTGGGTTGGCTTGAGCTGATGATCGTTGCAGCCGGCTGTGGAATCGTCATGATCTTTGCTGTGGTGGCGGTGCTGGGCCGATTCCCTTTCGCCATCGAGCGCGAGGTCGAACCACGGCGACTCACCGTTGGTCAGGAAGCCTTCGGGTTTCTTCAGGTTGCCAATACCGGGCGGGTTCCAGCCTTCCCACGTACTGCCCAGGACGCCTTTGGAGATCGGCCGATCCCGGTGAAGCTTCCGGCGCTACGAGCAGGAGCGACCCACGATGTTCGGTACCCGTTGCCGACAGATCATCGCGGAGTTTTTCGGGTCGGTCCTGTAACCGTCGCTCGCGCCGACCCGTTGGGTCTGCTCCGCCGCGAACGCACCTATGGCGAAATCGACGAGTTCTGGGTGTATCCGCGGACCCATTCGATCCGGTTGTCGGCTGCCGGTATCACCAAGGATCTTGATGGGCCTACCTCCGACAGCTCTCCACAGGGTGGCGTCGCGTTTCACACGATTCGGCCCTACGAGATGGGCGATGACTTTCGTCTGGTTCACTGGCGGTCCACCGCCAAACGCGGAGGCGAGTTGATGGTTCGCCATTTCGTCGACAACCGTCGCCCCCAGCTCACGGTGGTTCTCGATACCCACGCCGAGTCCTACGGCGCATCGATTGTTGGTGCGCCGTCGCCATCGTTCGAACTCGGCGTTGAAGTTGTGGCGTCGCTGTCGGCAGCCGCCCAGCGGGTTGGGATGCCAGCCAGCATCCATGGGGCGACCGCCGATGGCGATGCGTTTTCGGGGTCCCACCCAGGAGCCCATCTCGACGAGGCTGCCGCGGTGACTATGCAGTCCACGGTCGCCGCCGGCGACTTCCTGACCGCCCTCTCCCGTGCGACATCGCAGGCAACCACTCTGGTGCTGGTCACCGGTGCCATCGATCCTGCCGCAATCGACGTCGCATTGCGCAGCGTTCGTCAGGTGCCCAACCTGATGGTGATCAGGTGCGCCGCCGGAGGCAGTGCTCGCAGCACTGGCAGCACTGGCAGCACTGGCAGTATCGCTAGCACCGAACAAGAGGGTGACCCTGGCGAGGTGCCGCCGCCCCATCCGTCGGTGCAGACCTTCGACGTGGCTTCCGGCGAACAGTTCGTTGCCGCGTGGGATGTGACCCAACGATGACCTCCAGCTCCGGTTCTTCTCAACAACCCCTCACCCTTCGCCGCCAGATCGAGGCGGTGTTGGTGGTTGCGTCGGCGCTGTCGGCCACCGTTGGATTCGGCTCGGTGTTTCTTTCGTGGTCGTTCATCGCTACCGCCGCGGTTGGCGTGGCGGTGGCCGTAACGATCGTGCTCATCGTGGTGCGATGCCGTTATCCGTTGCCGGTGTCACTCGCCGCGTCGCTCGTGGCTTATCTGGTGGTGGGCACACTGCTGATCGAGGTTGGGTTCGGGCCCGACGCGCTTGTGGAGTTTGTGCGATCGTCGGTCAATGGATGGTCGACGCTGCTAACAACGGCGGCGCCGTTGCCGGTGGAGGGCGCCGCAGCTGCAGTGCCCTTTGCGGTTGCCTGGTTCGGCGCGCTGGTCGGTGCCGAGTTGGCGCTGCGCACCGACCGCACCATCCTGCCGCTCCTTGGACCTCTGGGCTCGCTGGCGCTTACGGTGCTCTTTGGCATCGACGATACCGATGTCGTGCGATGGAGCGCCGGTGGGTTTCTGGTGCTTGCCTTGGTCTTTCTTGCGCTTCGCTCGCAGCTGAGTTGGTTCGGGCCCTCGGTGTCGACGGGCAAACCATCGCCCGGGCGAGCGCTCTCGGCCCTGGCACTGGTAGCGGTAAGTGCCCTCATCGCCCCCATCGTCGCCCCACATCTGCCGTTCTCCGATGCACGGCAGCGGTTCACCCTTCGTGAAGAAGTAGATGTCGATTTCGATCTCCGCCAATTGTCGTCGCCGCTCTCGGCTCTGAAAGGCTCGCTTACCGAAGAACGCGCCGACGACGTGATGTTCAACATCGCCGGCCCCCCGACCGACCGGGTCCGGTTTGCGGTTCTCGACGCCTACGACGGGTCGGTGTGGCGGATCGCCCGCAGTCAGAACGGTAACGAGTTTGTGCGGACGGGAAGCGTGTTGCCCGACGTCGATGCGCAGGAAGAAGATGTTGAGGCCCGCTCGCACACCGTCACCATCGAGGACCTCGATGGCTTCTGGCTTCCTAGTGCGGGTGTGCCGGCCACGTTGGTTTTCAACACTGCATCGACCGATATCATTGGCCGCGATCCGGCCGAGCTGGTGCGCTTCGATGATCAGTCGGGGTCACTGCTTCTCGCGGCCGAGCTTCGCCGGGGGTTGACTTACCGGATCGAGTCATACCCGGTTCGTCGACCTTCCGATGCCGAACTCGCTTCGCTCGATGTTTGGCAGGGTGGAAGGCGACTCACCGCTCTGCCCGACAGCGTGGCGCAGCTCAGTGCAGTGGCCGAGCGCATTACCCGCGGTCGGGATTCGGCGTTCGGAAAGGCCGCAGCGCTCGAGGCGTTCTTTGCCGAGCAGTACTACGAGGCGGACTCTCCCACCGGCCATACCGCTCGACATCTGGTCGATCTGTTCAGCAGCGACGAACTGTTGGCCTTCGACGAGCGCTACGCGGCAGGCTTCGCGGTGTTGGCCCGGCTGGTAGGACTTCCGACACGCGTGGTGGTGGGATACCGACTGCCCACCGGCATGTCGGAAACCTCGGCGGTGTCGGTTACCGCAGGCGATATCGAAGCGTGGGTCGAAGTGGCATTCGAAGAGGTGGGCTGGGTGCCGTTCGACGCCGGCCCGGACGAGACTCGTTCGCTCAACTCCAGCGGCGGCACCGACCGAAGGCAAGACAGCAGCGCTGCCCCGCCGCCACCGCCCCAACGCCGCGAGCCAATTCCTCAAACCACGATGCCGCCCGACAACGATGCGGCCGACGACGACGAGACCATCAACAACGATCAACCGTCGTCGCTGTCGCTACCCGTGGTGATCGGCGCCTCGGTGGTGCTGGTGCCTTTGCTGCTCTTTGGGCTGTTCGCCATCTTTGTCCTCGGCATAAAGCGGGTGCGCCGGAAGCGTCGTCAGCGGGCCGACTCCACCGCCGGCAAGGTAGAGGGTGCCTGGCAGGAGGTGCTCGACCGGTCCGCAGATGCCGGTATTGGTCTTCCGGCGGGCCTTACCGTTCGCGAGGCAGCAGCTCGGGTGGCGGCCGAGCGGCCGGCTACCGCTGCGCCGGTGGGTGCGCTGACCGATCTTGTCGAGCGAACCGCGTTCCATCCCAGCGAGCCCAGCGAAACAGTCGCGGCCGAAACATGGTCGCTTGCCGACAGCACCGTGGCAGGTATCGAGGTTGAAGAGTCGCTGCGTGATCGGCTCGGTCGGTCGCTCAGCACGAAATCGCTCCGCCGTTAGAGAGAGGGCCGTTAGAAAGAGGGCCGTTAGGAAGCGGGTCGTTAGCGGGAGGCGCACACCGATTGACTCGGCGCCGACGAGATTCCATCGACTACGGCCGACACTTCGATGCACGGCGTGATGTCTTCTTCGACTCCGGTGATTTCATAGGTCGGACTGTCGACGGTGACAAACGGTATATCGGTGGTGTCGACCCGCCATACCTTCCAGGTGGCCGAGGCGCCCTCGATATCGCTCCACTCGAACGTGACGCGTGTGGGGTCGAGGAATGAGCCGCTGATGTCGGTGGGTGGCTCGGGCGTGGGGATGATGTCGCCGAAGTCATCTTCGGGATCAAAGTCCTGCTCTTCTCGGCCGGGGTCGACATCAGGAGGTGCAGTGAGGATCGTCCAGCCAACGAACATCCCAATCACGAGCAAGGCGGCTACCGCCACCATGGCTACCCGGGCCCGCTTGGCCTCACTGGCGGCTGCATCGGTGTCGAACACGTGAGGTGAAGATTCGGCGCCATCGGTTTCGCTGCGACGAGCAACAGGAGCTGCCGGGTTGAGCGCATTTGGTTCAAGCGGTGCAGAGACTTCAGGAAGTTCGGTAGGCACATGAGTGCGGTCGTCGTCGATGACCGGCCCGCTGCCGCTGAGGGGCAGCGGCGCCTCGTTCTCGACGATGACCTCGCTCAGCCGCAGACCCTCCTGCTTCTGAATCATTTGGAGACGGCGGGCAACCTCGGCGGCGCTAGTGGGCCGATTGGTGGGGTCCTTCTGCATGAGGTCGGCGATGACTTCGTGCAGGGCCGTAGGTATATCGGTTCGAGGAATCGGCGCATACGGTTCGGTGAGCACCTTCATGATGAGCGAACCTATGGAGTTTGCGGTGAAGGCGTTCGTGCCGGTGAGCAGCGTGTACATCGTGGACCCGAGCGAATACAGATCGGCCTGCGGTCCGGGCTCTTTTTCGCGAAGCATTTCGGGCGATGCATGCGACGGCGTGAACGACATACCGACCGTGGTTTCGGCAACCGAGTCGGCGGTGGCGAACGCCGAGATGCCGAAGTCGCCAAGCATGCGTTTGTCGTAGCTGTCGACAAAGAGATTGTCGGGCTTCACGTCGCGATGGACGATGTTGGCCCGATGCGCCGACTCGAGCGCCGATGCGATTTCGACGCCGGTTTGGAGAACCTCACTCACCGACATTGGGCCACGCTGCTTTACCAGCGAGCCGCAGCTTCCGCCCGGGTAATACGGCATGACCAGATACGGCTCGCCGGTTTCGGCGAAGCCAGAGTCGAAGATGGTGACGATGTTGGGATGCTGCGACACCCGACCCATGGTCTGGCACTCGCGGGTAAAGAGTCGCCTGGCCCGATCGTCGACACCATCGATGTCGAGCACCTTGATAGCCACCGTGCGACCATGGCGCGGGTCGCCGGCTTGATACACGGTGCTAAACCCGCCGCCACCGATGGCCTCGAGGTCTTTGTAGCCCTCGATGACGGGGATTGTGCGGGGCATGGCGTCTCGTTACTTGACGAACTGGAAGGTGCGATCGCCGATCTGCACATGCGATCCGAGAGCGAGAATGACCTCGTCATTGGGTCGAAGGCGAAGCGCTTGCTGGTTTGAGCCTCCGGCGGGGAACACTTTGGTTCCGTTGCTCGAATCGAGATCGACGATCTTGACATCCCAGCCGGTGATTCGGATTTCGGCGTGGCGCTTGGACACCATATGGCGGTCGTCGTCGAGGAAGATCGTGCCGACGCCGGGAGCCGACGACTCGGGCCGGCGGCCAATGATGTAGGGCCGGTCGACCGGGTAGCTGGTGCCGTCGTCGAACATCAGCTGGCCCAGCGTTGGGCGATTGCCCTGTTCGATTGGGGCCCCGGCATCAATCGCGGTGTCACACACCACGCACACCGGCGTTTGCATCCGGTTGAGATGGCCTTGCGGGCAACGCACCCCGGTAACCGAAATCGGGCTGAAATCAACCTGGCTCTCGTCGCTGCTCGGAACAGCGGCAAAGATGCCGCGTCGTCGCACCGGACTGCCGTCGATCGTCGAGTCGTTGCCATCGAAGGCTGGTGGTGGGATGTCGTCGTCGGGTGGTGCGTATGGGCTTCGCTCGGGCGACGAGTTGTCGCGGAGGTCAACGGCATCGCCGCGTCGATGCGAGAGCGCTGGCGGCGATGGCGGCGGGGGTGGGGAGTCGCCAAATGAGGAGCGAGCCGGGGTTGGGTCGGGAAGAGAAGCCGGGTGAGGAGGCGGCGGAAGCGGGGCCTGGTAGTCGGCGGGTGGAGGAGGTAGGTCGGCCAGGGATCGTCCCGAAGGTTCTGCCTTCGGTGGCTTGTCGGGCGCCTTCGGTGCTGGCGGGGGCGGTGGGGTGGCAGCAGCCGGCGGTGGTGGGGGCGTCGACCCTGGCGCCGGAGGGGGCGGAAGCAGCGTGGCAGAAGCTTCGGGGGCTGCTGGCTGTTTCGGGCCTGATTGGGGGCTTCCCACGGGAGATGCGTCGGCTGTCGGAGCTGGTTTCTGCGCCCGAGCGGCCATGGCGCTCGCGGCGACCGCAGCGCGGATCTCAGCCAGCTCGTTGGTGCCGATCGTGGCGGTGCTATCGGGTTCGAAGTCGGTGTCGAGCCGTTCGAACGATTCGCTTGACTGATGGCCGGCCGGCTCGGCCAGGTGACTCGAACGGCGGGGGAATGACGTATCGAGCTTCGGCTTGGGGTTGTAGCTCGGCGACGGGTCGATGGTGGCTTCGGAGTCGACAAAAGGCGACGGGGTAGCCGCGGGAAGTTCATCGGGAACGGCGAGCGGCGGCGGCAGCGGATCGACCGACACCGCAGAAGACACGGCTTCAGACGATGTTTCTGGGGAAGTCTGGTCCTCAGAAGTCTGTGGTGGGGAAGCCTCAGCCGAGGCGGCGAGAGCGGCAACGAATCCCGAACCGGGAACAACGCCCGTTTCAAGCGAACCGACAAGGTCACCCGGATCGGTACCGACGGTGATCTGCTTCACGCTCGCTTCGATCTGGCGGTCGATCCAGGTCGAGGTTGATCCGCCATCGAGCAGCACCCGTTCGCCGCTTTCCATCAACAGCTCCACCTGGGTAGCGCCAAAGATGAACACGCGAAGCCGGTTGTCGTTGACTTCACAGGCTGCCACCGGGGGATGATCGCGAAACCCGGCTTCAATGATGGTGATCGCCAGGCGCCGAACCAGGGTGGCCCAGCCGTCGTCGCCTGGCTCGTATTGCTGGAACAACTGATCGAGGGCGAATGGGGCCAGAGATCCGGCGGGACCCGTCGCAGCCGCCACAAAGTTGTCCTTGCGGGCCACCAGGCCAGGCCCGGCAATAACGCGAAGTGGAAATGCCATCTACAGGAATGCCTTTCGAGGCAGCGGCCAACGGATCGGTGTTTCGGAGGTGCAACTTCACCGATCATATTTCATTTCGCTGGGTTGGTCGGGGTTAGCCTAATTCCGGGGTATGGGGACCGATCCCCATAGGAATTCCGCCTTGAAATTGTTGAACTGGGCAAACCACCTACTCTGGTAGGTAGAGGACATCGTTGTCCTCGACAGACTTTTCGCGTTCCCCGACGGGTCTGGCTCTGGATTGAGGATCTCGTTTCATCGTGCTCGACCGCCGTACCGCAATTAGTGGACTAGCCACGGCTGTTCTGCTCGTCGTTTTGGGGTGGGCGGTTTTCGCGGCCGTTCGGGCGGATGGCTTTGCCCGTACCGATCTGTTCCTCAACGACGGTGGCGCCTGGTTGGTCAATCGGGATCGCGGCGACCTTGCCCATGTCAACGGCGAGGTATTTGAGGTCGATGCCCGTATCGACGTGGGTGCTGGTGGCACCGATGTGGATGTCGTGCAAGCCCCCGGGTTCGTGTTCGCGCAGATCAACGGTGGTTTGGTGCCCGTGGACACGGCACGATTGCAGCTCACCGACATCAGGATTGGGCTTCCCAGCGGTGTCGATGTCGGTGCTGGTCAAGGCGTTGTCGGCGTGTTCGACCGAGACCGAGGTCGGGTGTGGCGGATGCCGATCGGCGATCTCGACGAGTCGATCCAGCTCGACGATCAGCCCCCGAGTTTCTCTTTCAACCGGCCAATTCAGGCGGTCGTTGGACTAAACGGCGCAGTCCATGTCGCCGGAGGTTCGCTACTCAGCGTCGACGCCGAGGGTGGCGAACGCGAGTTTGATCTCGATGACGATCTCGATGCTCTCACCGCTATTGGCGACCGTGCGGTCGGAATCTCGGGCGACGATCTCATCGACTTCAGTGGTTTGGCAAGCGCAAAGGTCCCGCTTGATCGACGCTTGTTGAACCCCACACTCCAGCAGGCCGGGCGCTTCAGCGATGTGGTGTACGCAGTCACCGAAAACGGCGAAGTCGTTGAAATCGACCGTTCAACCGGACGGGTTATCGTGCTCGAAGACGACCTCGGCAGCGAACTCTTGCCACCGGTCGCTCATCGAGGCTGCGTGTTCACCTATGCGGTTGAGCTCAACGAGACCGTCCGAATCTGCGGTGGCGAGCGGGTGGCGTGGCCCGTCGTTTCGCAGCCCGCCGAGCCTCGGCTTCGATTGGTGAACGATCGAGTATGGCTCGACGACCCCGCAACCGACCTGTACGCGTATGTGCCGCTCGAAGGCGATCAGGTGTTGGTCGAGAACTGGCCCGACCGTCAGGGCGCCGGTATCGGCGGCACGGGTGTCGGCGACGGTGCCGACGACGACGAGCTCGGTCCGGCATCGGCGTCAGAAGGCGATGGAGTTGGCGGACTCGGACGCGGTGAGGTGTTTGACGACGGCGTCAATGAGCCGCCGATTGCCCGAGACGACATGATGTCGGTGGCAGTGGGTCGAAGCGGCCTGGTGAGTGTGTTGGCCAACGATCTCGAGCCCGATGGTGACGTGCTCGGTGTGATTCTCGAGGATCCTCCCGAAGGTGTGGCACTGCTCAGCGATCAACGGATTTTCGTCGAACCGCAAGCGTCGCCGACGACCATTTCGGTGTCGTACCGAGCCAGCGATGGCGTATTGCTCAGCAACCTGGCTGTGCTTCGGATAACCATCGCCGAAAAGGTCGGAAACACCGCGCCACTTGCCGTCGATGACTTTGCCAGCGCAACCGTCGACGCCCCCCTGCTGTTCGATGTGCTCTACAACGACCGCGACGACGACGGCGATGCGTTGGTCTTGGCGTCGCTGCAAATCGACGAAGACGAGCCGGTTGTCGCCAGTTTCACCTCCGACGGTTTGGTCACCGTTACCGCCTTGTCTGCGGGCGAAACCGAGATCGACTACACGGTGAGCGACGGCACCGATACCTCCGACGGCACCCTCGTCGTAACGGCAATCGCGCCGGGCGATGACAACCGGTCGCCCGAAGCGGTCAATGACTTCATCTCGACGCTCGTCGATGTCCCCATTGCGTTCGAGCCGCTTATCAACGACTCTGACCCCGACGGCGATGTGCTCGAAATCCTCGAGCTCGGTGTGGTCGAGCCCTCGCAAGCGGCCTCATTTGAACTGCTTGCCGACAGCTCGGTTGTTATGTCGCCCGCACCGGGGTTCCTCGGTGCGGTCGAAGTTCCCTACGTGGTCATCGATCGAGCTGGAGGCGAGGACGATGGCCTGATCCGCGTCGAGGTGACCGAGAAGAGCTCGACCAACCGGCCACCGATTCTGGTAGACGACTCGCTGCTGCTGCGGCCCGGCGCCTCTGGCGTCGTCACCGTCCTTGCTAACGACTTCGATCCTGACGGCGATGTCATCGGCGTCGTGAGTACCGCAAGTACCGACAACGAGTTGTCGGCCAACGTGGTCGATCGCGGGTCGATCGAGATCACCGCAACCGACGATGCATCGGGAACCGGCACCGTGACCTACGTGGTCGACGACGGTCGCGGGCTGCAAGCAACCGCTGTCGTGACGGTTCTCATCAGTGAACGCGAGAACGTGCCGCCCATCGCCGAACTCGACCTCGGACAGGTCGAGGTGGGCAGCTCGACAATTCTCGACGTGTTGGCAAACGACCTCGACCCCGATGGCGATCAGCTCTCCATCATCGCCGTCGGCGAACCCGAGATCGGCACCTTTGTGTTGCGAAGCGATCAACTTGTCGAGGTTGTTGCCGGCGCCGACGAGGCGGGCACGATCACGGCTTCCTACACCATCGAAGATGCCGACGGCGCTCGAGCCGACGGCACGATCAGCGTGGTCATCGTGTCGTCAGAAGCGCCCAACGAACCGCCCATCGCCCGCGACGATCTTTCGCTCACCACCGAAGGTGAGCCGGTATTCATCGACGTGCTCGCCAACGACGTCGATCCCGAAAACGGCGAGCTTCGAATCATCGACGTCACCCAACCCGAGACGGGGGGTCGGGCCGAGATAACAGCGGCCGGGGCGATCCGGCTCATTCCGGCGTTTGAGTACACGGGTGTGCTGCGTTTCTCCTACACGATCGCCGATGACGAACGAGAGACCGACTCGGCCGATGTGCGGGTCCGAGTTGATGAAGAGGCCGTCGAAAACCGTCCCCCGAGGGCCGTCGACGACCGCGCCTCCACCCGATCCGGCGAGCCGGTGACCATCGCAGTACTTGTGAACGACTCTGACCCCGACCCCGGCGACCGGGCGAACCTTCGGGTTGCGTCGGTCAATGACTCGCGTGTGTCCATCGATGGAGCCGAGCGTTCTGTTGTGTTCTTGCCCGAAGAGGGCACCGAGGGCCCCCAGGCTTTCGACTATGTGGTCGAAGATGGTCGAGGCGGCAGCGACTCGGGCACCGTAATCGTCAACGTCGAGCCAATCGACGTACCCGTCTGCAGCGCTCCAGTGCCCGCAACCATGGTGTTCCCCGTCGATGCGGGTGAAACGGTTGTTGTCGATGTGGTAGCTCCGGCCACCTACGACTGCGACAAAGCCAACTTGGTGGTGGGCTCCACCGATCCTCGCGTCGAAATCAGTGGCAACACGGTGTCCTTTACCGCTGGCGATACTGCCGGTACCGAGACGATCGTCTACACCTTGTCCGATGGCGACCTGAGCACCACCGGAACCGTGAGATTCCGCGTTCAGCCGGTCGATCCACCCGAGTTGCCGCCCATCGCTAGCCCTGACTCGTTCAACGTAACCTCGGGTGAAAAATTGCGGATCCCACTGGCCTCGCTGTTGGCGAACGACCTCGGGAACGAACTTGTCGTGAGCTCGATCTCTGACGTCAGCGAAGGAACCGCCACGCTGCTGGGTAACCGAGTCGAGTTTGTTGCCGACAACGTTCGTGCTGCGGGTGGGTTCACGTACACCGTTGAAGACGCCAACGGTCAACAGGCATCTGCTGCTGTGAGCATCACTATCTCGGGCGGGCAGCCACCGAGAGTTACCAATGCATCCTTCGAGGCCGAGGTTGGCGAATCGTTCGACCTGCTATTCGGTGACTACGCAACCGACCCGAACGGCGACGAACTTACGTACGAAACCGGTCGGGTGTCGGGCCCGGTGCGGGTGCGCCAGGCCGCAGGCGGGCTCACGGTTGAAGGCACTGCTGCCGGCGAAGGCACCATCGCGTGGTCGGCATCAGACGGCAACGAAATCACCGATGGTCTCTTCACGGTCACCGTTGTCGAGCCGTGCACCGTGCAAGCGGTTGCCGACAGCGTCACGGTCGTCGCCGGCGACACCATCACCATCGATGCGTTGGCCAACGACGAGGGCGAAGCACCCGAGATTCTCGATGTCCGAACCATCTCGGGCGCCGGACTTGCCACCGTCAACGCTGCTAGCGACGCGCTGGTATTTATCGCCCCATCCCAGCCCGGATCCACCGTGGTTCGCTACCAAATCGAAACCGAGTGCGGTACCAGTTCGGCGCCGGTGACGATCACCATCGAAGCCGATGAGGTTGTGCCGGATCCCGAAATCAGTGCGCTGGCCACCACCGATATCGGCGACACCACGGCCACCGTGGGCTTTGTCACCAACACCTGCACCAACGCCCGCTACTCCTACGTTGCCGACGATGGCAGTGACAGCGGATCGCATGCGGGTGTCGGATACCCCGACGCATCGGTGCAGTGCTGGACAGATCACGCCGCACTTCTTGGCACCTGGACCTCGGCGCTCAAACCCAATACGAGCTACACCGTTTCGATCGACGTCATCGATGTCGACGGCAACACCGATATCGCCACCATTCGTTTCCAAACCACCGGCAACACCACAAACCCGGAACCTGGCTGGACCTCGCCACCTCGAGTAACCGCCGTCAGCTGTACCTCCATCACGCTCGACTTCGAGACCCCTGAACGCACCTCGGACCTCATCACATGGACCCCAGCCGATGCCGGTGGCGCGGCAAACCAAGGGTTCCCACGGTCGAACCACAGCACCACCATCTCGGGCTTGTCGCCCGACACGAATTACACGTTTAACGTCACCGCAACGGCCGCCGACGGCACGCAGTTCGGACCTACCACGGTTGTGCAGGCCACCGACGGAACCGGCTGCGGTGGAGGGCCGGGCACCTGCAACGCCATCAGTTGGGTCGAGCTGCCGGTACAGAGCGCGACCGCTGACACCTCGGTGACCGTGCGTTTCCAGGCCAACGAACCCACAACCCACCAGATGTCCTGGAGTCCAGCGCACGCTGGCGGTGGAGCGAACCAGGGCGTGCTGTATGGCCAGCACAGGCACCAGATCAGCGGCCTTGTGGCCGGAACCTCGTACTCCGGCTCGATCACGGTCACCAACGATTGTGGCGAAAGCCTCACGGCGCCGTTGTCGTTCGCGACTTCTGGCGGAACTCCGCCGGTATGCAGCACCTATGGGTTCACCACCGGGCTAGCCGCCAACGGCATCGGCCAGAACTCGGCAACACTAACGGCCCAGGTCAGTTCACCGTCGGTCTTCAACGTTTCGTGGAGCCCGGGCGGCGGGTTGGCGTCGGTTACCAACCAGGGCGCATCGTTGAATCTCCCATTGAACGGCTTGGCGCCCGGCACCACGTATTCCGTCACCGTCAACTCCACGAGCAACGACGGCAATAGCTGCTCCGCAAGTACGTCAATCCAGTTCACGACGGCTGCACCGGTCGTGACCACCACTACCGCACCTGCAACTACCGTTCCGCCAACCACCATTCCCGCGGCGACGCCACCGCCCAATATTTCTCCTCCCACCACTGCGCCATCCACAACCACCCCGCCCACAAGCACTCCGGCCACAACTGTGCCAAACGCAGGTAATACGCCAGGCGCCGACACCCAACCCGACCCTCTCGACGCGTCGGTGCCTCTGGCGGCGGTGCTCGTGGCATCGATCTTTGGGTTTGGTGCACAAAAACGATTTGGAACTGATCCCGACAGAAGCCGGACAAAAAAGCGAGCGGAACGACGATGACTGAACTTGAAATTGACTACTGCGGCGACATCACCGAACTTGCCGAAGGCGATGCGCTGGAGTTTGGCCGAGGTGCCGATCTCGATATCGACGAGAACAAGTTCCTCCACCGAAGGTTGGGTCGGATCTTTGAGCGCGGGGGCCAATGGTGGCTCGCCAACCTCGGACGGTCGATTCCAATCACCGTGCACGACCGCACGTCGCGATCCGAAGCAACCGTCGCACCGGGCACCGAGTTTCTTCTGGTCTACACCGATGCGGTACTTCGGTTCTCCGCCGGGCCTACCACCTACGAAATCGATGTCCGTCAGCCACAACCCCGCGTCGCGCGCGACCTCGACCAGGGCGTCCCCACCGACACCATCACGGTCTCCGATCTACCGCTCACCGTCGACCAGAGACTTCTCATCGTTGTGTTGGCCGAGCCAACCCTGGCCGACCCGGTCGCAAAGTTCCGCCTACCTACCAATCGGGAAGCCGCACATCGACTCGACTGGAAGATCACCAAGTTCAATCGCAAGCTCGACAACGTCTGCGACAAGCTCGCCAAACGCGGCGTTACCGGATTGCATAGCGGCGGGGGAGCAGTGGCTTCTGACCGGCGAACCCGTCTTGTCCAATATGCGATCGAAACCGGACTTGTTACTTCTGCTGACCTCGAACTTCTTCCACCAGTCTCGTGACCAGCGGGGATTTCCTGTCACAGCATTGGCCGACAATTACGGACGCGGGTTCGACCATGAGGAGCGTTAACCGTGGCGGTCTATGACCCAGATACAACCGACCCAACGTTCCGTTGTGAAGAGAACCCGACGCAGGACGATTGGGTTGTTGGTGCCGCGTCGTCAATCGGCATGTCTCGAACCGAGAACGAAGACGCGTGCTGGGCCGATCCGGCCCGAGGGTTTGCGGTCGCCGATGGTATCGGAGGTAATCCCGGTGGCCGGCTTGCCGCCACCACAGCTATCGAATCTTTCGCCGCAAGTCTCGAACCACAATCCAGCATGGGCGATGCCCTCACGGCTGCCGCGGGCGCATACAAAGACGTCCTGGCCGCACGCGACGCCGCCGGATTGCATCGCGCCGGAACCACGTTCGTTGCCATGACCGCAACCAAGCTCGCGACCTGCACCGTTGTGTGGTGTGGCGATTCGCGCCTCTACCGATTTCGAGACGGTGGTTTCGAGTTGATGACCGTCGATCATTCGGTAGCCAACGAACTTCATGCCGACTCCGGTCTCACAGCATCGAGTCCGGTGCTCGACGGCGTGCCGATGGGAGCTCTCACTCGGTATCTCGGCGTCGACGGTGGCTTCGAACCCGATATTCGGGTCCTGATTCCTCAGGCCGGCGACCGGTATCTGCTGTGTAGCGACGGCGTGCACGGTCAGCTTTCGGCCCGCGTGATGGGCGATGTTCTGGCCTCGAGTACCTGCCTTGGAGCGGCCAAAGCCCTCGTGGGTCTGGCCGACCTTGCGGGCGGTCGCGACAATGCCACCGCTGTGGTTGCCGAGGCGCTCGGATAACAGCTCTGACCTGCTGTTTTGCGGCGGGTTGGTCGGGATGGGTCACCGTGGGGACGCATGGGGACCCATCCCCATTTCGAGAATGGGTTGTCGCCGTCACGATAGAGGCATGGGACAACTGTCAATGTCTGCCGAAGAGCGGATCGAACTCACCAACTGCATGGCCGAAATGGCATCGGGCGATATCGACGCCTTCTTCCGTTTCCGCGAACAGTGGGGCGCCCGAGTCGCCGGCGTCGTAAAGGGCATGGCCCGCTCGATGGGCCGCAGCGATGTCGTTTCCGATCCTGATGAGCTCGATGGTCTCGTCACCGACGCTTGTCTGGTTCTTCGTGACCGGGCGGCTGGTTGGTCCCCTGATGGGGCGTTGCCTTGGACGTGGGCCCGTTCGGCGCTCTGGGCCGAGGTCTACCGATTTGTCGGACACCGTCAGGTTGAACTTCTCGACGAGGTGGCGATGGCCCCGTCCGGTGCCGGTTGGTACGTCGGGCAATCTCCCAGCTCGAGTCGCAGCGCTGGCCGCAACTCCTCATCGGCGTCCTCAAACTCGATTTCTGATTCCGTCGTCGACATTCGCGACGACAGCTTTGTTGCTCATACGGATGATCTCGACGATTTAGCGAGCGGTCACAACGACGTGCAGCTCGTGTTGGCAGCGATTTCGTCGACCGGTTCCGAGCGAGACCAAAAGGTCTTTCTCGAGTACCGGCTGCAGACCGGCCTCGGCGATCCGTCTCCCTCCAATACGGTCGCCGAGGTAATGCAGCTTTCTCCTGCCAACGTTCGACAAATCTCAAAACGCTTCTTCGGCAAACTCTCCACCGTCCTCGACCAGCCTCAGTACGCCGATGTCAGGTCGGCCGCCATCTTCGCTGGCTAGCTCTCCCCTCCAACCCCCCAGGGGGGTGCACGCTCCCCCCACGTGCACCCCCCAAAATTCTCAACCAACGTGAAACGGAGCTTCCCCATGCACTTCACCTCTCACAATTCAGCCGTCGCAGTGCTCCTCGCACTCTGCACGGGAATCATCGCTGCCTTCATGAGCGCCGGGCGTGAACTCGCCAGCGAGTGGTGACTATCGAACAAGCTCCGAGCGTTCTAGATTCTGAATACGGTGTATCTACGACGGGCGAGAACCTGGAGCAGGTTGTGAGCGAACCCTTTGATCCCGACAAGACGACGATGTTCACCACCCCGAGCACCACGCCCCCCGGTCCGGGATGGTGGCTGGCCGACGATGGCGAGTGGTATCCGCCCGAAACTCCTCCGGCGAGCAAGTCGCCTGGTCCTGGGTATTGGATGGCCTCCGATGGCCGCTGGTATCCGCCAGGACAAGATGCCACCACCACGATTGAGCCGGTCCCCGCGCCCAATGCTTTTGCGTCCTGGCAGCCAGAACCTCAACCGCACGACCAGATTGCGGGCGAGGGTCGAACGCCAAGAACAACCCAGTCTTCTCGCCCGCCATCAGCGGACGATGTCCGTTCGAAGTCCGCAAGCGAGTCGACCCCTCAGGCAGCCGCGGCGAGCAGAGCCGAACTCGACCTCGGGCCAACCTGGATAAAGGTCGTCGCCGTACTCCTAGTACTCGCCTTCGTGGCAGCGATCGCCCTAACCGCTCTAGACATAACGCTCTAGGCCCCCACTACCCCCAACCAAGTGTAACGGTCACCCCGGGGTCAGACATGGTGTCAGACGTGGTGAGCTATTCGGGGAGCTGTAGCGGGGCTAGTTGGTCCCACTGGTCGCCGGGGCCGGGGTTCTCAGGGTGAGTTGATCCGCCGAAGTGGGCGGTGATTCCCCACACGGCGTTGAGGGCTGTCGAAACCGCACCGTCAGCCCAGCCTGGCGTCCACGACACGTCGTCGCCAGCCAGAAAGATGCCGCGATGTTGGGGGTCGAAATCGTCCTGGCGGAAGTGCGAGAACATTCGCCGGTTGTATCGGTAGTGGCCGGGAAGCGCGCCCTTGAAGGCGCCGAGAAAATTGGGGTCGGTCTCCCACGAGACGGTGATGGGTTCTCCGATGACATGGCTACGGATGTCGAGATCGGGGTAGATCTTCTCGAGCGTGTCAAGGGCGAGCCGAGCCCGTTCGTCGGCGCTCTTGGGAAGCACCTTCATCGCATCGCCCATCCATGCGTAGGTGAGGCACATCACCGCAGGCTTGTCGGGTCCGTTATCGAACAGGTAGGTGCCCCGGGTGTTGCGATCGGTGAGGGTCATGCCCATCACCCCGAAGCCGGTGGCCGGGTCGATGTCATTCCAGAACGGACGGTCGACCATCACAAAGGTCTTCGATGACTGCATGTATCGAGTGCGATCGAGCGCCATCCAGTGGCGTTGCGAGAACAGCGATTCGTCGACCTCGATGTTGGTGGTGAGGAGCCAACTTTGGGTGGTGTTGAGTACCGCCTCGAACGACTGCGCATTGCCGTGGCGGTCGGTAACGACGATTCGTTCACCATCGGGGTAGCGGTCGAGCGCCGCTACACCCGGTCGGGGGGCACCAGCATGAAGCGACGACAGCGATGTCCCGTCGGGCCAATGCGCGGCCTGGCTCAACGGCAGCTCCCACAGTTGGCGCACCACCTGCTCGGACCCGCCGACGATGAGATTCTGATTATCTTCGAAACCCGACATCACCACGCGAAGAATTTCGAGCATCGTGTTGGGAAAATCTGAATCCCAGCCGCCGGTGCCAAAACCAACCTGACCGAAGATCTCGCGGTGCCGAAAACTCAGGTTCGAGAACGACTCTGACGTGGCAAGGAAGTCATAGAAGGTACGGTCGTCCCACGCTTCGACAAGGTCGTTCCAGATGGCCTTGATGGCGGCGGTGTCGCCGGCCTCGAGGGCTGCGGTGATCTCGCTGAGACGTGCGCCTTCTTCAAGAGCGGTATCCCACGCACCGGCGACCTCCCGGAATATCGGAGGAAGGTCGTCAAGGGTGCGAGCAAAAATCGGCTCGCCGGCAAGATCGACCACCGTGGTGCCAGCGGCTTCAGTAAGTGGGTTGGGGAACGGCCGAGTCTCTAACCCAAGAAGCGAAACGTAGTGGTTGAATGCCCGACCTGATTCGGGGAATCGCATGCCGCCGAGTTCGGCCACAACGTCGTTTGCGGTGCCGAAGCGTTCGGACCGCAAACGGCCGCCCATTCGGCCGGCCTCATAGATGATGGGCCGCAATCCGAGTCGGGCCAGTTCGTAGGCGGCCACGACTCCCGAGATCCCCGCACCGATAACAGCAACTTCGGCGCCGTGGACATCGTCGGGGATCTTGCCGAGTCCGTCCGGGTGGGTTAGCCACCGCTGGTAATCGAACGGAAAGTCAGGAAGAAGGCCAATGCTCATGATGCATCCGGCGGTGTGATCGGCGGCATCAACCGGGCCTCGGCACCCATTGCTTCGAGCGCGTCGACATCGACGATTTCGGTGTAGCGAGTCTGTCGACTCTGCATGAGGAGAACGCCGTCGGCCGACCAGATCTCGGCATCTTCGTCGACATAACCCCGACGAGCTTGGGCGCCCCGCAGCACAATCCGGACCGGCTCGCCGCCATCGATGACCGACGTTGGGAAGGGTTCGCGAAAGTAGGCGGTGAAGTCGAGGCTGCCGCCAACCTGCGGTTTGTCGAACCGGGTGTAGGCCAGAGGCACGCATCCGTCGGCGGCGAAGAAACCGAATCGCTCATCGGCGCCACCGCGCTGACGTAGCTTCATCCATCCGCCAGCCTCAGTAACCTCGGCGCCTTGCAACATGCCGCCAGCAACGGTTGACCAAACGTGGATGTGATCCATTGTTGGGGCGGGAATCGGGGACCGCTCGGGGAGTTCAGAAGGAATGGTGAGGTCGGGCGGTTCGGCAATGGTGAACTCTTGGCCGTCGCGGTCGCTGGCGAACATCGCGATACCCGTGGCCACGACCTTGCTCGGTTCTCCTTCGCTCGCGACGAACATCTTGAACGACAAGTTGGAGACCGTGCGGCCCGACCGGTCGACCGTTACCTCGACTCGAAGTCGGCCTTCCTGGACCCGGCGAAGGAAGTTGAGCGACAACGACCGTTCGCGGTGGGCGTCGTTGCTGACGCTGGCCCGACAGGCTTCGAGAGCCAGCGCCAGGACGTAACCGCCGAATTGGCCGTTCCAACCCCAGAAGGTTTGGTCGAGATCGCGCTCGAATATTCCGGGTTCAACCTCGGTAAGCGTAAGGAGGTCGTCGAAATGACTGGTTATGTCGGTCAACGCCGAGCCTCTTCTGCGATTCGCTTCTTGCTGGCCGCCCAACTGCAAATGGGGCAGTCGAGCATGTCGTGATTTCGGGCGGGGCAGTACTCGCGACCGAAGTAGATGATCTGAAGGTGCCGGTCGTTCCAGGTCTCCTTCGGGAACACCGCCTTGAGATCCTTCTCGGTTTGGTCGACCTTGTCGCTGCGAGTGAGACCCCAGCGAGAGGCCAATCGCAGAATGTGCGTGTCGACCGGAAACGCTGGCACATCGAACGATTCGGCCATCACCACGCTGGCGGTTTTGTGACCGACGCCGGCAAGGGATTCGAGAAACTTCCAGTCAGGGCGGATTTCGCCGCCGTCTTCGAGGATCTGGTGAGCCATGGTCGACAGGTTGCGAGCCTTGGTTGGCGCCAACCCAACCTGCTTGATGAGTTCGAGAATCTCGTCGGGGTGAAGCGACGCCATTTTCTCGGGCGTACCGCCCTTCGCGAAGAGCGCTGGGGTGACCTGGTTGACCTTTTTGTCGGTGGTTTGCGCCGAAAGCGCCACCGCCACGGTGAGGGTGTACGGGTCGGTGTGATCGAGAGGACACGGCGGGTCCGGGTACAGATCCTCAAGTATCTCGCCGATTCGTTCGGCTTTCTCTGAGCGTCGCATTGCCGAACACTACCCGTGGTAGTCAGCCATGCCCGATCTTCATGGCGCTGCTAGAAAGTACGGCTATGACGATGAGCTTTGAAGACGCCTGTGCAGCCGTACACGCGCCAGGGACCATGTTTGAAATCACCGAGGGTGAGATCGACGGCAACCCGACAACGGTGTACGCCAATTGCCCGCCGAGCGTGTCGGCGCTGTTTGCCATGGCTGCAGCGCGCGAGGACGACTTCATCATCTATGAAGACGAGCGGTGGACCATGCCCAAGGTGCTCGCCACCGCCGCGGGCATGGGCATGTTGCTGGTCGAGACCTACGGAGTCGAGAAGGGCGACCGGGTAGCTATCGCCATGCGGAACTATCCCGAGTGGATCGCGGCGTTTGCAGCAATCGTGAGTGTTGGTGCGGTTGCGGTGCCCCTGAATGCCTGGTGGCAGACCGATGAATTTGGTTTCGCTATCGAAGACGCCGAGCCAAAAGTGATCTTTGCTGACGCCGAGCGAATGACGAAGCTCGTCGAGGCCGGAGCCGAAACAGCCCTGGTGATTGTGCGAAGCGAAGGATCGCTTCCCGACAACGCAAAGCACCTTGCCGACGTGATGCCCGCCGACCTCACGGCAGCGCAGATGCCACAGGTTCCGATCGATCCCGACGACAACGCCACCATCTTGTACACATCGGGCACCACGGGTCGCCCAAAGGGTGCGGTCAGTAGCCAACGGGCTGTCTTGAGTGCGCTGCTTTCGTTTGCCGCTCGGGCCCAGGTGGCCGCACTTCGTGAACCCGAGGAGGCCCCAGCTGAGGGCGAGTCGACCCAAACCTGTTTCATGCTTTGTGTTCCGCTTTTCCATGTGACGGGCCTGATCCCGGTCATGTTGGGTTCCTTTGTTGGCGGGTCGAAACTGGTGATGACCCACAAGTGGGAACCCAACCGTGCGCTCGAGCTCATCGAAGCCGAGAAGGTCACACACTTCGTTGGTGTGCCCACGATGAGTTGGGATCTCCTCGAAGCCGAAACCTTCGCCGAGCGCGACACGTCGAGCCTGCGCTCGGTCGGCGGCGGCGGGGCGCCTATGCCTCCCGAACTGGTGAAGCGAATCGACGACAACTTTCCCAAGGGAAAGCCCGGACTTGGCTACGGCATGACCGAGACCAACGCCTACGGCCCGCAGAACACCGGTTCAGATTTCGTGAACAACCCGACCAGTACCGGCCGTCCGGTATCGGTGATGAAGATGCGTATCACCGACCCCGATGGCAACGAGTTGCCCGTCGGCGAAACCGGCGAAATCTGGTTCAGTGGGCCCACCCTGATCAAGGGTTACTGGAACCGCCCCGATGCTACCGCCGAGACGCTGGTCGATGGCTGGCTTCGATCGGGCGACATCGGCCGGCTCGACGAGGAGGGCTATGTGTATGTGAGTGACCGGGCGAAGGACATGGTGTTGCGAGGCGGCGAGAACATCTACTGCGCCGAGGTAGAGGCTGCTATCTATGAGCACCCGGCGGTCTATGAGGTTGCGGTGTATGGCGTGCCCGACGAGCGCCTTGGCGAGGAGCTGGCGTGTCACGTGATGGTGAAAGAGGGCGAAGATCTTGACGCCGGCGAGCTCCAGCAGTTTGTTGGTGCTCGTCTGGCCAAGTTCAAGGTGCCAACGGTGGTGACGGTGGTGCGCGAGTCATTGCCTCGGAATGCCTCGGGCAAGATCCTCAAACGCGAACTACGAGAGGCCGCATCCCAGAACTAGGGATCCAGAACTAGAGAGACAGCCAACAGGTCGTTTCGATCAGCACTTTTTGGTCGACGTGGCGGCAACTTCGGCCGTACAGAGGTCGTTACCCAATCCGCCTCGAAGTCGGTCGTTGCCGGTTCCGCCAACGAGCTGATCGCGGTGTTTGCCGCCAATGAGCAGGTCGTTGCCGGGTCCTCCGGCTAACCCGTCGCGCCCGGTGTTGCCTTTCAACGTGTCGTTGCCGTCGTCGCCTTGAATGGCGTCGTTGCCGCGACCGCCGTTCAAGAGGTCGTCGCCCGCACCGCCGCAGATGATGTCGTGTCCGGCGTTGGCGAAGACTCGGTCGTCACCCGATCCGGCGGTAATGACGTCGTTGCCTTTGGTGCCGCGAATGCGATCGTCGCCGGGGGTGCCCACGATGGTCGATAGCCAGCCGCCGCAGGTCTCGGCAAAGGGGCCGAGCCTCTCAACGGTCGCGTTCACGGTGCGGGGTAGGGACTGGTTGAAGGCGACGGTCAGAAGTTCGGCCGACCGGTGGCCGCCGTTTCCGTAGCCTTCGGCCCGTTGCCAACGGTGGATCGTCAGAAGTGCGATATCGCTTTTCGTGCCTTGCAGAATCGGCGAGAAGGATCCGCCGCCGGAGCCGCCAGCAAGACCGGTGAGCCAGGCCCCTTCGTCTTCTTTGCAGGGCCCCGAAGGGCTCGAGCAGACGGCGTGTCCCATGCTGTAGGACGAGGTTCGCCAGTCGTTTCCTGACCAGAACAGGTGGAGGCGGCCGTCGGGTCCGGTGATCATGGACGGGTTCTCGTTCACACCCGCTTCCCACGGGGCATCGGCGGCGACGAGCGCAGTTTCGGGGCCGGTGAACGCAAGGCCGTCGGCGCTGAGTGGTCGCGATCTGATGACGGGAAGACCGTTTCTGGTCGGGTCATCATTCTTGTACAGCAGCCAGTTATTGCCGTCGGTGTCTCGAAAGAACGACGCGTCGATGTGGCCGCCGCGGGTGCGGTCACAGGCAAGTGGCAGGTCGAAGGGTTGGAAGGGGCCGTCGGGGGTGGAGGAGATCGCCAGGCCGATACACCGGTGCTGGTTGCGGGGATTGTTGGACTTGTCGGTGAAGTACATCACCCAACGGTCTTCTACGAAGGCCACTGCAGGAGCCCAGATTTCTCCGGTTCCCCACGCCGGAGTTTGCGCAAGTGCGTCGGATTCGACCCGCCAGTTGAGGAGGTCATTTGATGATCGGGTGGGGACGAGTTGTCCGCTCGCCGTTGTGCCATACACCCACCATCGGTCGACACCTCGCACGATATGCGGGTCGGGAAGGTCACCGGATCCGATTGGCCAGGACTCAGGCGCGCCGGAGTCTGCGGCGCTCGGTTGTTGGCTAGCGAGCAGTGCGGAAACACTCAACGCCAGCAACAAGACGGTAAGGGGTTTCCACAAGCGGGCGCGGGGGAACACGCCGGGGAAATTGGTGGGGGAGATAGCTCAAGTCTACCGAGACTGATGTCATGTTCCCTGAGGCGAAAGATCTGCCAGTTAAACCAGCAATTTGGTTTCTTGTGGTCGGGATGCGAGCATCGGGCCTTATGAGTCGACCATCACGATTTGAAGGCAAGATCGCTAACACGGTTCCCGAGTCCGAGCCGTGGTTCGATGTCCCACCGCACCCCGGGGCCGATGCTCCCAACGTGGTGGTCATATTGCTCGACGACACCGGCTTCGCGCAGTTCGGTTGTTATGGCTCTGATATCGATACACCCAACGTCGATGCGCTCGCCGCCGACGGGTTGCAGTTCACAAACTTCCACGTGACACCGCTGTGCTCGCCAACCCGGGCTTCGCTGCTCACAGGTCGCTCGCAACACGCAGTAGGTATGCGGGCCGTATCGAACTTCCGAACCGGCTTCCCCAATCAGCTCGGCCACATCAGCAACCACGCCGCAACGATGGCCGAAGTGCTTGGCAGCGAGGGCTACGCCACGTTCTGCGTAGGTAAATGGCACCTAGCGCCCATGGAGCAATGCTCGGCGGCCGGTCCATTCGACCAGTGGCCTCTCGGCCGTGGCTTCAACCGGTTCTACGGTTTCCTCGAAGGCGAGACCGACCAGTTTCACCCCGAATTGGTGAGCGACAATCACCCCATCGAGCCGCCCGCTGGCCCCGAAGACGGCTACCACGTGTCCGAGGACCTCATCGACCAGGGCTTGAAGATGGTGTCGGACTCCATCGGTGTGCGCCCCGACCGTCCGTTCTTTCTCTATGTGCCATTCGGCGCAACCCATGCGCCCCACCAGGCGCCCGAGGAGTATCTCCAGAAGTACCGCGGGAAGTACGACGAGGGTTGGGACGTGGTACGCGAGCGATGGTTTGCCCGCCAGGTCGAGTTGGGCATCATCCCCGAGGGAACCCAGCTGGCGCCTCGTAATCCGGGCGTCGATGCCTGGGACGACCTGCCCGAAAATCAGCAAAAGCTGGCGTGCCGCTTGCAGGAGGCCTTCGCAGCGTTCCTCGATCACACCGACGACCAGATCGGCCGGCTCATCGAGGGATTGCGTCAGCTCGACCAACTCGACAACACCATCGTGGTGGTGCTGGCCGACAACGGTGCGTCGCAAGAAGGTGGTCCGTTCGGCGTCATGCACGAGATGAAGTTTTTCAACGGCATCTTCGAATCGCCCGACGATGTCATCGACAAACTCGACGACATCGGTGGGCCCCACAGTCACACCAATTACCCGTGGGGTTGGGCGCAGTGCGGCAACTCGCCGTTCAAGTGGTACAAGCAGAACACCCACGAAGGTGGCGTGCATGTGCCCATGGTGATGCACTATCCAGCCGGCATCAGCCAGGAGCAGGCCGGTACGATCCGCGACCAGTTCGTCAATGTCTCCGACATCGCGCCCACCATTTACGAGCTGGCAGGGGTCACGCCACCCGATACGTTCCGTGGGGTCGAGCAACTTCCGGTTACCGGGCACTCCTTTGCCTCGGTCATTGCCGACCGGCAGGCACCGGCAACCAACACGCTGCAGTACTTCGAGATGGGTGGCAGTCGAGCGTTGGTGGCGGACGAGTGGAAGGCGGTCTGCAAACACACGGCCGGCGACGACTACGACACCGAAACGTGGGAGCTCTACGACCTTTCCAACGACTGGTCCGAGTGCAACGACCTTGCCGCCGAGCAATCTGAGAAACTCGCTGAGCTCATCGATCTGTGGTGGCAGGAAGCCGAGCGCCACGGCGTGCTGCCGCTCGACGACCGTATGTTCGAGCTCTTCGGCGCCCGGTTCCGCGACAACTCGCCGCATCCAGCCAGCCGACGCTACGTGTACCGGCCGCCAATGTCGCCGCTTCCGGGCCAAGCTGCTGCAGCTATCGCTGGTCGATCGTTCGACCTCACCGCACCCATCACCCGTACGGCCGGCGACGACGGCGTGATCTACGCCACCGGCACGGAGAACTCGGGGTTCTCGGTCTTCGTCCAGAACGACAAGCTGGTGGTCGACTACAACGCGTTCGATGATCACACCATTGTCGAGTCGAACATCGATATTCCCAATGGCGACTCCACCATCGAGGTTCGTGTTCGCCGCGGCGAGGCCCGTACCGGAACCATCAGCCTGTTCATCGATGGCCAACCCGTGGGTGATGGCACTACCAACCTGTTCATGCAGATGATGTCCTCGGTGGGGCCGAGCGTCGGTTACGACCACGGCTCGCCGGTCTCAACCCGCTACGACGCACCGTTTCCCTTTGCGGGCACGCTGCACGAAGTGGTGATTCAGCTCGTTTCTCGCCAAGACGCTGAAGCGCAGGCGGCCGAGGCCGCCTCCGAGATGAGCCGTCAGTAAACCGCCCCTTCGCCTTCAACCTTCAGACTCTTTAGGACGCCACATGGAAACCCTACGCACGCCCGACGACCGCTTCGCTGATCTCTCTGGATACGGCTTTTCACCCAACTATGCCGACATCTCCGATCAGGATGGGGGCACACTTCGGGTCCACTATCTCGACGAAGGTCCGGCCGATGCTGCGCCTATCCTGCTCATGCACGGCGAACCCTCGTGGTGCTACCTGTACCGCAAGATGATCCCCGGACTGGTTGCTGCAGGACATCGGATAATCGCCCCCGACCTGGTCGGCTTTGGCCGAAGCGACAAGCCCACCGAGCAGAGCGATTACACCTATGCCCGACACGTGGCGTGGATGAATGAGCTCCTCATCGACCACCTCAACCTGTCGGGCGCCACGTTCTTTGGTCAGGATTGGGGTGGATTGGTCGGTCTTCGGGTGGTGTTGGCTAACCCTGATCGTTTCGACCGGATCGTCGTGGGGAATACCGGGCTACCGACCGGCGATGGGCCACTCAGCGAGGCCTTTATGGAATGGCAGAAGTTCTCGCAAACCACCCCAGTGTTTGATGTTGGGTTCCTTCTCAACAGTGCGACGGTAGGCGATCTCACCGAGGGCGAGGTCGCCGCATACAACGCGCCGTTCCCCGACGACACCTACAAAGCCGGTGCCCGGATCTTCCCATCGCTGGTACCGACGACCCCCGACGATCCCGAAGCCGGCGCCAACCAAGCTGCATGGAAGGTGCTGTCGGCATGGGAGAAGCCGTTCATCACCTGCTTCAGCGATGGTGATCCCGTAACCGCCGGCGGCGAGAAGATTTTCCAAGCCAAGGTTCCCGGCGCCGCAGGTCAGCCCCACCAGATCATGAAGGGTGGCGGTCACTTCCTCCAAGAAGACGTAGCCCCAGACCTCGTCCGGCTACTCACCGAAGTCATCAACTAGTCGACCGCGACACTCGTGTCTGACACCTGTGTCGCGGTCGGCTGATTTGGGGGATTACTTTGTTCCCTTGTAGTTGACGACGGCGTTGAGCTCGTGCTCGATGGTGACCAGATCGGCCTGATCGGACATCACCTGGGTGATGTCCTTGTAGGCCATTGGCGATTCATCGAGCAGCTCGGCTGCCTTGCTCTTCTGCCACATTCGGCCTTCCATCGCCGCCTCAAACGAAGCTACGTCGAAGGCACGCTTTGCCGCCTTCCGGCCATACGCACGGCCTGCGCCGTGAGCGGCCGAACGGTAGGACGCAGCGTTACCAAGTCCGGAAACGATGTAGCTGTTGGTGCCCATCGAACCCGGGATGACACCCATGTCGCCCACGTCGGCCCGGATGGCGCCCTTGCGGGTGATCCAAAGCTCGCGGTCGTCGTGGGTCTCACGCTCGGTGTAGTTGTGGTGACAGTTGATGCGACGCAGCTCCTTCACGGGCCGACCGACGGTGTCGTTCAGCACGCCGAGTAGCGCGTTCATCATCTGCTCTCGATTTTCGAGCGCGTAGTCCTGCGCCCACAACATGTCCTTGATGTAGGCGTTGAACCCCGGGTCGGTATCGAGGAAGTACGCGAGGTCGCGATCTTCCAACGAACGCTCAAGGTCCTGGCACAGCTGGCGGGCGGTGCCGATGTGTTGCTGGGCCAAGATGTTGCCAATACCACGGCTGCCCGAGTGCAAAACCGCCCACACCTTGTCGCGCTCGTCGATGCTCACCTCCACGAAGTGGTTACCCCCGCCAAGGGTTCCCAGCTGCGGCGCCATCTTCGACGTAGCGTTGCTCTTGAGCTCGAGGTCGGTTTCGAGGGGGTTTGCAGCAAGCCAATCGATAGCTGTCTTCTGAGCCTTGTAGTGGCGGTTGAACCCGGCGGGAATGACCTTGCCGATGCCGCGCAGGATTGGTCCGAGGTTGTCGGGTAGGTGCGAGGCGTCGAGGTCGGTCTCGACGGCGATCATGCCGCAGCCAATATCCACGCCCACGGCTGCGGGAATGATGGCCGACTCGGTAGGGATGACTGAACCAACGGTTGCGCCCATGCCCCAGTGAGCATCGGGCATCAGGGCGATGGGTCCGGAAACGGCAGGGCAGCGGGCCGAGGTGAGGGCCTGTTGCATCGTGTTCTCTTCCAGGTTGCTGGCCCAGGAGCGCACGCGCTCGACGTCGCCGTCGAATCGAATGTCTGCGATGTGTGAAGAGACCATGATGTGAACACCTCCTGTGTTCTGCGGTTCCTATCGTCCCGCGACTGCGGGTAGCGAGGAGCCATAGTGGAGGGCAGCAGTTGGAATGTCTACTGAATTTCGGCTCGGTCCCGGTGAACATTCGGGCAGCTCAAGAGCTCTATGACAGAATGCCGACATGCCGCTCGGCCACCAATCCAAGCCTGATGATCGAGCTGATGCTGGCTGGAAGATCGACGATGACACCTTCGAGCGCTTTAGCCAGGTCTTTGATGCGTTTAACCGGTCCGGTTGGGACGACACGGTTAAATCTGAAAAATCTGACGCCTTCTGGGCGTCGTACGCTCAGCCATTGCATGAGTGGCGCAAGGCCAGAGGCTTCCGCCGACGTGACTACGCGCTTCGAAATGCTGCGTGGTGGGGCACCGACTTCTTCTCGGAGCGAATGGAAGCCGAAGACCGGATGGAGGGCTTTCTCGACCCACTCAGCGCGCTGCGAGATGGGAGCAATGAACCCGAGCCGTTCGAGTCGTCCGAGGCCGCATCGATAGAAATCAAGCAGGTTGCCTTGTTGATGGGGGCTGACCTGGCCGGGATCGCTGCCGCTGATGAGCGCTGGCTCTACACCGAAAGTGTCTCGATCAAAGAGGGTGGCCCCAAGCCCAACACCATGGACCCTTCGCTCGACAAGGTCATCGTCATTGGCCAAGCCATGGACGCATCCTTAAACGCCACGGCTCCGAGTGCGCTTGCTGGAGCTGCGACCGGGCTCGGCTATTCACACGACGTGATCACGCTGCTGCTGATCAGTCAGTACATCCGCAATCTTGGTTATGAGGCGGTGCCCACCCTCAACGACACCGCCTTGGCGATTCCCTATGCGATCAAAGCGGGCCTTGGCGAATACGGCCGGCATGGGTTGGTGATCACGCCCGAGTATGGACCGAACGTTCGCTTCGGCAAGATTTTCACGAATCTGCCGCTCGAGATCGACGTCCCAATTCGGTTTGGGGTCGAGGAGATGTGCAACATCTGTCAGGCCTGCAGCACCGCATGTCCCTCCCAGGCGATCACCTACGACAAGCCGAGTGCCAAACTGCACAACATCTCGAACATCCCCGGTATTACCAAGTGGACCACCGACGCCGAAGCGTGTTTTGGGTATTGGGCCAAGATCAACTCCGACTGCTCGGTCTGCATTCGGGTGTGTCCCTACACCCGAGATTATGACTCGTTCGTCGATCGGCTTTGGGCCCGCTTGGCTGGTGGCCGATTTCGGCGCCTGGCATTGCTGTGGGATCAAAAAAGTGGTCGCGGCGACCGGGTAAGTCCAAAGGATTGGTGGGATCTCGACCCCGGCGAGACCAGGGTCGAGATCACCAACAAGCCCGAAGAGCGCTAGGTGCCGCTACCGATTGCGGTGCTCGCACCCGTCTCGATAGAACATTGAGAATGAAACCGACGCTGCTACTTGTGCACGGCGCCTGGCATGGTGCGTGGTGCTGGGAAGAGAACGTCGCTCCTGCCATGCGCGCCAAGGGCTATGAGGTGGTGTCGGTGACGCTTCCTGGTCACGACTCGCCGGGGTCGAATGCCCGAATGTGGAGCGGTGTCGGCGCCTATGTCGAGCACGTCAAAGACGAACTCAACCGGCTCGATCAGCCGGCCGAGAACGTGGTGCTTGTGGGTCATTCAATGGGTGGCCTTGTGGTGCAGCGGGTGATGGAAACCGAGCAGGTAGCCGCGGGGGTTTTGGTTGCATCGATGCCACGCCGCGGTGCGCTTGGTGTGCTGAGTCGGTTGTTCCGAGCCGACCCAACGACGGTCTTGACGACGATTTCAACGTTGTCGCTCTGGCCGTTCGTGCGAACCCCCGAGCGGTCCCATCAGCTGTTCTTCGCCGACGACGAGGATCCTGGGGTCGTCTCGCACGCACACCAACATCTTCAAAACGAGTCGTTCCCGGCGTTTCTTTCGATGCTTTCTCGTTGGCCTCGGCCAGCAAAGGTGACGTCACCGGTATCGGTCATCGCCGCCGAGCAAGATCACATATTCACCCTCGCGGAGGAGCGCGACCTTGCCCGGGCGTATGGCACTGACGCCGTGGTTATCGAAGGTGCCGGCCACGACCTCATGCTCGACCGCCGATGGCCGCAATTGGTCGATCAGATCGACCGGATCGCCCAACCCGAGGATGTCTGATGGCTGAGCGGACGGTGTGGGTTTGTCCGGAATGCAACCGAACGTTCGGTCGTCGTGGGCAAGGCCACACGTGCGAGCCGGGGCTTTCAATCGATGAGTACTTTGCGACGGCGCACGAGCGAGAACGCCCGATCTTCGATGCGGTGGCCGGTCACCTTGAGTCGCTCGGCGAAGTCGTCATCGAACCCGTGAGCATCGGCATCATGTTCAAAAACGGGCCGCGGTTTGCCGAGCTGCGAACGATGAAGAAGTGGGTGGCGCTTACCTTTATGCATCCGATGAAACTCGAAAGCGACCGATTCTCGCGCAAGGTGATCTCGCCCCCCAGCCCCAACGCCAAGTGGTATCACGTCATCAACGTCACCGAAGCCAGTGAGGTCGACGATGAAGTCCTTGATTGGCTAACCGCCGCCTACTTCGCGGCCGAAGACTAAGCGGTCGTGGTCAACTGTCAGCGGTGTCTCCGAAATGTCTCCGAAATGTCTGCCTTGCGCAGATTGCCGCCACACCGACTTTGTCGTCGAACGAGCCGGAAACTTCGACAGTCCATTTTTTCGGGTCGGGGCCGTCTTTGGTCCGAGTTTGGTAGCTTCCGTAGAGTTCGACGTCTGATTCAAGAATGGCTCGAAAACTAGGCAGTTCGTATCCCCCGGCAACGGCGGTGGAACCGTCGGGGCAACTGACTGTGAGTTCCTCACGTGTGTTTGTTCGGCTAATTCGATGTTCGACCACTACTTGAAAGACACGAACGACCATGCCGACTTCGGGGAGACCGGTCTTTCCTTTCGGGCCCGCATCACCGCGTGGACCGCGTTCCCCGGTAAGGCCAACCGGACCTCTATCGCCGAACTCACCAGTCCGCCCAGGATCACCGGGGGGCCCTTTTTCCCCGGCTGGGCCGGGCAACCCCTGGACTCCGGGCTCGCTGTTGTCAGCGCCTTTCGGTCCGTTGCTTCCCCGAATGCCCTCATCGCCTGACGGTCCGATGCTCCCGCGCGGTCCGGTGTCGCCGGTGGTGCCCTTGGGCCCCTTCTTTCCTCTTTTGCCAATCTCGTTCCAACCGACCTCGGTCTCGTCTCCGGTGCAGCCGGCTTTGGGTTGTTTGCCTTTGGCAACTTTGTGCAGAGTGCCATCGGAGGAAAGACAGCCGGTGAAATTGCCGCCGTTGCCAGCAGCAAACGCAACACCACCGGTGAGCATTGCCCCAACGATGAAGCCGATGAGGATGTTTCGCACGGCACACGTTGAGATCGAGAACCCGAGCTCTTTTGTGCTCTTCTGCTGGTTCATTAGGTCCATCGGGTCCATCAGCGTTGCTTCCTTGGCGGTCATCGGTTGAGCACTGCGCATGTCGCGTGAACGGTGAGCGTGTCGCCAACGTCGTCCGCCTCCATCTCGACCCGCCAACTATTTGACGGCCAACCTTCAACACCGTTGCGATAGACAACGTTGTCATCTTCTTCCAACTCGAATCCGCCGCCGATAACCCTCTCGGTATCTCGACAGGTTGCGCGGTACGAAATTGGTCGTTCGTCCTCTTCGATGATGAAGGTCTTGGAGATGAAACGGAAGTCGCGTACAGCTCCCGAAGGGATCGCAGCAGGGTCGCCGACCGGCCCCTCGGGTCCTAGGTCTCCTTTGGGTCCTGTCCTACCAGTTGGACCAGCGAAGCCTCGATCTCCCTTGGGGCCTACCGGGCCGGTCTCACCCTTTGGCCCAGCGATGCCTTGTGGTCCGGTCGCTCCAGCTGGTCCGGGCTCACCCTTGTCGCCCGGAGGGCCAGTTTGGCCTTGCGGACCTTGTTCGCCTTTCGGTCCGACTGGTCCTTGCGGTCCCGTAGCGCCGGCGACGCCTTGCGGGCCCCTTTTGCCTCTTTTTCCTTTACTCTTCCAAGTGAACTTGGTTTCTCCCGCAGCGCAGGGCGATAAAGCCTTCTTCCCTTTGGCAACCTTGTGTACCTCGCCGTCGCTGGTGAGACAGCCTGTGTATTTGCCGTTGTTTCCTGCGGCGACTGCTACGCCACCGGTAAGCATTGCGCCGATGACTATGCCGACCACGATGTTTCGTAGTGCTCGCACGGAGATCGAAAACGAGAGTGTGCCTTCTGATTTATGCAGGGAGTCCCCCTGGATGTCGTGCGCCCGCCGGTTCCGACGCCCTGTCCGGTTACCGTCGCACATCGGTGTTGCAAAATTGTTGCAAAACCTAGAGTTCACCCGAGTTCGGGCTCGGCCTAAGGCTCTATCTACAGTCGGCCTGCGGCTCTATCTACAGTCGGCCTAAGGCTCTATCTACAGTCGGCCTGCGGTCTTGGCTGCTTCTTCGGCTTTGGTTAACTGGCCCTCTACGATTGCCAGGCCGGCGTCCCAGAAGCCGGGGTCGGCCAGGTCGCAATCGACGATTTTGCCGAGTTCTTCGGGGCTGCGGGAACCGCCGGCTCGAAGCATGTCGAGGTACGCGGGCACGAACGCATCGCCTTCGGCTTCGTAGCGGGCGTACACCGACAGGGCCAGTAGCTGACCGTAGGCGTAGGCGTACACGTAGCCAGGGGTTCCCATGAAGTGCGGGATGTAGCTCCACCAGGTCTTGTAGCCCTCGGTGATCTCGACCGAATCGCCCATCATGTCGTGCTGGCTGTCGTGCCAAAGCTCGCCGAAGCGCTCGACCGAGAGCTCGCCAACCTCACGACGCTCGGTGTGCACCGCGTGCTCGAACCGGTTCATGGCGATCTGGCGGAACACGGTGGCGATGGAGTCTTCAAGCGTCGACGACAGCAGCGAGAACCGCTCGCCCGGGTCGTCGATCATTTCGAGAAGTCGGTTATTGGTGACCGTTTCGCCGAACACCGACGCCGTTTCGGCCAAGGTCAGCGGGGTCGATTGGTGGAACAAGCCCTGCTCGCGAGCCAGATACGCATGCACGCCGTGGCCAAGTTCGTGCGCCAGGGTCAGCACGTCGCGGTTGCGGCCGGTCCAGTTGAGCAGCACGTAGGGATGATGCGAGGGAACGGTGTAGGCGCAGAACGCTCCGCCACGTTTGCCCGGCCGCATCGGTGCATCGATCCAGCCGTCATCGATGAACTCACCAACCACGCCGGCCAGCTCATCGGAGAACGAGGCATAGGCATCGCGCACCGTGGTGGTGGCCTGCGACCAGCCGATTTCTTCATCACTCTCGGCAACCGACGCCATGCGGTCGTAGTCGGAAAGCTTGTCGACGCCCAGCACCTTGGCCTTCAGGCCGTACCAACGCTGCGGGATGTCGTAGCGGCCAACCACGGCCTGCACGAGTGCCTCGACCGACGCGTCGCTGGCTTCGTTACTGAGGTTACGCGACGACACCCAGGTGTCGAAGTTTCGGAGGCGGTCGTCGACCGACTTATCGAGCAGCAGCGTGTTGAATACGAAAGCCCGGGTGCGAAGCCCGGGAGCCAACGCCTCGGCAACGGCTTCGGCCGCGCCCTGGCGAACGGCACGGTCGGGATGGCCAAGGTTCGACAAGCCGGCTTCGAGCGGAACCATCTCGCCATCGATATCGACTTCGATAGCCGACGTGAGTTCGCTGAACAGCCGCACCCAGGCCGACGCACCAGTAACCGAAGTTTCGGTGAGCACGGTCTCTTCGGCCTCGCTCAAGAGGTGTGGCCGGTTGCGACGCATGTTCTCGAGATGGTGCTTGCAGAAGTCGAGCCGGTCATCGGCCAGCAGCGCATCAGCATGAGCGTCTTCGGCAGCGGCCCACTCAAGATCGATAAAGATCATTTTGGTGGCGGTGGTGGTGGAGCGTTCCTGCATGGCCACCATGGCGGCGCCGCGCTCGGGGTCGGCGGTGTTCTCGCTGAACTTGAGCATCACGTAGTGGCCGGCGCGACTCGACAACTCGCCGATCTCAGCGACGGTTGTCATCAGCTCGGCCATCTCGCCCGCATCGAGGGTCGCGACCCGCCCGCGGTAGTCGGCGAGCCCATCGACCATCGAGTCGGCCTGATCGAGAAGATCATCGGGCGATGCGCCATTCGGAAGCAGCGTCTCGATGTTCCAGGCCACATCGGAGGCGGCAAGGTCGATCGCCTCGGCTGCGGCATCGATAGGGGCAGAGTTGGAGGTGGTATCCGTCATGGTCCAATCATGCCAGCGCCGAGTACATTTCGTACGTGCCCCCCGAGACATCCTCGCCGAATTCGGCTGCGTCTTCCGCCACTCCGGCGTCGCTCTCGTTCCTCACTTGGAACCTTGCGATGCTCGAGCGTTCGGCGCAGGCTCCCCAGCAGTGGCGCCAAGAACACACCGAAGCCGCTGTGCGCGAGTTCGTCCTGGAAACCTCACCCGATGTGGTGCTGTTTCAGGAGCTGCCCCGAATGGTTCCCTTTGTGGAGTCTCACGGCATGATTCCGGCCAATCCCGAATCACACAGCGGCAACTTGGCCGTGCTGGTGAAACACGAACTGCTGGCCGCCGACCCAACGCACACCATCATCAAGGGATGCGCCGTCCTTACGACCTTCGGCGACATCACCATCGCCAACGTGCACTGTGCTCCCGGTTCCGGCGGAACCTCCGAACGGTTCGAACAGTTTGCCCAGATCGTCGAAGCAAGCCCCACGCCAAACATCCTGATCGCCGGCGATACCAACACCCGGGTCGACGAAGAGCAGCCGCTGGCCGATGCCGGCTTGCTGGGCGAGCGGCCTCCCGAACCGACCTGGAACGGCAGCAAGAATCGATTCCGCCATGGCTCGGAATTCAAGGCGTACTTCACTCGATACTTCGCGACCGAGACGTTGTCGGTGACCGATGTGAAGGTCTGGTCGAAGCCCATCGATACCGAGGTCCGCCCGTTCTTTCTGAGCGATCACTTTGCCCTCTCGGGGACGGTGAGTCTTCGGTGAATGAGCTACGCGACGACGGAATCGAAACGCCGCACCCGGATAGGTTCGATCCCGATGGGCCAACCTATGGCGATTGCATGGCCGCCCATCGAGCTGCTGTGGCCAACGGTCAGCAGGGCTACATCGATCCCTACACCGGACTGTTCGTGATGACGGCTGCACACCTGGCCAACCGGCCGTGCTGCGAGAACCGTTGCCGCCATTGTCCATGGCTCGCCCTGGACTAGGGCTCGCCGACAAATCGAAAAAACATGCTTGACTCTGACGTAGCGGAAGGTGTCAGAAATGGTTAGGCCATGTTGGGAATAGGTCAGTTCGCACAACTCGCCAAAGTGTCGGTTCGCACGCTTCGCTACTACGGAGACCACGGTCTTTTGTTGCCAGCCAGTGTTGACCGAGACTCTGGCTACCGCTCGTACCGCGCGTCGCAACTTGCCGACCTCAATCGCATTCTGGTGATGAAAGACCTTGGTCTGAGCCTTGATGAAATCAAGGAGTTTGTCGACGAGAACATCTCGGTCGAGGAGCTCATCACCCTTGCGAAAGAACGTCGGGTGCAGGCCGAGGAACAGATCGAGCAAGAGCAACAGCGCCTTCTCCGCGTGGCAGCCCGCATTGACTATCTCGTTTCAGCGAGAGAAAAAGGAAACGCCATGACCATCACCGATTCTGCCGTTGTCATCAAGCAGCTCGACCCGATGCGCCTTGCCACCGCAAGCGAGATTGTGTCTGGGTTCGACGCCGACTTCGCCGAAGTTTTTGGACGCTTGTATCCACTGATCTTCGGTGAGCTTGCTCGGCTAGACATCGTCACCAACCTGCCGACGGTGGCGCTTTATGAAGAGCATGCCGATGGCATCGAGATCATCGCTGCCGCGCAGCTAGCGCCTGACGTCGAGTTCACATCCGAACTGGTTGAGCGGCGCGATCTGCCAAGAGCGTCTCGCGCAGCGACCTTCATTCACACCGGCGATATGACCACCGTTGCCGCTAGCCATGAGGCGCTGCTTGCCTGGGTGGCTGCGGCAGGTGAAACACCCGTGGGGTTCACTCGCGAGCTCTACCTGCAACACGATGGTCCGCAGGAATCCTGGGTCACCGAACTGCAGGCGGTACTGGCTGAGTAGGCCGAACATCCGCCGTCGGCGAAAGGCCTAACATCCGCCGTCGGCGAAAGGCCTAACACCCGCCGTCGGCGAAAGGCCTAACACCCGCCGTCGGCGAAAGGATTGTCGTCGCTGATGATGCCGTTCTGGCGGTCGAATACCACGATCATCGTGTGGTTCACCGAGCAGTAGCCGCCAAATTCATCGGCCAGTCCGGTTACCAGGTAGAAGCCGAGGATGCCGTCGGTTTCGAACATTGCGGTCCAGGCTTCGGCACCGTTTGCATGGTTCTGATCAAACCATGCGGCGTTGCCCGAGCCACCGCCGAGGCCGGCCCGCAGGATCGACATGTCCTGTGCGGTTGGCTGATCGGGCACAGCGTTGGCGCACCCGGCCTCCCAGTAGAAGAGGAAGGCGTCAGGGTCGATGTCGTGGAGCATGGCATCGGCCATCACCTCGGCGTAATCGCACGCCGCACCGTAGGTGTTGTCAAAGTAGAGCTGGGCTTTGGCGAAGGCGCCACCAGAAGGGTGCAACTCAAGCGTGCCCTCATACACGTGGGCAAGTTCGTGGATGATGACGCTCTCGTTGGTGAGCGATGCCTGATCCATCGTGAAGACGGTGGCTTGGCAGCGAGGGAGCGACTGCGTCGAGAACGAGCAGTTCGACTGGACGGTTCCTGCAATGCTTCCGGGCAGATTGGCAATTTCGACGTGGCCCGCCGTGGAGATGTGATCCCACGCTTGCAGGAGCCACGGGTGGGTTTGCCCGTGATCGTCAAGAACGTTGTTGATCGAGTTCAGAAGAATCGTCATCTGCGGATCGGGGTCGACCGGTGGTTCGGGGTCGACCGGTGGTTCGGGGTCGACCGGTGGTTCGGGGTCGACCGGTGGTTCGGGGTCGACTGGTGGTTCGGGGTCGACTGGTGGTTCGGGGTCGACTGGTGGTTCGGGGTCGACTGGTGGTTCGGGGTTTACGGGTGGTTCCGGGTCGGGCTGGTTGGGTTCGCACTTCAGAAGCTCTTCGGCCAGGCAGGTGTCGGCCCCGCGCCCGCCGTTCGCGCGATCGGTTCCTTCGCCGCCATCGAGGAAGTCCAGTCCGTTCTTGCCGCGCAACACATCGTTGCCGGAGCCGCCAAACACGTTGTCGTTACCGCCCTGGCCATTGACCACGTCGTTGCCGCTTTCACCGTTGGCGGTGTCGGTACCTGGCCCGGCCCGAAGGTCGTCGTCGCCGGCACCACCGAGGAGCTGATCGTCGCCGGGTTGGCCCTTCAGGAGATCGTCGTCGTCGCCGCCGTTGAGAAGGTCGTTACCGCTTCCGCCTCGAAGTCGATCACGCCCCGGGCCACCCAAGATGGTGTCGTCGCCCTTTCCGCCAGCGACCCGGTCGTTGCCAGCGCCAGCGATGATGATGTCGTCGCCACCAAGTCCGCTGATGCTGTTGTTGCCGTTTCCTGCGCAGATGAAGTCGTTGCCCTGAGTGCCTTTGATCTTTGCGGCATTGGATTCGATGACGTTGTACCCGGTCGGGGCGTTGCCACAGATCGTTGACGCCGCAGCGGGAGCCGCATCGATGCCGATTCCCGCCACGGAAACGCTGGCCGTCAGCGCCAACGCCGAGAAGGTAGAGGTCCATTTTCTCCGTCGTCGCGGAACCGTCTGATTCGAATGACCCAGTGCGCTCATGAACGAGTCTTCGGCATGGTCGGCGCAAAACTTGAAAACTGCACGTGGAAACCTCGTTGAGCGCCCGCAACGATGGTGCGTGGAAACCTTAGGACAAGCCGTGCCTATCGGTACCGCGTGCCAACTGGTACCTGCTACGCACCCCGGGTACGTTGCGAACATGAGCGATACCGAACAGCCCTCCTCAGATCACGACTCATCAAGCCAGAAGGTCGAACAGGTCTGGGAGACTCCGCCAGCCGACGAGATTGTGCAGCTCACCAAAGCGCACGTCGAGGCCATGGAGACGATGGCTGACGACATCGTGTGGGTGCAGGCGGGGATGCACCACATTTTGCTGCACACCATTGGTCGCAAATCGGGCAAGGTTCACAAGGTTGCGCTTCCAACCTGGAACGATCCCGACGGTCACCGCATCGTGGTCGGATCGTTCGCCGGGGCAAAGAACCACCCGTCGTGGTTCCTCAACTTGCGCGATCGCACAGAGCCCAACCTTCGTATTCGGGTGCAGACGGGCGAGTTCTACTCCAACGCCCAAATTCTCGAGGGCGAAGAACGGCAACGAACGTGGGATGGACTCGTCGCCGATAGAGCCTGGTACAACAACTACCAAGCCAAAACCGACCGCGAGATTCCCCTGATCCGGTTTCCCGAGACCGAATGGATCTCGAAGAACTAAACGCAGTCTTCGAGCAGCGGTCTAAGAGTTGCAGCCGTCCCAAGTGACATAGGGAAAAACACCGTTGCGGGCGTCGAGTACCACGTCGCCCACCACATCCAGAACGATGCGGTAGTCGGCGTCGGCGGCGTCAATTGGTACGTACGTGAGTTGCCCAGCGGCTGCGCTGCCCTCGATACGTTCGCCGTATGCCTCGACGACCTCGGTCGAAAGTGAACCCGGACCGATGCCTGATCGTGTGGTGTTGCCCGACACCATGTCGATGCGCATGATCTTGCGCGTTGAGTAGTCGCCGGTACCGATCACCATGAGGACCGGGCTTTGTAGGTCGCCACCGATACGGGTCTGGGTGCACTCCGAATCGATCGCCGGAGGTTCGATGATCGTTCCTCCAATAGCGGTCTCGGCTTCGGCCACACTCATGCCCAGGGCGATATCGCCCATGCCGCGAAGGGTCATCGCCTGATCTCCGACAGAAGTGTCGGGTGTGGCGTAGCCGCTGACGTCGATGGTGGCGGGATCGGTGGGAGCGACGGTTGGGGTCGTTGCGGCGTCGGGGTCGGTGTCGTTGGCCCGATCGGTTTCGTCGACAGCTGGCCCAACATCTTGGAAAGGCATTTCGTCGTCCGGGACCGAGCCCGAGTCGTCAGACACCGCGCCCTCAGTAGTGCCTGCGGTGCTGCTGTTGCTAGCAGTGACCGACTCGTCACCACCGCCAAGGAATTGCAAAAGAATGAAGATCGCTACGAGCGAGACCACGACCGCGACCGACGCCATCACGATGGCTTGTTGTCGGTTTTGCCGTTCGGCTTCGTCGATTGCTGTAGTGACAGACTCCGACGCAAGCATGTTCGGGAGAGGTCCCCGATTGTGGGAATCTATTTCCCGCTCGTCCATCATGACTAGCAAGATATGCCGAAAATGACCGCTTGTGGTTCAGATCAGGATTTGTCGGCAAATTCTTTCGTAAATCTGGTGCTATTTCGCTACGAACCATGCGATTCGCACGGGTCGATCGCCTTACTTTTGAGCACGCGAACTACCGAATCGTTTGCTGACTCAGCGGTGATTTCGCCCGAGTCGATCGCGGCAACGATTGCGTCGTGGGTTGCCGCTACGTCGCCCACGGTGCCCACCATTACGATGTCGGCGCCGGCTTGGAGGGCAAGGACGGCAGCTTGGGGAGCTGTCCATGACCGGGTGATGGCTCCCATGTTGAGCGCGTCGGTCATGACGAGTCCGTCGAAGCCCATTTCGCCGCGGAGCAGCCCGTCGATGGCCTCGGGCGAGAGCGTTGCCGGGCGTCCGTTGGTGAGGCCGGGAACATCGAGGTGTCCAACCATCAGGGCAACGCCTGGTGTGGCGATGGCATCGCGGAAGGGAAGGAGGTCGGTGGCGCGAATGTCGTCGATGCCCGGCGTGACGGGAAGAGTCTTGTGCGAGTCGGCGCTGGCCCGACCATGGCCAGGGAAGTGTTTCACCACTGGCGTGACGCCCGAGTCGGCCAAGCCGCTCGCAAACGCCAACCCGAACTGGCTGACGACGGCAGGATCGTTTGAGTACGCGCGGGTGCCGATGCCCGGGCCGCCTCCCACGTCGAGGACGGGCGCGAGGTCCATGGTGATTCCGAGCGCTGCCATCGCGACGCCGTGTTCTTCGCCGTACCTGGTTGCGACGGAAGGGTCGCCGGAGTCGGCGACCGAGCGAGCCGAAGGGAGCGCTCCGAGTAGCGGTACAAGCCGTTGGACGTTGCCGCCCTCTTCGTCGACCGCGATGATCACCGGAAGTTCAGCGCCTGCTTGGATTGCGGCGAGTTTGGTGGCCAGGTCGGGGCCCGGCTCGCCGAGAAGTCCGACGGCGCCAAGTTCTCCTGCGGCCGCGAGTTGCGCTGCGGCGTCGAGCGATCCGGGTAGTGCCAGCGCCATGATCAACTGACCGGCTTTGGCGTCGGTTGTCCAACCAGCAACGCAGTCGCGGGGAGCAAGGGTGGTGGTTGTGGTCGTTGTGGTGGTGGTAGTCGTTGTAGTCGTTGTAGTCGTTGTAGTGGTGGTTGTGGTTGTCGTCGGGGCCGGCGATGAGGTGGTTGGCGCAACGGCAGGGCCGGTCGGCGCTGGCGCGACCGAGGTGTTGTCGCGGCCCTGAGCCACCACGAAGGTGAAGGCAAAGAGCGCAGCAACTGCAGCAAACGTGAAAGCCAGAATTTTCTGCGAACGATTCATAAGCGTTGAGATCTGAGCCTACGGAGCACGTCGAGCACGATAGGGGTCAGGCGGCGATTCCCTGTTGATAGGGGTTTCTGTCCTAGCATCAAAGCGTGACTATACGACCGCTCTATGTACTCATTGTGGCGGCGGGCCTCTTCCTAATCGGGTGCTCAAGGAACGACGGGAATGATGTTCTTGTTGTGCCCGAGTCGACCATCCCGGCCACTGCGGTGACCGTGATCGTCCCTGATCCTCCCGAGCCCGAGCCAACAGCGTCTCGTCAGACGCTGTTCGGCATCGGCGCTCCGCCGGCCACCGAAGAGTGTCCGGCCGGGCTGCTCGACAACAATTCGTCGGTCAGCACCGTTGGCCTCGACGAGGTCTTGTTTGGCATGACCGTGAACGCCGCATCTGACGCTGCGGGTGTATGCCTGGTCCCCGAAACCGCAGCCAACGGAACATGCTACTACGTGCGGCCGGTCGGTGGCCCGGACGGCATTGGATTCATGGTCACCAACGGAACCATCGAACGGGTCGACATTATCGACGGCCCCATCACCACCCGTTCCGGTGCTGGTATCGGCTCAACCGAACAGCAGATTCTCGATCTGTTCCCGGGCAAGATCGAAACCACCACTAGCCCCTTCGGCGACGGCAACTGGCTGGCGTTCATCCCAAGCGATGCCGACGACCAACAGTTCCGGGTGATTTGGGAAACTAACGATGAAGGTGTGGTGACCCAGTATCGGTCGGGTCGACGACCCCAGGTCGAACAGGTCAACGGCTGCGCCTAACGGGGCGGCATGTCGATCAGCACATCGACCGCCAGTAGCGGGTTGCCGTTGGTGATCCACAGCTCGGCTGTCGAAGCGAGCTCGGCCGCAGCGACGTGGATCTCCATGGCGAGGTCGGTGTCGAAGGCAACCGCCAGTTGGTTGGGGCGCTGCAGCACGAACAACTGATGCACTGAGCCACCGTTATTGTCGATGGCGGTCCAAAGCGCTGTGCAGGTGTTGAGAAGCTCGGTGGGAGTTGGCGTTATGGCCGACAACTCGGCCTCGACCAGTCGATGGATCTCGTCAGTCTCGGCTGCACCGTGCCGCAGCAGTGGGTTCCAGCTTTCATAGTCAGCCGGCTTACGGAGCCCGGCGTTGCGAAGGCGGCGAACAAGAATCCGGCTGTCCACCTGGGCGGCGCCCGCAGCCAACGCAGCCGGAAGAAGCCGCGAGGGTAGGTCGTAATGGTCGCCCTGAAACCCAATGCGTCGAATCCCGACACCGTTGGCGAATATGTGCAGTTCGTCGTAGCTCTCGTCGCTCACCAAGTGCGACCACTTCTCACCCCGGAAGGTCCACAGAGGTTGGTCGACGAGGATAGCCACGGCCCACGACGGTACCGTTTAGGCCGTGCCACGTGAACCCGCACCCGCGCCGAAGGGCCGGGCCGATCCGGTCTTCGATGTGATCGTGCCCATGAAGGCTGTTCCCGAGATCATGCCAGCGGGCGACGGTTGGGCGTTCGAACTGAAGTGGGACGGCATGCGCATCCTCGCCCACACCGATGGTGAGAAGGTGGTGCTTCGTTCTTCGAACGGCATCGATGCAACGAAGCGGTTTCCGGAGTTGGCCGACCTGCCAACCGCCGTCGGCAACCGCAGCGCCGTGCTCGATGGAGAGATCGTGGCCTTCGCCGACGGTCTTCCCAGCTTCTCAGTGCTGCAGAAACGAATGCATCTCACCACCAAGGCCGACATCGAACGCGCCATGGTGCAGGTGCCGGTGAGCTTCGTCATCTTTGATCTGTTGCACTTCGACGGCACCGACGCAACCGCCGTGCCCTACGAACAACGCCGCGAGCTTCTCGAACGACTGGTTGAGCCTGGTCCTACCTGGCGGGTCACCGATGTTCATGACGATGGCGAAGCGCTGCTCGAGATGGTGCGCGACAACCAACTCGAAGGGCTGGTGGCCAAGCGGCTCGACTCCACCTACCAGCCCGGACGGCGCGCTCCGCAGTGGCGCAAGGTGAAGGTGCGATTGCATCAGGAGTTTGTGGTGGGCGGATGGTCGTTTGGCAAGAAAAGCCGCTCGTCGACCATTGGCTCGCTCTTCGTGGGCTACTACGAAGACGGCAGGTTTCGCTACGCCGGCCGGGTCGGTTCGGGTCTGAGCCAGGCCGAGATCACCCGGCTGCTTGGTATCTTCGCACCGCTCGTGCGCGACGACTGCCCGTTTGCCGAACTGCCCGACGAACCCGAAGCGCGCACTGCTACCTGGCTCGACCCTGATGTGGTGGTGGAGGTGGCGTTTGCCGATTGGAGTTCGGGCACCCGGCTACGTCAACCGAGCTACCTCGGCCAGCGAATCGATACCGACCCGACAACAATCATCCGCGAACACCAGTAATCTGGCGGTGTGACAACCGGCCCCTCCGACGACAACTTGGGTAACGCAGCGCCCGAGAACCCTGTGTCTTCGGAGAGCCCTGTGTCTCCGGAGAGCCCTGTGTCTCCGGAAAGCCCTGTTTCTCCAGAGAGTATTGTGTTGTCGCTGCCAGCGTCGGGTCCATACGGTCGCATCGCCCGTATGAGTGGCGCAGCCCTCGCGTTGCGTCGAGGACTCTCGCTTGCTGCGGTCGAAGACCTTCGGCTCGCCATCGATGAAGCGCTTATCTTGCTGCTGGGCCATGGCGATCAAGATGGGTCGGTCGACCTCGAATTTCTTCTCGACCCCAACGCCATCAGTATCGAGTTTGTGCCCAACTTCGCCGAAGGGCCGCCCGATCTGTCGAGTGAGGCGGTCGAGCGGTTCGTCGAACTGGCCAGCCCGCTCCTCACCACCTTCGATATCGACAGCGACTCTGGTGTCGTTCGGCTCCACAAGAGCGGCAGCTAGCCGTAGATCGTAGGGAGCCCACCCGTTCCCTCAGGTACCGGTGCTGCCGAATCCGCCGGTTCCGCGCTCTGAGCTCGGAAGCTCATCGACATCGGTGAATGTGGCCGTTTCGACCTTCTGAATCACCAGCTGGGCTATGCGTTCGCCGCGCTTCACCTCGAACGGGGTTGACGGGTCAAGGTTGATGAGGATCACCTTCAACTCGCCCCGGTATCCCGAGTCGATCAACCCGGGGGTGTTCAATACGGTCACTCCATGTTTGGCGGCAAGGCCGCTCCGAGGTTGCACCATCGCCGCGTACCCGTCAGGCAGGGCAATCGATACGCCGGTGCCAATCAACGAGCGGCCGCCGCCCGGTGCAAGAGTGGCGTCTTCGGAGGCAATGAGGTCGGCGCCCGCATCGCCGGGCTTCGCATACATGGGAGCAGGAAGGTCGGTTTCGGTTCGGATCATCGGGATAGTCAGCACTCTGGCATCGTAGCCACTCGGAATTGTCGCTCGGAGGGTAAGGTCAGAAGATGCTTGCTTGGATGGACCTCGAGATGACGGGTCTCGACCCCGCGAAGAATGTGATCGTCGAAATCGCGACGCTTATCACCGACGACGACCTTGCGTTGGTGGCCGAAGGGCCCGACCTTGTAATCCATCAACCCCCCGAAGTCCTCGAAACCATGGACGATGTCGTTCGCGAGATGCATGCTCGAAGCGGACTCACCCCGCAAATCGAAGCCTCGACTCTCACGCTCGAAGAAGCCGGTAAGCAAACCCTTGCGTTCCTTCAGGAACACATCCCCGAGGCCCGAACGGTCCCTCTGTGTGGCAACTCCATCGGTACCGATCGTCGGTTCTTGGCCGTGTACCTGCCCGAGATCGAGGAGTACCTGCACTACCGCTCGATCGATGTGTCCACCATCAAAGAGCTCGGTCGTCGCTGGAATCCAGAAGGGCTCGCTGGCGCACCCAAGAAGACGGGCGGTCACCGGGCGATGGACGATATTCGAGAATCACTCGAAGAACTTCGGTACTATCGGTCGGCGCTGTTCAGTGATCCGACCAGCTCCAGCTAGTCGATGCGCACGCGCGCCGTTGCCAGCGTGGTTTCGGTTTGGTCATCGATGATCCAGATCGAAAGTAGCGAGCCTTCGAGTTGGAAAGACACCGAGGCAATGGTGTCCGGAGGGGTGGGGTTGCGGTATTCGAGTTCCACGCTCATCCCCGCACGACTCATGCCGTGGTCACTCAGCAGTTGCTCGATCGGCCGCCAGTAGGCCGCGTTGTTCACATGGCCGAGCAGATCGAGGTCGGCCCATCGAAACGGCCAGGAAACCATTGCGGCGTTGGCGGGAGCGGTCTGGTCGTGCGCGAGTTTGATGCTTGCCTTCCGACCTTGAGCCGACTCGCTGTAGTGGTCGTAGAAGATGTCGCTGAGCTTTTTCGGCCGTCCCGAATCTGGGTCGACGTGAACCCACACCGCGGACACATTCACTCGGCCGCCATCGCTCCCCACAAACACCGATTGCCGGCCCGCCCAACGGCCGCCCACGCCGTTGCAGAAGGTGGTGCAGCTGAGTCGTTCGCGAAATGTTGGTGGTGTTTCGATGACCACCACGGTTTTGCGTACGACAAAGTTCAATGACTCCTCAAGCCCGGCATCGAGAGCATCGTCGTTGGCCAGGTCCTGGGCGTAGCGGCCAATCGCATCGAATCGAAGCTGATTGGCCGGGTCGACGTCGCCGAGTCGAACGATCCGTTCGGTCACAAATCTCCGGCCGGGGCCATCGACGGGAAGAAATTCTTCAGGAATTTTCGGGGTCATCGCGCCTGCAATCTAGGCGTTCGCAAGCCATCGCCAGTGAATTCGGTGGATATTCGCGTTAATTCGATTGACGGGCTTATCCGCCGATGATTGGGTGGAGATACGGGGACTGGTCGCACGACTTCCTCGCTGCACTTCCTCAGAAATTCAGTACTCCCTCAGAAATCACTCACGAAAGTTCTTCAGTCATGGCAGCCACGATGCGTAACGAGATGCAGGCACCGGTGTATCCGGCAGCCGACCTCGCACGCGCGTGCCGTCCTGCCTCGATTGCCATCACCCATTGGGCCACCCTTCCCG
>CALJDK010000093.1 GCA_938023735.1 uncultured Acidimicrobiales bacterium
GATCGCGACGAAAACGGCGACCTAAAGGATTACGAAGAAGCCATCGCCGAGGGTGCCGACGATCCGGTAACCGACTTTGTGCAGCCCATCGACGAGCCGCTCGACGAAGAAACCGCCGCCCTCTGGCAACGACTCCTCGAACAGGACGTGGTGCTCGCGAGCGAGATCGTCGACCCGCAGCCTTGGGAGATCGTCGAAGCCTTCGCGGTCAGCGCTGACGCCGAAGAAATCCTCGTTCGCTACACCGCCGGTCACCCGCCGTGCACCCAGTCTCGGTCGACGGTTGTCGAAACCGACACCACCATCGAGGTCAGCCTCGAGGTCGGCCTGCACCCCAACGTGGCAGCGATGAGTTGCCTCGCCGGGGTCATCGACACCGAGATCGTGGTTCCACTGAGCGGCCCGGTCGCCGATCGCGAGATTGTGGCAATACAGCCGTAGCCAGCCGCAGCCGATCTAGTCGGCAGGTTGCAGGACCCCGTCGAGCACGGTGCCCCAGACCCCGATATCACGAAGGCCGGTTGGGTCGATGGTGAACGGGTCGTCGTCGAGTACCGCAATGTCGGCTCGTTTTCCGGGCGCCAGCGATCCAACCTCGTCATCCATTTTCAGCTGGTAGGCGCCGCCGATGGTGAGGGCCGCCATCGCCTCGGCGGCGCTGATGCGCTCGTTCGGCCCAAGAACCTGACCCGAGGCGGTGAGACGATTCACCGCACACCACGCGACGTGGAGTGAGCCAAGGGGAGTGACCGGTGCATCGCAGTGCATCGACAGCGGCACGCCAGCGTTTAGCGCCGTGGCCGCAGCATTCATGCGGGCCGCACGGTCGGGGCCGACGGTGATACTTGCGTGTTGATCGCCCCAGTAGAAGATGTGGTTCGAGAAGACGTTGGCGCAAAGTCCCAGCGCTCTCATACGTCGGTACTGCCCGGGCGTGGTGAGCTGACAATGCTGAATCGTGTGTCGGTGATCGCGTCCGGGCGTCTCGCCGAGCACCGTATCGCAGCAGTCGAGGAATAGGTCGACGGCTTCGTCGCCGTTGCAATGCGCGTGGACCGTTACGCCGGCCTGGTGGAATCCGCGCAGGTACCCCTCGACTTGTTCGGGGGCCAGAAGCCAGAGGCCGTTCTCGCCGGTGCCGTGATAGTGCGGCCACCGGATTCGGGCCGTGAAACCCTGGATCGACCCATCGAGGATGAGCTTCACGTGACCAAAGCGAAGCTTGTCGGTGCTTTTGGTTGCCAGGTCGGCGAGCACCGCGGGCGCATCGTTGGGGGTCGCTACCTCGGGGCCGCCAGCTGGGTTGTAGAACACCGATACTCGTGCGGGGTAGTCGTCGCCGACTCCTCGTTGCCAGCGGGCCACCACGCTTTCACTGCCAATCGGGCTGCTTCCCAAGTCGGTCAGCGTGGTGATTCCGGCGTTGCGGGCGATTCGGCCAAAGTTCTGGATTGCTTGATCGTCGGTGATGCCGACCATCAGCTTTCGCAGGCACGTATGCGCCAGGCCCATGGCCGCAAACTCTTGGAGTTCGCCGATGGGGGTGCCGGCACCATCGCGGGGAAGGCCCTCCAGTTGGGTGTCGGGGCCAATGCCTTCTTCCTCCATCAACCGGCTGTTCACCGTGGCCAGGTGAAGGCTGGCATGCATCACAAAGATCTGGCGGGTTTCCGATACCGAGTCGAGGTGTGATGCCACCAGTCGTTCGCCGTCGAAGTAGATCGGGTCGAGCCCCCAAGCCACAAGCGGCTCGCTGGGATCGTCGAGTTTTGCCTCGGCTTTTCGAAGGCGTTCGAGTACCTGATCGAAGCTTGTGCATCCCGGCCAATGGGTGCCGTCGGGGCCGGTGCGGTCGAAGTAGCCCACATAGAGGAAGTTCCAGAAGCCGCCTTCAATAGCGTGCGAGTGCGCCTCGACGAACCCGGGGAGAAGGACCTTTTCGGTCAGTGTCGAGTCGATGGTGCCGCCGTATGCGGCCACCAGGTCGTCGGGTTCGCCAACGGCGAGAATCCGCCCGCCGGTGATCGCTATGGCCGAGGCGCTCGGTTGACTCCGATCCATCGTGTGGATGGTTTTGGCCGGATAGATGATCGGAAGCGCAGGCTGCATCGTCGCACGTTACCCGCCGCCACCATCAACAATGAAAGACGGTTCCAGACACCTTATTCATAAGACACCCTATTCATATCGATAATCATCAATATGAATAACGTTCCAGACACCGTATTCAAGACACCTTGGGTTTCGGTTTGGTTGTTGGGTGGTTGAGGTCGACGACTAGCGGGGCGTGATCGGAGGGTGCCGGGTCGTCGGGGGAGATTCGGGCGCGGGCGTCGCGGTCGATAAACACCGATTCGATCAGCGATTGTGCCGACTCGTTGGCCAGCGCATGGTCGAGTCGCCAGCCTCGATCGGTGCTGAAGAAGCCTTCACGCCGGTTCCACCAGGAGTACGCATGCTGGTCGCCGAGGCTGGTTCGAACCACGTCGGTCAATCCAATCGCCTCCAAGTTCTGGAATGCCTGACGTTCCTTCGGGCTGGTGAGGTTGCGTTTGCGATAGCGGCTGGCGTCCCAAATGTCGATGTCGAGGGGCGCAATGTTGAGGTCGCCGATGAGGAGCACTGGCTGCTCGGCGAAGTCGTCCATTTCGATCCATGCTGTAAGCAGCTGGAACCACGCCAGCTTGATCGCATGGTGAGGCGTGCCGACCTTACGACCGTTGGGCGCATAGACAGTATGGATACGCAGCCCGCCGACGGTTGCTGAAATGCTGCGCTTGTCGTCGAGCGGGGCAACTGCGCCGGGGATCCCGAGCGTCACGTCATTGCTGGGAAGCTTCGACAGCAGCGCAACTCCGCCCTGCCCGCCTTCGCTATGGGTGTGCACCTCGTACCCCCGGTCGTGAAACGCCCGGCTCGGGAATCGCTCGCCAGTGCATTTGATCTCCTGCAGGCAAAGCACATCAGGCAAATTGGCATCGACCCAAGCTTCAACCAAAGGAAGCCGAGCCCGAATCGAGTCAACGTTCCAAGACACGATCCGCATAAACAGACCCTACCCAAGCAACGAAAGAAACCAAGACAAACCGACACTCGTGTCTGACACCTGTGTCGCGAACTAAGACAAACCGACACTCGTGTCTGACACCTGTGTCGCGAACTGCGCGAGACGCTGGGTGTCGTGCCGGAGCGAAGGCGGAGGCCGAGGTGCCGGTAATCGAAAATAGTGAAACGCAGAGCGGAGGAGCTTGCGACGGAGCGACCCGAGTTAAAGCCCCGCGTACCAGCTGTAGCCGCGGGAGGCCCAGAAGTCGGCGGGTTGTTCGTTGGTGAACTGGATGCTGCCGATTCGTTTGATGTGTTTGATGCCGTACTTGAGCGGAGTGGCGAGCCGTAGGGGAGCGCCGTGGTCGAGGTCGAGTGGTCCGCCGTGCATGTCGTAGGCGAGCAGCGTTTGTTCATGCAGCGCGGAGGGCATATCGAATCCGACGAAGTAGTCCTCGTCCGGAGTGACGAACGAGACGAACTTGTGGTCGGCTGCGCCCTGGTCGCTGTAGAGGTCGGCAAAGTCACTGAACCGGGCCCCTGCCCAGGTGGTGATCTGGCTCCAACCCTCGACGCACTTGTGCTCGATGATCATTTCGTGACGATCGAGCGCCTGAATATCGGAGAGTTGGTGCGTGCCCCAAACTTCGCCGTCGGGACCCTGGACTTGAAGCTCCCAGGCGTCGAGATCGATGTCGGACCGGATGCCGTGTCGGCCATTGACCCGGAGCACCGATGATTGCGATGGAGAGTAGGTGGGCGCGGTGTGGCCTTCACGAAAGAGCCGACTCCACACATCTTCGTTCCACTCGAGTCCGCTGCGGAGCGTGGTGGGGATGTTGTCGCCGGGAGCTGCCTCTTGGTTGAGCAGGCCGCGGTAGCCGAAGGCTGTCGCGGCGGCGGTCACGCCACCGACAAGGAATGACCGACGAGATTTCCGGTAGAACTCTGCTTCGCTGATTGTTTTGGGTGCTTCTTCATTCATGGTTTCGGTCATGTCTGGGCCGTTGTTGCGGGTGCTGTCGTGGGTGCTGTTGTTGTTCTGGTCGTCGTTCACTTGTTCTGTCCCTTCTCCGAGCGGGACTCCGGCTTTTTGGGCTCCAGTTGGTAGCCGGTGACCATGCTCCAGAAGTTGCCGAATCCGGCCCGTGCCACCTGCAGGATGTGGATGACAAAGAACGCCATGAATCCAATGGTGACGAAGAAGTGGATCTTGCGGGCCACCTCGTAGCCGCCGAGTGAGTTCGTGAGAAGACTGAGTTGCGTTGGCTTGTAGATTGCGAACCCGGTGAGGAGGGCAACAAGGCCAAAGAAGATGATGAGGCTGTAGGTAATGCGCTGGGCGGCGTTGTAGTTGCCCTCGTGGGCTGGTTCTTCTTTTCGCAGGTGAAGGTCGTGGAGGATGACGCCGATGCTGTCCTTCAGTGCACCCTTGCCGGGCTTGAGTTGTTTCCACTCGCGGGTGACAAGGGTGTAGATGGTGTAGGCCAAGCCGTTGATGGCAAACAGCCAACCAAACGTCAGGTGGAAGGCGAGGCCTCGGGCCAGTTTGCGTTCGAGACCGAGCGCTTCGTTGACGCTGTCGGGGAACAGATCGAACAGATGCCACTCGCCAACGCCAACGCCGACCGGGTTTCGAAGGTCGGCCCAGTAGATGCGTAGTCCGCTGTAGATCATGATGGTGAGGAGCGGAAAGTTGATCCAGTGTGCCCAGCGGCTTCCTCGCCGGTGCTTGAGGACGGCTCGCCGCTCGGCGGACTGGTCGAATCCGGTGTCGTCGCCGGATGGAGCGCTGCTCCCAGAATCGCGGTCGAGATCTGATGCCTGATCGGTCGCCATGTCGGTGGTCATCGTCGTTCGTTTCGTTAGATGCGATTGGATTCAGTAATCAAACGTAGCGGGACGAAAAACTGTTCCCTGAAGATCTGACTTTTCTTCAGAGCAGAAACAAACGATGATCGGAGCTTGGTTTCCTCTAAATCATCCCGCAGTTCATCCGTCGGCCGTTTGCGGTCGAAATCGACCATTCCTTCAACGGCGGCCGAGTTAAGTCCTGGATGGCTCACCGAAGCCCTCCGAACCGAAGGAGTCCTGCCCGACTCGGCCGAAGTGGTCGGCTTTTCGTTGAGTGACCTCACCGGCGGAAAGGGCATGTCGGGCGACGTCATTCGAGTGCAGCTTGAATATGCGGGCGACCAGGGCGACGCGCCCAACACGGTTATCGCCAAGTTTCCGACAATCGATTCCACCAACCGCGGACTGATCGAATCCCAGGGTGCCTACGAGCGTGAGATCAGTTTCTATCGAAGCTTCGGAAACGATCTACCGGTCCGGTCGCCTGCGTACTTCGGGTCGGCGATGGACGGAGGCCCGCCCCGGGCGGTTGCGGCACGAGTGAATCGCGGCATCGACAAGTTGCCCGCCAAGACCCACGTGGCGATGACCCGCGATGTCACCAAGTTTCTCAAGCCGTCGAAGCGTCGGTATGCACTACTCATCGAAGACCTCGGCGACGATCGCACGGTCTATGACCTCACCGCTCCACCATCGACCGAGCAGTTGGGTGTTGCGCTCGAGGCGTTGGCTCAGGTACATGCGAAGTTTTGGGGCGACAGTCGACTCAAAGGTCATGCTGCGTTCTGGCCGTTGGTTACCGAGACGCCAGCGCTGCAACGCAACGTGTATCAGGTTGAGGCGCTTGCCGACGCGATCGACCGGTACGGATTCGAGAACGAAGGAACCCGAGCGCTGTGCAATGAGGCAGGGGTGAGGTTTCCTGCCGACGTGGCTCGGGTGAACCGTCCGCTCACGCTGGTGCATGGAGACCCTCGCTCGGACAATCTCCTCTACGCCAGCGATGGTTCGGTGGCCATCGTCGATTGGGCGCTCACCGGGTTCGCCGACCCGGGCTACGACGTGGGGTATCTCATAGCGGCGGCTGTTGACCCAAGGTCGGGGGCATCGTCGGCCCGCACACTCGCCGAGCAATATCACCGGGCACTCACCGCCGAACATGTTTCCTATGACTTTGCGGAACTCTGGGAAAGTGTCGAGGCGACGGCCCGTTGCATGGTTGTGCAGCAAACGTTGAGTCTGCGCTATTTGCAAGGTGGCTACGGCGACGCCAAACCAATGGCGGATTACTGGCTGCCGCGTGCGCTCTCGGTGCTCGGCGCCGAAATCGAGAACTAGCGCCAAAAACAACTATGGCCGACTCCGAGGAGCTCGGAAGCTCCATCGGGGTCGGCCACAATCGTGGTGAAGGCATGCCTTCACTCGCAGTTCCTTCCACACCAGGGAGTTCTGCGATGCCAGGGGACGACTGGCACTTGCTCAGTATGCACTATTTGAGATCTTTGCGCCCCGTGCTCTTTGTTACTACTTTGCACAAACCGTGCACATCGACGTCGGTGATATTCCGGCATCATCTGGTCGACATCGCACAAAGGATCACGCGTGTCTGACGCCACAAACAACAAGCAGGAGTTCGTTGAATCGGCCGATTTCGAGGCTGAGGCGAAACGGATTAGCGAGATCCGCGACCCCACCGAGCGCTTGTTGCGTTCGGGAGTACTGGCCCTAATCCACTCGGGTCGTGCAGTTCTTGAGACCGGTTTGAGCCCCGAAGTAATCACCCGCACTGCGGGCCGTTCGCGTCGCTCCTACTACGACCACTTTCGCGGAAAACAGCAGTTCAGCGAGCAATTATTCGATGAACTGCTCGGTGTGGGAAGTCCCACTGCGTCACGGATGGAGGTCACGAATGCGGTGCTTGGTCTCAACGACGGAGACCTGTTCGACACGCTGCATCTCATGGCCACCGCTCCGTCGATCGACAACGCCGAACGGGTGAACCGGGTAGCCCGCCAGATCGTGTCTGCGCTCGGCTCGAATGACGACTACGCCCGGGCTCGAATACAAGGGTTCTACGAGCTTGATCAGCAGATGTACGGACCGGTCATCGGGTCGCTTGTCGAAAGCTGGGGGCTTGAACTTCGCGAACCCTGGACCTACGAGGCGGCCACCGTCTTTTTCCGGGTCATCGTCGATGGCTATGCGATGCGATCACTGAACGAGCCCGACTTCGAGGAGACCGAGGCCGTCTTTTTGGTATTCAAGTCGATTTTTTCGGGCATGACCCGGTTGCGCGACTCGGCCGACACCGACACGGTTGACGATCGGCTCCGTGAAACCTCGGACATGGCGGTCAAGTATCTGCGCGAGCGTTCGGACCCGTCGGTGGTGTTTGATGCTCGTCAAGCGGTGCAAGACGCGATGAAGTCCGAGCTTGCCAAGCGCGGCTTTATCAACACTCGTCTGGATTTGGTGGCGCGAGTTGCGGGAATCAGCCAGGTCACGATTCGACGGGCAATGGGTGACGTCGACGACATTTGCTGCGAGATGCTTTCTGGTCTGTTGGCTGGGCTTGAGAGTGCGGCCGAGGTGGATTCGGCGGGGCCTCTTGGCAAGGATCCGCTCATGATTCTCGAGCGTCACTTCGAACGCACCGCCGCATTGATGCTCAACCAGCGTCCGCTCATGGAGTCGATCACGGTTATGTGTTTTTCGTCGACGTCGGCGGCGAAGGCTCAGGTGGTATCCGATGAGTTCAATCGCATCCTCATCGAGCGGATCTTGGTGGCTGTCGAGGCCGGAGCGTTGCCGGCGATCCCGCCGGAAGATCTCGCCGCCGCAGCATTGGTTATCAACCGCAACTTCCTTCAAAGCTGCAGCAAAGTCGAGGCCGAAACCATGGTCGATGAGGCCCACCAACTTGTGCGGATGATGTTCCGCTGAAGCCGAACTGACGCTAAGACTTGCGGGCGGCCTTTGCCCGTCGGTCGAGTTCATCGATCCACGCATCAGCGCATCGAAGTCGCTTTTCAAGCTCGGGAATCGTGGTTTCGCTGACTCGAGCGATTCCCGCCCGGGTATTGAGATCACCGTTCACCTGGGCATGAGACAGTCCGGTGAGGCGAGCGATGGTTCGCACCCGGTCGCTGTTGAAGTCGCGGAGTTCCTTCTTGCGGGCCCGCCTGGTGCGCAAGTCACCGAGCCCGGTTGGTACGCCCGGTTCGGCTCGGCCGGGAAGCGGTGGCGGTGGTGGGAGGTCGGTGGGGTAGCCCTCGAGATCGCCGGGGTCGGCCAGGATGTCTTCGGATGGATCGATGCCGTCTTCGGGTGGGGCTTCGGTGAGTACCGTTGATGAGAGCGCCGAAAACAGCGACATCTGCTCTTCTCCGGTGACCATGGCGTTCGGATCGTCGAGTCGCTCGGCCAGGTCGTCGCTGTCGCGGGATTTTCGCTTTTCGATCGAGTGCCGGCGCTGTTGAGCGATGGTGGAGGCGTGATGGCGCAGGCGCGGATCGTCGGGGATGTACATAAACGCCCGCTGAGATCGCACACCTGCCGTCCACCGTGCGATGCGGCCAACGGCTTGTCGGAAGAACATCGGCGTGGTGGTGGTGGTGGCAAACACCGCCAGTCGAAGCCGTGGAATGTCGACTCCCTCAGAGATCATGCGGACCGCGACAACCCATTCGGTGTCGCCGGCAGCAAACCCGCTGATGATGTCGCTGGCCCGAGGATCGTCGGAGAGAGCGATGGCTGGTGCAACGCCGTACCGGTTGGCGAGCATGCGGGCGATGCCCCGGGCATGCTCTTGGTCCATGGCGATAATGAGGCCACCCGCGTTCGGATGGGTGGCGCGAATCTCCGTGAGTCGCTGGTTGGCGTGATCGAGCACCGTGGGCAGCCACTGGCCATCAAGACTCAGCGCGGTTCGGAGCCGGGCTCCCCATTCGGTTCGCAGAAGCTCGTCATCGAAGGTTCCGCCCACTTCGTCGCCTTGGGCGTTGATCCATTCCATGTGTCCGTCGAATCGGGGAAAGAACACGGGGCGAACAACCCCGCCGTCGGACAGCGCTTCACCGAAGCCATATTCGTAGTCGGGGAGCGCGTCGCCGTAGTCGCCGAAGCTGTACTCGACGAACGGGATCGGGTTGTCGTCGGTGCGAAAGGGCGTTCCCGACAGCAGGAGTCGGCAATCGGCCGACTGGAATGCTCGCTCGACACCGTCGCCCCAAGACCGGTCGGTGGCGGCGTGGTGGACCTCGTCAAGAATAACGAACCCGCCTCGGACGAGTTTGGCGATTGCGGGCGCCGACGAGGACGCCTGCGAGTAGGTGACGACGATGCCGTGCATGTCGCCGGCAAGGCCGCCTTCACCCTCTTTCCACTCGGGATCCAGGTGGAGCCCGAATCGCAGCGCGGCCTCGGACCACTGACGCTTGAGGTGCGAGGTCGGCACCACCACAACGATGGGAAGATGCTCGCCCCGTAACCGCTGCCGAACTGCGGCCAGCGCAAAGGTGGTCTTGCCGGCACCCGGACAAGCCACGGTGAGAAACGTATCGGGTTCGGTTGACTGAAACTGGTCGAGAGCTTCACGCTGCCATCCTCGAAGGGAGACGCTTTTGGAGCTTCGAGGTGCTGCGGAAGTGGACGGTGGGGTCATGCGAGTTTGCGATGATAGTCAGCCGTGACGACGCATGTAGGCATTGGCCACAATCGCCAGATTCAGACGAGGCGGCTACGGTAATATTGGCGTTGAAAACGATCGCTAAATCTCCCGACCGACATCACGAGGCAGACCAATGACCGATGTATCCGCGAAAGACGAAGCGGCCGACGCAGGCATCGAGATCCCCGAGGGACTCGATATTCCTACCGAAGCTGCAACCGTTGAGGCCGAGCGGCACGAACGCAAACTGAAGCTTGCTGGTGCACTTCGTATCTTTGGCCGGTTCGGGTTCTCCGAGGGAGTTGCCGGTCACATCACCGCCCGCGACCCTGAACTCACCGACCATTTCTGGGTCAACCCGTTCGGAAAATCGTTTCGTCAGATGAAGATGAGCGACCTGATTTTGGTGAGCCACGCAGGTGATGTGGTCGAGGGTTCTGGTGCGCTCAACAACGCAGCGTTCGCTATTCACTCACAAATTCACGAAGCCCGCCCCGATGTGGTTGCCGCGGCTCACTCGCACTCGTTGTATGGCAAGACCTTTTCGTCGCTGGCTGGAAAGACCATCGATCCCATCACCCAGGATGCCTGCATGTTCTACAACGATGTTGCGCTTTGTGCCGATGAGGGTGGCGCCATCGTGGCCACCACCGACGGAGGCGCAGCCATCGCCCGGTCTCTTGGCGACAAGAAGGCGGTGGTACATCAAAACCACGGCTTGATCACGGTAGGCCAGTCGGTCGACGAAGCTGCCTGGTGGTTCATTGCGCTCGAGCGGGCTTGCCAGAGCCAACTGTTGGCTGAGTCGGTGGGTACACCAACCCATGTACCTCATGAGGCCGCGCAGTTCTCCTATGACCAATCGGGTCATTCCATTGCAGGCTGGTTCCAGTTCCAGCCAATCTGGGAAGACCTCCTCGCCGAGTCCGATGAGTTCATCGACGAGTAGCAGCGAGTCACCACCTACTGAGGGGTAGGTTGGCCCAAAAAACCACTATTCGCGAGATTTCCGCGACTTTGGGGGTTTGTGGGACGTCCATTAGGTGTGATCGCAGAACCCACCCCCCAACTTCGACCCTCTGCCCAACGGTGGGGTCGACGTGAGGTTCGCGATATGTCAGACGTGGCCGCCACACGTCTCACAACGGCGTCTCCGACGCCGGTCACTGCTCGTGTTACTACCGAAACCGCTGAATCCCCCCACAGCGGTGGCGTAACCGAGCAGTCTGCCCCGACGACGATTGACCCGGGAACGGCGAAACACGCTGATTCCCCCCTCAGCACGCCTCCGGCTCATTCGTCGCTCGTCCCTGCAATGACCGCTGCGGGCTACGTCGATTCCCCCCACGACGTAGCCGCAGCGGCGCAGGGCTCTCTTCTTCCCGCCCCGCCCGCCCGCTCTCTTCTTCCCGCCCCGCCCGCCCCGCCAGCCCGCTCTCTTCTTCCCGCTCCGCCAGCCCCGCCAGCCCGCGCTCTTCTCCCCGCTCGACCGCTCCCTTCGGTAGAAGTTTCGCCCGGTGTGTTCCACGACTGGCAGCCCGCAGCCCGCGACGCGGTGGAAGCTGTCGAGCAACCGGCCTCCTCGGCTGACCGCAAGGCCAAACTTGCCATGGCACTCATGGTGCTCTGCGCTGCTGCCATCCTTGGGGTCATCGTGCTCAGTGCTCTCCGGCTTTCCGGGCTGGCCGATCTTGGCCTCAACAGTGAAGAACTGTCAGCAGCGTTCCGGCAAGAAGCGTTGGTTTGGGTGCCCGTGGTTGCCCTCTGCAGTGTTGGTCTCGCCGCCGCTTCACTGCTCCGCGCCAAACTCAACTAGGCGCTACCCAACCGGGCTTTCCAGGTCCGGGGTTGGATCGAGCGAGGTTCGAAGGCCGCTACCCTTCGGGTAATGAGTTCTTCGAAGTCGTCGCAAATACTGGGAATCGACATCGGCGGAAGCGGCATGAAAGCTGCACCAGTCGATGTCGACAGCGGAAGTCTTCTCGCTGATCGGTTTCGCATACCAACCCCCTCGCCGGCGAAACCTGACGCAATGGCCGAAGTCGTGGCCGAGCTGGCATCGCAATTTGATTGGGAAGGTCCAATCGGATGCGCGTTTCCTGGGGTGGTGCAGCACAACATCGTGCGTACCGCGGCAAACCTTTCGTTCGAGTGGGTTGGCGTGAACGGCTCCGAGACCTTCGCCAAAGCCGTCGGCCAGGACCCCGCAACCGTCAACATGGTGAACGATGCTGACGCTGCCGGCATTGCCGAGATGAGCTTCGGCGCCGGAATCGGGCGGAAGGGTTCGGTGCTGATGATCACGCTCGGCACCGGTATCGGGACGGCGATGTTCACCGATGGCCAGCTCGTGCCGAACACCGAACTCGGCCATCTGATCCTCGATGGCCAAGATGCCGAAGAAACCTCATCGGCGCGGGCCCGTGAAGAAGCTGGCCTGAAATGGGCAGAGTGGGCGCCAGCTCTCGACCGGTATCTCGACGAAGTGCATCGTTTGTTGTGGCCCGACCTCATCATCCTGGGTGGGGGAGTCAGCTCGAAGTTTCATAAGTTCTCCGATCTGCTCACCGTGGCAACCGAGGTCGTGCCCGCCACGCTGAAGAACGAGGCTGGGATCGTTGGTGCGGCGATGGCGCAGGTGCGCGGCCTTGGCTGAGGGTGTTCGCGTCGATAAGTGGTTGTGGTGTGTCCGGCTTTTCAAAACCCGGACTGCGGCAACCAAGGCGTGCGATGCCGGTGACGTATTGGTTGAAACGGAATCGGCTGGTTCGGAGCCGATAAAGCCCGCCCGGCGGGTGCGCGAAGGCGACGTGATCGTGGTGAAACGTAAGACGGGAACCACCAAGGTGATTGTTCGGCAACGTTTGGAGAAGCGGGTTTCGGCCGCGCTTGCTGCCGAGGCCTACGACGACGTTTCGCCAGAGCCAACAGCCGAGGAACTCGAGGAGCGGGCACTTCGCCGGGTGTTGAAAACCCCGACCCCCGGCCGCGACCGCGGGACGGGCCGGCCAACCAAACGCGATCGCCGGCGGCTCGACGAGTTTCGGGGTCGGTCGGATACACCGCTCGACTAACGATTGGTCGACGGTTACCCATTTTCATGCTCTTTGGCTCTATTCGACAGGCATCGTTTTGTTTCAGTAAGTTTCAGGTACCTCGTTCCCCGTAGTTGCCCCCTACCTGCTCGCCCACCTGATGAGAAACCGTGTCTGAGACCGAACCCCACCCCACCACAGTCAGCACAGAAACCACGACCGAAAGCTCTACCCAAAGCTCTACTGAAAGCACGGCGCTCGATGCCAGCGGGCTGTTTGTGATTCGCGACCAAGCGCTTGAGCCACTCGCTCCGTCGGCGGCGTTTCCCGATGATTTCGCCGTCGTTGTTCAGAACAACCTCCAGACGATCCTCGGCGAGAACCCCATCACGCTTGGTACCTGGAGCCAGGCCGAGCATGCCGATCGGCCAACACTTCTTGGGTTCGATACTTCGGGTTCGCTGGTGGCCGTCATCCTCAGCGACGGGTCCGACGACACGGCCGGGCGAATCACCACCACGTCGGCTTGGCTCAACTCGCTCAACTTGCGCGACGTGCTCAAAATGCACGCCAGCGTCGACACGCTTATGGATGCGCTGCTTGCGCAGAACCCCAACGAGCTTCACCTGAGTCTCGGACCCGTACGGCGGGTCGTCTTGGTGCAGCTGGCCGACGGAACCAGCCAACCTCCCACCTTCGACGGTGTTTCCGATGTTGTGCTGCTCGAGCTGTTCTCCGACGTTTCCGGCGCCACGATCGTTCGGCGAAACACCGGGCAGACCTCGCTTGTGCCGAGCTCGGTCGAGTCGGCCATTGCTACCGAGACCGTCGAATCGTCAGCCAGTGACTCGGCCCAGTCGGCTGCGTCCGATCAATCGATCGAACAACCCAGTGCTGACCAACCCAGTGTTGTCCAACCCGGTGTTGACCAACCAGCCGCCGCAGCCGAGGTTCCCAACGCACCCGGCGTCGCTGGCCCATTGGCCTCCGGCCAATCCGCGCAGCCCCCTGCCGCAGCCGTTATCGATGTCACCGACGCTGCGCTCGCCGAGCAGCAGGTCGAGTCCTCGCTAGCGCCGCCTCCACAGGCCCGAAACACCGCCGTCGATGCCGCAATCGAACCCGGCGCCGTCTCATTCAAGCCGGGCACCCCTATGCGGGCCGACGATCTCGCCACCTATCTCAACGAAAAGACGGGAAGCCCAGAGACGGTCGTTCCCGGCTGTGTCGCCTCGGGAAAGCACGTGCTCATCACCGACGTTCTGAACCACGACAACGTGCTCCAGAGTCGAGGCCACTATCACCGGCCCATCGACGACGAGCACGTCGACCGGTTCCGGAGCTGGTACGACGGGTCGATTCCCAAGGTCACCTTTCACCTGCTCGTGCAGTCGGCCGGCCGGCCCGAAGAAACCACCTATGTCGGTCGTCTCAAACCAACCGCGTGGGAGCACCGGTCGGGCAAGCAGACGCTGCTGTTTCGTATCGTGCCCCGAGTAGCCACCGATCTGTGGCTTTCGCTCAGCGCTGGCGAGGTTCCGGCTATTCCGCCCGAAACCCCGGTGGTCGACGAGCCCGAGCCCTGGCCGGTTGTGCCCGCCAAGGAAGTCGAGCCCACGCCTCGGCGCCGGGGCGTTCGCCGAAACCGCTAATGGTCTCGCTGATCCTCTAGGTCACCGGGCGCCCATCGGCGTATCGGGCAAACCGGTCGCTCTGCCCGTGATCGGGGTCGTTGGTGGGCCAGGGCCAGCCACCGAACTCGGTCGCCCGGTAGTCGTCGAAGGCGGCTCGAATTTCGGCTTCGGTATTCATAACGAATGGTCCGTACTGGGCAACAGGTTCGCCGAGTGGGCGGCCCTGGAGCAGCATGATTTCGACGCCCTCATCTCCGGCCTCAAGCTGGAAGGTATGGGATGTGTCGACAACGGCCCCGGTGCCCGAGGCAACCCGCTGACCATCGAGCGTTACCCAGGAGCCACCGAAAACGTAGAGCGTGCGAACAACATCGTGCTCGTGGGCGGCCGGGCTGCTGTAGCCAGGCAACGAACTGATGGCGCCGGCCTCGGCGCTGATGTGAAGGATCGAAATATCCGAGTCGGGGTTCGATGCCCACGAGTCGGGTGGAGGTGATTGCCCCGCCGCGCTGCCGTAGGTGCCCGCCAGCACGGTGACGGTGGTGGTTCGTCCATCGTTGTCGGTGGTGGTGATCTTTGGGGTGTCATCGCCCCAGTGCATGGTGAAGTACGGGTCGACCATCTTGTTGGCGGCCGGCAGGTTCAGCCAGATTTGGAACAGCTCGAGCGGGTTCGGCTCATCGGTGTTGAGGAGCGGAAACATCTCGGCATGGACGATTCCTTTCCCAGAGGTAATCCACTGAGTGTCGCCCTCGCCGAACCGAGCCGATGCGCCGAGTGAGTCGGTGTGGTCACAGCGACCCGTTCGCACATAGGTGATGGTTTCGAATCCCCGATGGGGGTGCTGAGGGAACCCGGGAACGTTGTTGCCGTGGTACATGTTCCAGCCGTCGATACCGGCGAAGTCCGAACCAATCTGTCGGCCGGTAAGGGCGACATTGGGCGCAAGCGAGCCGTTGCCTGCCGGATACGCATCGAGGTGGTGGGCGCAGAACAGGAACGGGTCGATCGTGGGCCATTGTGGACCCAACGCGAAGGTCTGAGCGATTTTTGCTGACGGAGGGGTCATCGCCCCAAGTTTAGGCGGCTTGGCTCGCTATCGGGTCGAGAAGGGTCACCGCGCTGGTGGTGTTCTTGAGCTCGTTCGAGAGCCGTCCGCTGCGGGCGACGATGCGGACGGTCACGCTGCGTTCGGCGAGCTCGGTCGCCAGCGGAGCAAAGATGTGATCGCCTGATCCAATCGATACCAGGTGGTACCGGCTTGCGATGAAGTCTGCGTCGCTTGCTTCGAGCAGCGCCTTGTCAGCGCCGTCCGCTCCGGTGCCGGTGAAGATTCGGCCTCGTGATCCAAGAATCTGTTGGGCGGTAAAGACCAGCCCAGGATGGCAACCGACCAAGACCTGATCTTCGGGCAGCATCCCCGAAGCCTCGGCGTAGAGGGCGAGGGCATGTTCGAAGGCGTGACGGTCGCCCGACCGGTGGTCGTCGCCGACCAGATTCTCGATATCGACGATGTGCAGGGTTCGCTTCCGGCGCTCCCACTGCTGCGGGAGAGCCTCGGAGTGCGGTTGATGGTGGTAGGCAGCCTCGTGGTCGCTCATGGGAAACGTATCGACCTATGGAGAAGAGAGCTGAAGCGCGGGTTCCCACTACGCTTCGCGGTCATGGCTCACGATTCTGAAGGACTCAGCGCGCAGTTTGGCGCTTCGGCCGAACAGCTCCAGTCGCTTTATGACTCGTGGGCGCCCGACTACGACGCCGATGTCGAGAGCTGGGGTTATCAGGTTCCGGTCGAGGTGGCGAGTGCGCTGATGGCCGAGGGGGTTGGTCAAGAGCACGAAGTTCTCGACGCTGGCTGCGGTACCGGAGGCAGCGGTGTTGCGTTGAAGCAGGCGGGATTTGCCTCGGTAGTCGGCATTGATTTTTCGACCGAATCCTTGGCCCGCGCCAAGGCCCGAGAGGTCTATGAGGTGGTGGCAGCGGTCGACCTGACGAAGCCGCTTCCGTTTCGTGACCATCGGTTCGCCGCAGTCGGCAGCGCGGGAGTGTTTACCTACATCGACGACGTCGAAGCAACGCTGCGCGAACTTCTGCGGGTCACCGAGTCCGGTGGGGTGATCGTCTTTTCGCAACGCACCGACCTTTGGGAGGCCCGAGGATGCGATGCGGTGCTGGCAGGCTTGGAAGCAGCCGAGCTGTGCACCGCCGAATCGACCGAGCCGAAGCCGTACCTGCCCGGCCACCCCGAATACGGCGACATCATCGGTGTGATCTACACCACCCTGCGCATCCCCATCCGATAGGACTCGAGCCAGCTTGTCGCTAGTCGACCAGGGCTTGGTACACGAGTCGCTTGAACTCGGGACGAATGGGATAGGTGCTTGACGGCAGCAGTTGCGTGAGGAACGTTGCCGTGAGCTCTTCGGCTGGGTCGATCCAGAACGCGGTGGACGCCGCCCCGCCCCAGGCATACTCGCCATTGCTGCACAACGACTTCGTGGCGGCATTGTCGAGCACCACCGAGAATCCGAGTCCGAAACCAACGCCGTCGTATTCGGTCTCCGAAAAGAGCGGCCTGCCGAACGCGGTGAGATCGGCGTTACCTGGCAGGTGGTTCATGGTCATGTAGTCGACCGTTCGGCTTCCGAGTAGCCGAACCCCGTCGAGCGCCCCGCGGTTGAGGAGCATCTGGGTGAATCGGTGGTAATCGGCCATGGTCGAGACGGTTCCGCCACCGCCCGAAAACATGGTTGGCGCGACCTCGGCGGCCCGGCCCATCTCGCCGATATCGAGCAGCGAGCCATCTTTGGGGTTTCGCGCATACAGCGAGGCCAGCCGGGCCAACTTGTCGTCAGTGTCGGCCCAGAATCCGGTATCGACCATGCCAAGAGGGTTGAAGATGCGTTCTTGAAAGAACGTGTCGAGCGACATCCCCGAAACGACTTCGACGATCCGGCCCAGCACGTCGGTTGCGACCGAGTAGTTCCATTCTGTTCCCGGCTGAAACAGCAACGGGGCGGCGGCCCAGTCGTCGACACAATCTGCCAGAGTGTTGCCTTTGGGCCATCCCCATTCGTACCCGGCGGTTCGGTACATGGCATCGACGGGGTGGGCGTGCATGAATCCGTAGGTGAGGCCGGAGGTGTGGGTAAGGAGATGCCATACCAACATCGGCTGCACGAGCCCTTCGGTGTTGGGGTTCGTGGCCGAGCCCGACGAGTACACCCGCTGGTCGGCGAACGAGGGAATGTAGGTCGAAACCGGGTCGTCGAGCGACAGCTTCCCCTCCTCGAGCAGCATCATGATGGCTACGCTGGTGATTGGTTTGGTCATCGAATAGAACCGGTAGAGCGTGTTGTCTTCAATGGGCTTGCCGGTTGCAACATCGCGGTTGCCGTAGGTGTCGTGGTAGACGACTTCGCCTCGGCGGGTGACCGCGATGGCCCATCCGGGAAGCCGGCCGTCGTCGACGTAGGTGCGAAAGTGTGTGCCGATTCGTTGCAGACGGTCGGGGTCAAACCCCAGTTTGGTTGGATCCGCGGTCGGCGTCAGGTTGTTTCCCATGCAAGTGCTTAGCTCGTGGCCCGAGTGCGGTTCAAGATTGCAAACCATCGACCGGCGGGTTCGAGCCAACTCCTATCGTTTGGCCCCGTGGAAGGAATCCGAGGCACTCGAGGCGTGGTTGCGCTACTGGTGTTGATGGCCTCGATGGTCCTTCCGTGGGCGCTCGTGAAAAACGTCGCCGAAGCCAGCGATTCTGACGGTGCGAGCGATACTTCGCCCACCCTGGCTGGTGAAACCGACTTCGTCGAGCGTGGCGAGTACCCGTGGGTTGGCTTTGTGCTATTTCGTGGCGTTGGTTGCACCGGAACGTTGGTGGCAAACGACTGGGTCCTCACCGCAGCCCATTGTGTTCCCGAAGGGCTAGAGCACACCGGCGAGGTGTACCTGGGAAGCACCGATGCGCGAGCGTTGCCGGCTGGTCGAGCGACGAGGGTCGACAAGGTCATCGTGCACCCCGACTATCGCAGCGAGTCGAGCTCGATTCGCCGCATTGGTCACGACATCGCGTTGCTTCAGCTTCGCCAGCCCAGCTTGACCCGTCCGGTTACCTTCGCCCCTTCGCCGCTTGCGGCTCGACATGGTGCGGCGGCGACCATGCTGGGGTATGGCGACATCTGCACCGACTGCGGTGCCGACGATCGGCTTCGGATCGGCGAAACCACCTTCTGGGGCGACCGAAAGAATGGGTCGCTGGCTCGGGCTTTCCGCGACGATCTTGACTTGGTTACCTTCACTCGTTCCAACGACTTGTCCGAGCAGGCAGCCCTTTGCGCCGGCGATAGCGGTGGTCCGGTTCTCGGCGAAATCGACGGCCATGTCGGCCTGACCGCGGTTCTTTCGAACGAGATATTCTTGGCTGTCGATGGTCAAACACAGGGCTGCGGGGCGGCGAGTCTCAGTTATGGGGTTCATGTCGAGGTCGCCGCAGGGACGGCCAACGCCAACTGGATCTTTGCGACCATTGATGAACGGCCGCAGTGCAACGGTCTGTTCGCAACAATCGTGGGTACATCTCGGGACGATGTGCTTACCGGGACCCGCGGGCGAGACGTCATCGTTGGGGGCGGCGGAAACGACCGGATCTCGGGCGGAGGGGGACGAGACATCCTTTGTGGTGGTCCCGGGAACGATGTCCTTCGCGGCGATGCCGGCGCCGATATCCTCCGAGGCGGAGGAGGGGCCGACTCGCTCGTTGGCAACGTCGGGACCGATCGTTGCTTCGGCGATGTCGGCGATGCGATGGCTAGCTGCGAACGACAGGCCCGGCGATGAGTAGCAATGGGTAGCAATGGGTAGCAATGAGTAGCGACCAATCGAACCGATTCCGCCCGAACGCTGGCGTCGTCATCTTTGGCGAGGGAACCAACGTTCTGGCATTCCGACGCAGCGGTACCGATGCCTGGCAGTTTCCGCAGGGAGGTATCGACCCCGGCGAAGAACCCGATGAGGCGATGTGGCGCGAGCTGGCAGAAGAGACCGGGTTGAATGCCGACCATGTCGAGGTGCTCGCCGAACTCCCGGAGTGGATTGGCTATGAGATTCCGGCGGAGTTTCGTCGCAAGAAGTTTGGTCGAGGCCAGGTGCAACGGTGGTTCTTTGTACGCGTAAAGCCCGACCAAATCGATGCGGTCGAAGCGTGTCTCGATCAGCTGCCGCCCGAAGAGTTCGATGGGTGGAAGTGGACCACAATGGCTGCACTTACCGAGGAAGTCATTGCGTTTCGCCAGCCCATCTACCGCCGGCTTACCGAGTTTTCTGCCGGATTGTGACCCGCTAATACCGGCAGCCTGACGAAAGCGAGATGCCGGCTTCGTCAGTTACCGAAATCTCCACCGAGTCACCCGGCGCAAGCAGCGTGCTTGCCACCAGATCTTCGGGCGCACCCGAGAAGCCCAGAAGCTGGTCGATCGTGCACTCACCAGTCGAGGTCACCCGGAGAACCCCCGGGTCGATATCGGTGCCCACGAGTAATGTGCCAACGCCGCCAGGCGGAAGTACCGACTCGGCGCCAGCTTCGATCCGAGTCCAACTACCGCACCCGCTTCCAACGTCGATGGTTTGGTCGGCTGGTGAAACGGTGATCACGGCCTGCTCGCCGCCAGCCCACGAGATCTGTGCGGTTTTTCCATCGTTGCGTTCGATGCGTACCAGACAGAAGTCGATCGTCGTTGTCCGGTACGTACCGACCTCAAGGTTGTCGACCGTGCGACCAAGTCCTTCGGCGATTGCCGTGATGGCGAATTGGCCAACCCGCAACGCGTCGGTGACGGGAGGCGACGGAGCGATGTCTGGTGATCCGATTTCGCGTGCACCGGCAAACACGACAACCGTGCCAAGGCGAGCAAATTGCAATTCTTCGTGCACCACAAGGTCGCCGTCGGGCGAGGAGAGTTGACGCTGGAAGCTGGCCCCCGAAGCCTCATCGACCGCAGAGCCGACCAGCTGGGCCGACGTTGCGGTGAGCGTGTCGAATTGCTCGTAGGTGGTGCTTCCAACAACAAGATTCCCCACCGGCGCCGACTCGCAGCGCAGGTCGCGAACTGCCGCAAGCGCCTGTGCTGCGACGGTTTCGTCGGGATACCTCCAGAGCTGCACGGTGACGGTGTGGACGCCGTTGTCGTCGTCGAATATCCTCCCGGCCGCTTGGCCCTGCGATGAGATGGCGAGCGCAGACGGGTCGGTGGCGGCATCGCAGCGCAGTACCGGTGGCCGCTCGTTCCGGTCGGCGATGAGTTCGTCGAGTGTGAGGTACTCGGAGATCGTGGCGTTGGCGAGCTCGTCGGCCGGAGGTAAGAAGCCAGCCAGGTCTTCGCCGCCGGCTCGGCCGTTCGCAGGATCGTCGGGAGTTTCGCGTGCTGAGGTATCAGCAGGGTCGGCGGTCGTTGACTCGTCAGTATCTTCGCCTAGCGCATCACCAGGAGCGGACCCACCATCGCTGGTGCCGCTCTCGCTCTCGATCTTTCTGAGACTAATACTGGATTAAATAAAAAATTATATAAAACCCCCACTTTAAAATAAAAAAGTTTTTACATCTAGATCTGTCAATATTAGTGCTAAGATGTTCTTATATGGGTGATGAACATATTTTGTATACAGAAATGACTAGTCAACATTGCAGCATTTTAGCTTAACTGGAAGTATTTTTAAAAGACAATCCTTCTATAAAGTGCTATATATATACATATTTTAGACAAAATATTATTGCCCCTAGTGAGTTTTGAACCAAACATGAATTTTTTGTTAATATTCTAAGTTTGTTAACTTATATCACATTAAAATCATGGTGGGTGACATTTTCTCCCAATTTGGATCCCTTTCAGGGAGGTCCAAAATTTGTATAAATTAAGTTTTAAACTTTGATATTCACTGAAGCCGTAATTTTTGTCATATTCTAATTTAAATTATAAATAATATTTATAAGGTATGTATATGATGCCAGAAGCAAGGAATTCCATTAGCTTCAAAGTCTGTAGCTGGAATGTTTTATTTTCTAGAATAAGGTTTAATTTTGTTCTAATAATCAAAAAATTCTGATATTTTATATATTACATGAAGAATTATTTTGGAGTATGTAAAAATATTTAAAAAAAAGTCAAAACAATGTTGTTTTTTTTTGTTTTTTTTCAAATTTTTTTTTTTGACTTTTGAATTTTTTTTAAATATTCCAAAATTATTTCCAATATTTTAATACAGAAAAAATATTATTGTATTTATTTTTAATTTTCCCACCGAATTTTAGGTGAGAAAAATCATGCCCGTTATAGATCTTTGAGCTAAATGATTTCCTTATGTCTAGTGTTACCTATACTCCCTATAAGTATTCTCTATACTTCGTAACATGTAAATGACAAAAAATATGGCTTCAGGGAATTTCAAAACTTAAAACATCATCTACACAAACTTCTGACCTCCCAGAAAATAGGTCAAATTAGGAGGATATATGACCCACTATAATTTTAATGTGTCATTAGTTAAAATAGTAAGAGTCATAGCAAAACTTCCATCTTCAGTTCAAAACTCACTAGGGGCAATCATATTTTGTCCAAAATACGAAAAGTATAGTTGTGAATGGAAAGATGGTCTTTTAAAAATAGTTCCAGTTAAGCTAAGAAGCTGCAAAGTTGTAAATTTAATTATGTATATTAAGGAATTCTTTCACTCATATAAGAGCATTATAGCACCAACCTTGACAGATCCAGATGTAAAACCTTTTTTATCTTAAATCGGGGTTGTAAATAATATTTTTTTACTTTGGTATTAGTTTCAGAAAGACGAGGTTCATGATGAGGTATTTGGTGAC
>CALJDK010000094.1 GCA_938023735.1 uncultured Acidimicrobiales bacterium
CTATGCAACTCGACGAAGTTCAAACGTTGATGGAAGAGCTCTACGGCGCTGCCGATCGCGAGCGAGGCGTGCCATCGACCGTTGCCTGGTTGTGCGAAGAGCTGGGCGAGTTGGCCCAGGCGGTCCGCAAAGGCACTCGCGATCAACAGCTTCACGAGTTCGGCGATGTCATGGCGTGGCTAGCCTCACTCGCCAACCAGTGCGACATCAGCCTCGACGATGCCATGGCCCGCTACCGAGAAAACCCGCCCTGATCGTCAGCTTGGGGGCCGACCCAAGAACGTTGCAACGTCGTCGGTAGCAGGATTCTCGAGGACGTCGGCGGCTGGTCCGATCTGCTGCACCTTGCCGCGCATCATCACCGCAATCGTGTCGGCAACCGCGTGCGCCTCGTCGCGATCGTGGGTCACGAAGATCGAGGTGATGCCAAGCGCCCGCTGTACCTCACACACCAGTTGCTGCAGGTCACCTCGGAGCACTGGGTCGAGTGAACTGAGCGGTTCGTCGAGAAGCAGAACCCGAGGTTCGACCACAATGGCGCGGGCAAGAGCAACGCGTTGACGTTCGCCGCCTGACAGGTCGCCCGGCCAGCGATCGCCGTAGCCGTCGAGATGAACCTGCGCGAGCGCTTGGCGGGTTCGCTCGGCTCGTTCGTCGGCGTTGACCTTGCGAATCTTCAGACCGTAGGCCACGTTCTCGGCCACGGTGCGGAACGGGAACAACGCCTGCGCCTGAAACACCATGGCGGCATTGCGGGCTTCGGGCCGCACACCCACCATCGATTGGCCGTCGAAGCACACGTCGCCTCGATCGGGAATTTCGAGACCGGCGATCATCCGCAACGCGGTGGTCTTCCCGCACCCTGAAGGACCAAGAAGGACCAGTTGGCGGCCACTGTCGACTCCGAGGGTCGCGTCGATTTTTGCATCGGCGAAATCCTTCGCTGCACCCCGGAGCTCGACTGCGGTCATCGTCTAGGGCCAGATCTCCATTGCGCCACCGAGCGGCAGGTCGATGATTCGGCTGTCGGGGTTGATGAACCAGGTGTCGTACATCTCTTGGTACTGGCCGCTCTTCCAACCTTCCTGCAGCGCAAGGTTGACGGTGTCACGCCACTCGCTGTCGTTCTCGGGGACGCCGATGCCGAACTGCACGGGGTTGTGGCCACCGGGCAGCAGCGTGAGGCCGGGGTCGCCAGCGGCCAGCGCCAGCAGAGTGATGTTGTCTTCGCTGTAGCCTTCGACCGCTCCGTCGCGCAGGGCCTGCATGGCGGCCAGCTTGTCGTCGAACTCAACGATCTCGCTGGCCTCGCCGCCGGCGTCGGCAACGTAGCTGTTCCACGAGTCGATGACCGAGCTACCGGCATTCGCGGCGACCGTCTGGCCAAAGAGTTCATCGATGTTGGTGTAGGTGTCGGTGCGAACAAGGAACGACTGGTTGTCCCAGAAGTAGGTAATGCTGAAGTCGATGGCCTCTTCGCGCGAGCGGGTGTGGTTCATCGAAGCGACCGACATGTCCACCTGGCCACTTTCGAGGAAGCTGATTCGAGTGGTGCCGTCGACGGGTACCAGTTCGAGTTCGGCGCCAAGCTCGGCAGCAATTGCCTCAGCGAGCTCCAGGTCGAAGCCGACCCAGTCTCCGTCGTCGTTCAGGAAGCTCATCGGAGGGTTGTCGTTGCGAACGCCAATGCGAACAACGCCGTCGTTCTGTACCCGGGTAAGAACCGAGTCGACCTGTGTGAGTTCGACGTCGTCGCTGGAATCGGCCTCGGCGTCCGGTTCGGGCTCGGCTTCCGGTTCGTCGGCCTCAGCCTCGGGCTCTTCGGCTTCGGTTTCAGCTTCGGACGAGGACTCATCGGACACCGGATCGCCGCTGGTGGGAGCAGCGTCGGTGCTCGCCGAACTGCCGCAGGCAGCAAGGAACAGGAGGCAAGCGAGAAAAACCGCTGACAGACGTTTCATGGAGTTCGGGGTGGCCTTTCGGGGGGTGCGACACCGCTGAAACGGTAGTTGCAACAGGGAGGAACAAGTAGGAATCAGGTGGGAATCAGGTGGGAATCAGGTGGTTTGTATGGACGGACAACTGGCAATGGTAGAAGCCGCATCTGCGCTAGTGGCGTCGAAGCAGCGTCGCGTCGACGTGATCTTCATCACACCTATACGATCCCTTCGGATTCGGTGAGGAGCGAATGAAACTCACGATAGGTAGGCCCGGCCGACTACCGACGCATTGTGGCGAATCTGGCGCTCGGCGAAACGGGCAATCCCGAAGGCAACACACCAGTAGAGAAACCCCACCAAGAGATAGGTGGCAACCCAGAACGGCGCATTACCCACGTCGCCGCCAAGGGCAATGCGAGCATTTGTCGTTAGGTCGGTAACACCAAGAACCACAACCACCGAGCTGTCCTTGAAGATCGTGACGGCTTGGGTAACCAGCGCCGGCCGCATTGTCCGCAAGGAGTACGGCACCGTGATCGTTCGGGCCACCGTAAGGCGCGAGGCACCAAGCACCCGGGCGTCGTCGCGCAATTGTTGGGGAACCGCAGCGATTCCACCGTGGACGATGTCGGCCTGATACGCAGCCGAGTACAGGGTCAACGTGATGAACGCCGACCAGAACGCTGAGAACTCGATGCCCAGAATCGTGCCGGTACCCAGATACTGAAACAGCAGTACCAGCAGCACGATCAACGGGACACCGCGCACCGCCCATACGAATCGACCGGCCAGCAACCGGAGCCACGAGCGCTCACTGTGTTGGGCGAACGCCAAGCCGATAGCCAACACCAGGCCAAGTGCGATTGCGCCGCCGCTCAACAGGATGGACAGCACGAGGCCACCTGGGCGGTTGTTCGGGAAACCCCACAGCAGATTCGGGAGCTGGCGCCACAGGAAGTTGAGTTGATCAGACATCGATGGTCCGATCGATTGGACGGCCGCGCCAGAGCGCCGCCTCGATCCGTCCGAGGACGAACTCGAAAACGGTCGCCAAGACCAGATACAGCAACGCCGCCGCGATGAGTAGTTGGCTCGCCTGGAAGGTCTTGGTGATCGCGCCCTGGATTTCCTGGAAGGCGTCGGGCACCGCAACGAACCCGACCAGGGCCGTGTTTTTGAGGTTATGGATCAGTCGGTTGATGACCCCCGGAAACGCAATGCGAAGCCCATCGGGGACCATGACGCTCAGTGAGGCTGCTCGAACGCTCGCACCCAACGACCGGGCAGCGTCGATACGCGACTGCGGAACAGCGTCAAAGCCCGATCGGAGCACTTCGGCTAGATGCGCCCCGGTATTGCAGGAGAGCGCAACGATGGCCGCTACAGCGTAGTACGGAAGCGGCAGAGTGGTGAGGTCGCCGAGAAAATCCCAGAACGCGTTGCGAAAGAAGACCTTCGGCCTACTTGATTGCGGCACGATGTTCGGCACGGCAAACGCCAGGAAGATCAGCAGAATCAGTGCTGGAACGTTCCGGAAGATCTCCACGAATGTGCCCGCCGCACGAGCAGTCCAGCGTCGGCCGCTGCGCCGACCGAGAGCGGCGACAAGGCCAACACAAAAGGACGACACGGTGGTGATGAGGGTGAGTGCGACGGTGACAACCACACCACGCGCTATCTCACCAGTCAGCTCTGGAGTTAGCCAATCAGGCACATCGAAACGCTACTTGCGAAACGATTGGTTTCTACTGGTCGTGCGGAGTCCCATGCGATACTCACAGCATGGAACTGCGCAACGCTGAGGATCTCCGTTCGGTCTACCGGGAACCACTTGGTGCCGCGGTCGACAAGGTCATCAACGGTCTCGACCAGCATTGCGTCGATTTTCTGGCCCGTTCGCCAATGATGATCCTGTCCACCGCCGATGGCGCTGGCAACTGCGATGCATCGCCCAAGGGCGGGGAGCCCGGGTTCGTGCAGGCGCTCGATGGCAAGCGGTTGGCCTGGGCCGATTACGCCGGAAACAACCGTCTCGACTCGTTCGAAAACGTCCTGCAAAACAACCGCGTTGCCACGCTGTTCATGGTCCCTGGTCTCAACGAAACGCTCCGGGTAAACGGCGTCGCCGAGCTTTCGACCGATGCCGACCTCTGTGCGCGTTTCGTCGTTGGCGACAAGCCCGCCCGAGTCGTTGTCATTCTCACCGTCGACGAGGCGTACATTCACTGCTCGAAGGCGTTCCGGCATGCGTCGTTGTGGCAACCCGACACCTGGGCCAGTCTCGACGGCATGGCCAGCGGCCCCTGCATGGTCCGCGATCACGCCGCCCTTGACCTCGACGATGAAACGTTCGAATCCTGGTACGCAACCGCCACCGACGAATCACTATTCACCCCAGGCGGCGACGCCGACCAAGCCGACTAACAGCCCAGCCTTTGAAGCCAAGAATCAGGAATAACGAGAATCCGGTGCCTGGAACCTAAGAGGGGGTTTGGTGCCTGGAACCTAAGAGGGGGTTTGGTACCTGGCACCAAATTGGGGTTTCGGTGCCAGGTATAAAAGTTCAAATGGGCGAAACGCGTTAGGTGAGTAGGTCGGTTGCGACGTCGATCCAGAGTTGCGTGGTGAGACGGAGCGACTCGACGTCAATGCGTTCGTCGTTGCCGTGGAACATCGATCCGTAAGCGGCAGCGTCGAGATCGGGGCTGAATAGACCGGCGCCGTAGGCGGTTGATCCCATGTTGCGGAAGATGCGGGCATCGGTGAATCCCACGATGAGTTGGCCGGCGATGTCCGCCGACGGAAAGTGGTTGCCCACTGCCTTCTGAAGGCTCGACCACAGCGGGGTGTCGGTTCGGCTAATGCTGGCCGGATCGTTCATGATGATCTCCACCTCAACCTGGTCGGCCAAGTCGCCCAGCGCCGCGTCGAGATGTGCCTGCACCGCATCGGCGTCGTCGCCGGGCATCGTGCGGATATCGACATTGATATCGACCTGGTCGGGGATGACGTTGGTCTTCATCACGCGATCTGACGACACCAGATTGGGCGAAAACGTCGTGTGACTGCAGCTCCACAGATGTCCCGCTGCGCCCTTCTGGGGCATGGCTCGAAGGGTCTCGTTGATCGTGTCGGCGTTCAGTAGCGCCGCTTTGGTTTCGTCGTCGACATTCATTGACCTGACCTGCTGGGTCCACAGTTCGTGGAATTGCGGCGACGGCGAATAGTCGGCGATGCGTTGCACAACGGCGGCGGCCTTGATGAGCGCGTTATCGGCGTTGAACGGGCGCGAGCCGTGACCGGGCGTTCCTCGAACTCGAAGCTTGCGCCACGCCACGCCCTTTTCGCCCACCACCATTCCGACCTGATGCTTACCGTCGCCGCTTGAGTGCAGGCCGCCGCTTTCGGTAAGTACAAAGTCGGCCCGGATGGCGTCGGGTTCGTTGTCGGCAAACCACTGCGCGCCGTGGGCCGAACCCGACTCCTCGTCGGCAACGCCGAAGAAGATGAGATCGCCCTTGGGTTTGAAGCCGCTGTCGGCCAGATGCCGAAACGCCACAGCCATCGACGACGTGATGTTCAACATGTCGACGGCGCCCCTACCCCACACCTCGGTCTTGCCGTCGGCGTCGGTAAGTAGCTCGCCGCCAAAGGGATCCTGCGACCAGCCGTCGGGGTTCACCGGGACCACGTCGGTGTGGCCCATCAGGCACAAGCTTGGAGCCGAAGGATCGCTGCCTTCGATACGCGACACGATCGATGCCCGCCCTGGCGTGGGCTCCCACTGCTGAATGTCGAGGCCACTGCCCTCAAGAAGCGAACGAAGCGTTTCGGCGTTGCGGATCTCTTGGCCCGACTCGGGTGTGCCGTCGTTGACGCATTCGTTTCGAATCATCGTCTGCAACAACTCGACGGTCTGACCGCCCAACCTCTGTGAAGTGCTCTCTGCCATGCCGCACT
>CALJDK010000095.1 GCA_938023735.1 uncultured Acidimicrobiales bacterium
GCAACTCGCCAACAACACCGACCGAAAAAACATCCACCGACACGCCGCGCTCTGCCTCGCAACAACATTCCTCATAACCAGCCGGCTAGTCGACCACAACAACACCCACAACCCACCTAACCGCTGACCCTCCAGGCACCCAGAGTCCCAAAGGTTCCAGGCACCGGCTCCGGGCTCCGGGCTGCGGGCACCGGGCTGGGCTAGGCAGCCAGAGGCTTTGGGTGGGGTTGGGGTTTAGGTGACTCGGCCGGCTTCGTGGAACTGGGCGCTTTTGCCGTTGTGGAACCGGTTGGGCTTCATACCTGACGCGGTTTGGCCCGCATCGACCACCATGGTGTGGCCACTCATGTACCGCGACTCCTCGCTGGCCAGGTACAGCGCGGCGTTGGCGATGTCCTCGGGGAACCCCGCATAGCCCAAAGGCGAGCCGCTGGCGATGTACTTGCTGGCGTTCTCGAGATCGTCGGCGTTGCCGCTGACCCCGGCGGTCATGGTGGTGACCGTGTTGCCGGGCGAAATTGCATTGACCCGAATCTGATACTGCGCCAGTTCGTTGGCCACCGACTTCGTGAGACCAATGACGCCGTGCTTCGCCGCGGTGTACCCGTGCGGCCCGAGTCCGCCAAGGATTCCAGCGGTACTCGAGGTGGAGATGATCGACCCGGAGTTTCGAGGCATCATCACCCTTGCGGCGTGCTTGGTTCCAAGGAACACACCACGCAGCAGGATCGAGATCGTGTTGTCCCAAGCTTCGGTAGGGGTCTCTGCAATCGGGCCGACTACACCAACGATGCCGGCGTTGTTGAACATCACGTCGAGCTGTCCGAACTCAGCGACCGCAAGGTCGACCGCTCCGGCCACATCTTCCTCGGATGTCACGTTGGTTTCGTGAAAACGGGCAGCGGCGCCCAGCTCGGCGGCTAGCGCCTGGCCGGCGTCGACCTGCATATCGGCGATGACCACCTTTGCGCCCTCCGCCACAAAGCGTCGGGCCGTGCCCTCACCGATACCACTGGCGCCACCGGTAATTACCGCTACCTGACCATCGATTCTTCCTGGCATGACGCTCTCCCGTGCTCGGCGTGTGATTCGTGTTTGAGATTGGTGCAATCGTTGGGTGATCGCAAGATAGCGATTCACCTGAATGGAATTGACCGTGCGGTTAATTTCCGCAGTAGCTTTGTCTACATCACCGACAGCCGGAGTAGATAAACAGGCATGGCAACCGATTCAGCAACCAAACAGGTACCGGTTTCCGAAGGGGTCTTTACGTGGCCGTCCGACGAGCCCCGACTACTTGGGAGCAAGTGCACTGACTGTGGCAACGTGATGTTTCCCACCCAATCCGGTTGTCCAAAGTGCAGTGGGCAATCCACCGAGACCATCGAGTTGGGACGCACCGGCACCCTCTGGACCTGGACCGTGCAGGGATACCCGCCTAAGTCGCCTCCCTATGCGGGCAACGCCGACCCCAAAACCTTCGAAGCGTTCGGGGTTGGCTATGTCGAACTTCCCGGTGAGGTGAAGGTCGAAACTCGCCTCACGGTCAACGACCCAGAACAGCTCAACATCGGCATGGAGATGGAACTCACTCTCGTGCCGCTGTACACCAACGATGACGGCGAAGAAGTCATGACTTTCGCCTTCGCCCCAATCAACTAGGAGAACGGCAATGACCACCGACGATGTAGCAATTGTAGGAATCGGCATGCACCCCTTCGGCCGCCACGAAGGCGTGTCAGGTATGGACATGGGCGTTGCGGCCGTGCGCAGTGCATGCGCCGACGCGGGCGTGCAGTGGGAGGACATCCAGTTCGCCTTTGGCGGAAGTGCCTCGGCGGGAGCCCCCGACACCATGGTGTCCAAGCTGGGCCTTACTGGCCTCCAGTTCATCAACGTTGTCAACGGCTGCGCCACCGGTGGGTCGGCATTGTTCTCGGCGTATAACAGCATCAAATCGGGCATGTTCGACCTTGGCATCGCCATCGGGTTCGATAAGCACGACCGCGGCGCCTTCCGAGTCAACACCAAGGCATCGGGCCTCAGCGACTGGTACGGCGAGTCGGGCATGGCCCTCACCACCCAGTTCTTCGGTATGAAGATCAACCGCTACATGCACGAACACGGCATAACCGAAGATTCCCTCGCACGAGTGTCGGAGAAGGCGTTCCGCAACGGATCGAAGAACGAGAACGCGTGGCGTCGCCGCCCACTCAGCATGGAGGAAGTGAAGCAGTCGGCGATGCTCAGCTACCCGCTCACGCAGTACATGTTCTGCTCGCCGGGCGAGGGTGGCGTCGCCCTGATCCTCGCTCGAGCCGATCAGGCCCATAAGTACACCGACACCCCGGTCTTCCTCAAAGCTGCGGTCGTGCGCTCGCGCCGGTTCGGTTCCTTCGAGGTCATGGCGCCCCATATTGCGCTCGAGCACAACGCTGGCCCAACCGTCGATGCGTCGGCTGCCGCCTTTGAGATGGCAGGCATGGGACCCGATGACATGGATATCGCTCAGCTCCAAGACACCGAGTCAGGCGCCGAGATCATGCATATGGCCGAGAACGGCTTCTGTGAGCACGGCGAGCAGGAACACATGCTCGCGATGGGCGACACCGAAATCACCGGCCGGCTTCCCGTCAACACCGACGGCGGCTGCCTGGCCAACGGCGAGCCAATCGGCGCCTCCGGCCTTCGGCAGGTGTACGAGAACGTGCTGCAACTTCGTGGCGATGCTGGCGAACGCCAGGTTCCCAACGATCCGAAGACCGCCTACACCCACGTCTACGGCGCACCCGGAATCTCCGGGGTCACCATCCTCGCCAAGTAGTGGCGCGGTCGGTAGATCTCACCAACCCTTTCCTGCCGTCGCTCGACGGCATGTGCGAAGTCTTGCTGGTGCGCCATGGCGAGCAGCAGTACGTGGCCAATATGGTCGTGGCCGACGGCATCGACGCTCCCCTTTCCGAGTTGGGGCGTGAGCAGGCTGCTGCTGTTGGCGAACGACTTGCCGACACCGATATCGCTGCCGTGTACGCGAGCCCCCTGCAACGGGCGTTCGATACGGGTGCGGCCATTGCCGGTCACCACGAGCTCCAGCCGATCGTCACTCCCGATGTGGAGGAGATCAACCTCTTCGCCAACGTTCCCCAGGACAAAGGGCTGCTCGACAGCATCGGCCGGGACGCCACCATCGCCATCTATCAAGAGGCCAACCGCACCAATAAGTGGGATGCTTACATTTACTCCGAACCCATCGAGCCGTTCCGCCAGCGCATCGTCGCCGCAATCGACTCGATCATGGCCAACCACGTCGGTGATCGGGTGGTGGTGGCCTGCCACGGCGGGGTCATCAACACCTACCTGTCGCATGTGTTTGGCGCCGACCACGATCGGGTGTGCGCTATTCACCACACCTCCATCACCACCGTGCGGGGAAGCGACGACCGGCGGGCGGTGCTAAGCGTCAACGACTACGCCCACGTATTGCCGCTGCAGACCCAGCTCAATCCCTTCAACGCGACCTAGTTCGAATACCTCGAGCGACCGCGCGAGACTCAACTCATTATCAATCGCAACAAATCAGGGGGAAGCCTGCGATGTCGGTTCTTACAAAAGGATTCGCCGCCGAACGTGGCGATGAAATGGCCTTGGTCGATGACTACGGCTCGCGGACCTGGTCGGAGCTCGACCAGCGCATCAATCAGCTGATTAACGCCTTTCGAAGCGCTGGCGTTAACGAGGGCGACACCGTCTCGATCATCAGCGGCAACCGAATCGAGTGGTTCGAGGTAGCAATCGCCACCGCGAACATGGGTGTAACCTGTGTGCCGGTCAACTGGCACCTTGTCGCGACCGAGATTGCCTATATCGTCCACGACTCGGGCTCGAAGGCCGTTATCGCCGGCCATCTCTTTGCCGACGAAGTCACGAAGGCTCTGAGCGACGAGCGGTGTTCGGCCGTCGACCTTGCCCTGGTTGCCGGAGGCGATAGCACCGACCGACTCACGAGCTATGAAGAGTTCATTGGCACCGGATCGGCCGACGAACCCGACGACCAGAGCTTCGGTGGGCCGATGTTCTACACCTCGGGAACCACCGGCAACCCCAAAGGCGTCAAAGGCTCGCTGTCGTCGATGCCCCCGAAAACCACCCCCGAGATGTGGCATCTCATCGGAGCTGGTTTCGCCGACATGATGACCGTCCCAGGAATCACCTTGCTGTGCGGCCCCGCGTATCACTCGGCGCAGTGGGCGTTCTCGTTCCTGCCGATGATGGCTGGCTCGGCGACCGTCATGCAGCACAAGTACGACAGCGCCAAGGTGCTCGAACTCATCGACACCTACAAGGCCACCAACATCCATTTGGTGCCGACCCAAATGAAGCGTCTCATCGACCTTCCCGACGACATCAAGAATGCTTACGACGGCTCGTCGATCGAACTTGTTCTTCACGGCGCAGCGCCATGTCCGCCCGTTGTGAAGAAGGCACTCATCGAGTGGTGGGGCCCGACGATCACCGAGTACTACGGCAGCACCGAGGGCTCGATCATCACCACCATCGACTCGGAGAATTGGCTGCGAAAAGGCGGATCGGTTGGTCCGGCCATGGACAACGTTGAGATCATAGTGGTCGACGACGGCGGAGAGATTTGCGGCCCCAACGAACAAGGCACGCTGTACTTCCGCAACCTCATGGGCATGGACTTCGAGTACCACAACGCCCCCGAGAAGACGGCCGATGCCCACAAAGAACCTGGCGTCTTTACCACTGGCGACGTCGGCTATCTCGACGACGAAGGGTATCTGTGGCTCAGTGATCGCAAGATCGACATGATCATCTCGGGTGGCGTCAACATCTACCCAGCCGAAATCGAAGGCGCTCTCGGTGGGCACCCCATGGTCAGCGACGTCACCGTTATCGGCGTCCCCAACGAAGAGTTCGGCGAAGAGGTAAAGGCCATCGTCGTTCCGGGCGACGGCGTCGAGGCCGGCGAAGAACTGCAACACACCCTGGCGGCGTTCTGCCGCGAGAACCTTGCCGGGTACAAGTGCCCACGATCCTTTGACTTCATGGACGAACTACCTCGCACCGGTACAGGCAAAGTGCAGAAGCGCAAGCTGCGTGAGGTCTACTGGCAAGACCACGACCGCCAGATCTAGGAAGACGACAAACAATGAAACTTGGTTACAACACCGGATACTGGAGCAAGGGTCCGCCGGGTGGTGTCGTCGATGCCATCGCCGAGGCCGACAAGCTCGGCTGGCACTCGATCTGGGCGGCCGAGGCCTACGGCTCCGACGCGCTTTCGCCGCTGGCGTGGTGGGGCGCGTCGACCGAGAACGTGCAGCTTGGCACCTCAATCATTCAGATGTCGGCTCGCACCCCGGCCGCCACCGCAATGGCGGCGATCACGATGGATCACCTTTCGAACGGGCGTTTCATTCTCGGTCTTGGCGCATCGGGTCCGCAGGTTGTCGAGGGTTGGTACGGACAGCCCTACCCCCGTCCGCTCGAACGCACTCGCGAGTTCGTGGAGATCGTTCGCAAGATCACTGCCCGCGAAGCCCCGGTTGAGTTCGATGGCCGTCACTACCACATGCCGGTTCAGGGCGGCACGGGTCTTGGCAAGCCGCTCAAGTCAACGGTGCATCCACTCCGCAACGACATCCCCATTTACCTTGCGGCCGAGGGACCAAAGAATGTGTCGCTTTCCGCCGAGATCTGCGATGGCTGGCTGCCATTGTTCTTCGCCCCCAAAGACGACGGTTGGTACCGCGACCGGCTGAAGGTTGGTTTCGATGCCGCCGGGAAATCGGGAGACGACTTTGAGGTAGCTGCAACCGTCATCATGGTTCCCGGCGACGATGTTGAAGCCTGCGCCGACTTCGTTCGCCCTTTCATTGCGCTCTACGTGGGAGGAATGGGCGCCAAAGGCCAGAACTTTCACTTCGATGTCTTTGCTCGTATGGGGTTCGAAGCCGAGTGCGACAAGATTCAAGAGCTGTACTTGGCGGGCAACAAGAACGAAGCGCACGCTGCAGTCACTACCGAAATGGTCGAAGCGATCTCGCTCGTCGGCCCCGTCGACAAGATCAAGGATGAGATTGAGATGTGGAAAGAATCGGTCATCACGACCATGCTCATTAGCGGCGATGTCAACATGGTCCGCCTCGCACAGGATCTGTTCTCCTAATGGCGACGATCCTGGCGCACATCAAGATCCGCGACGGTCACGAAGCCACCTTCGAGGCCCTTGCCAAGCAGCTCTACGAAGAGACCCACGCCAACGAGGACAACGTCGTTTCGTACCAGTACTGGCGGGGTTCGGAGCCCAGCACGTACTACACGCTGCTGGCTTTCGCCGATTACAACTCGTTTCTCGTCCACCAAACCAGCGAGCATCACGACGACGTCGGCAAAGGCCTTAGCGCGGCGATCGAGCACATGAAGCTTGAATGGGTCGACCCCATCGAAGGCGCGTCGCCGTTTCCGCGAACGACCAGCCAGGAACTCCCTGCCGACGCCACCGACACCGACCGTTCCACCGCTGCCACCTATGCGGCAGTCATCGCCGACTGGTGGCACAGCCACCGCGACTCGTAGCTCACGAACCCCACTTACTAGCCGCTCTCAACAATCACGAATAGGAAACGAACCACCATGGATCTTGGACTCTCTGGCAAACGCGCTCTCGTCACCGGCGGAAGCCGCGGCATTGGCCGCGCTATCACTGAACGCCTGCTCGCCGAGGGCGCCTCGGTCGCAATCTCGGCCCGCGGCAAAGAGGGACTCGACGCCGCGGTTGCCGAGCTCTCCTCACAGGGCGACGTGCATGGCGCGGTCGTCGACGTCGCCGATGGCGCGGCGCTTGAAGCCTGGGTCGGCGAAGCCGGCGAGGCGATGGGCGGCATCGATATCGTCGTATCCAACGCCAGCGGTGGCGGCGCCGGAAGGACCACCGCCGAAGCATTCCAGAAGACCCTCGATGTCGACATCATGGGCCTCGTGCGCATGGTCGACGCCGCTATGCCTCACCTCGAAGCATCCGATGGCGCAGCGATCATGGCCATCTCCACCACTGCTGCGCTCGAACACTTCGGCGACGGCATGGGCAGCTATCACGTACTCAAGGCGGGCCTGATCAATCTCATCGCCGGCTACTCACAGTCGCTTGGCAGCAAAGGCATCCGTGCGAACGTCGTGTCGCCAGGACCGATCTTCGTTGAAGATGGCGCCTGGGACCAGATCAAGTCCGCAGTGCCCGAGATGTACGAAAGCGCCATCGCCACCCAACCATCGGGCCGCCTCGGAAGTCCCGAAGAGGTAGCCAACGCAGTCGCCTTCCTTGTAAGCCCAGCGGCTTCGTGGATCACCGGCGAAAACGTCGTCGTAGACGGCGGCTACACCAAACGAGTCGCCTTCTAAGCCCAAAACCCACGCCAAGCGGTCAACCGACCGCTAAACGCTGTCGGTACCTGGCACCAAACACCCAAAAAGTGCCAGGTACCAAACACCGGGTTCGGTGCCAGGAACCTTTTTGGTCTGTGGTTCCAGGCACCCGGTGGGTTTGTGGTTCCAGGCACCCGGTGGGTTTTCGGTGGGTTCCCTGGGGAGGGTGACGGGGTTGGGTTTAGCGGTGTACTGGTGGTTGTTCGCGCTCTGGGTAGCCGCCGGGCGGTAGGGCCGAGATTGGGCCTTGGAGACCGTGGCCGCCGTCGACATACAGGACCTCGCCGGTCACATACGCCGATGCGGGTGACACCATAAACACCACCGAGTTGGCGATATCGGCGGGACGGCCCGGGTAGGGAAGTGGAACGCCGGACATGTCCTGGCCGACTTCCTCGTCGTAGGTGGCTTCCCAACCATCGGTGTGGAATGCACCTGGGGCGACACAGTTGACCCGCACCTTCGGACCCCACTCGTAGGCCAACGTTCGCGACAACTCAAGCACTCCCGCGCGGGCGGCACCACTATGCGCAATGCCAGGCAAGCCGCGGCCGACGATGGCGATGATCTGACAAATCGTGCCGCCGTTGCCGGCCAGCATCGTGTTGCCGAACGCCTGGGTCATGTTCCAGGTGCCGTTGAGGTTGAGATCGATAACCGACCGCCAGCCGTTGGGGCTGTAGTCGCGAGCCTTTTGTGGGAACTGTCCACCGGCGTTATTGACTAGTATCTCGACATCGCTATGGCGGCCCGCCAACGCCTCGACCGTGGCAAGGTCGCGGATATCTACCAGGTCGTAGCTGATCGACCCGCCAGTCTCGTCGGCAATCTCGGCAGCGGCGACCGACAGGATCTCTTCGCGTCGGGCGGCAATAACCACCTCGGCGCCGACCTGAGCCAGACCGGTCGCGATGGCACGGCCAAGGCCCGAGCCGCCGCCGGTCACGAGGGCCTTCTTCCCCGCAAGCAGATCGGCAGCAAAGATCGAGTTGCTCACAGTTCGGCCAACAGGTCGGCGGAGTCGTTGTCGGCCGCCGCAGTGAACGCTCGAGTGACGAACGCGTTGAGCAGCACGCGTCCCCGTTCGTTGCCAGGGTCGATGTTGGCGATAGCCACCTGCGCCATGGCCTGATGCATCAGGCTGTACCGATAGTCGCGATGGCACTGGTCGTAGTCGTAGCCAGTTACCCCGTTGGCCACTAATGCGTCGTGGTAGTGCATGACCACCTCGTCCTCGAAGGTCCTCCGATTCTCGACGGTCACCGACATCCCGAGGAAGTTTGCGATGTCGTAGGTGCCGACATGACGGGTCGCGAGTTGGAAGTCGAGCATGGTGATCGCGTCGGCACCAGCAGAACCACCGAACAGGTAGTTCTCGGCCCGACAATCGGTATGGGTGAGCGTGGTGGGGCTTGCGGCAACGACCCAGTCGAGCATGTCGGCATACTTCGGGATCAGTTGTTCGCAGGCGGCCAGGACACCGGCATCAACCGTGTCGCTCCAATTCTTGACAAAGCCCGCCCAGTTGGCCTCGAAAAGACCCTGCGCACCCTTGTACATGTCGTTGTTCATCGGCGGAAGCCATTCGAGAGCGAAGAGCGCGTCGTTGTCCCAGTAACGGGCGTGGAGGCCAGCGACGGTCTCGGCAACCGCAAGGGCGTCATCGCGGGTTGCGCCGTCGATTTGGTCGATCATCCGGGCGTCGGTTACCTCTTCAAGAAGCAGGATGAACGGAGCGCCTCCCTCGGCGATATCGGCGGCGTAACACTTGGGAGTGCGGATATCGAGGGACGCCGCAAGCTCGTTGTAGAAGCTGATCTCGCGAACGTAGAAGCCCATCATCTGGCACAGCACGATGTTGTCGGGAAACATCGATTGACACTTCGCGATGAGCGTCGC
>CALJDK010000096.1 GCA_938023735.1 uncultured Acidimicrobiales bacterium
GAGTCGTTTCCGTCACAAGGAAATGAGCGAACCGATAGCAATCGGGTATAACGAAGACATGTTCATTCGCCTCACCGATGACGAAGAAGCCATCGACGACGTCTTTCGCGATTTCTTCACCAGCGAGAGTGGACCCGAAACCGTGAGAGCCGCAGCCGACCTTGGTTTCGACTCGGCCGTTTGGGCTCGCCTTGGCCAGACCGGTGCACCCGCAATGTCGGCGCCCGAATCGGTCGGTGGTGGCGGTGCCGATCTGGGCACCTTGGCCCTTGCCGTCGGTCATCTGGGCCGAACTTTGGCACCGGTTCCGCTTATCGAACACGCCGTGGCTACCCGGCTGCTTTCGGCGATCGCCCCCGAGCACGACGCACTCGCCGAACTGATCGAGGGAACGCGGATAGCAACGATCGCTCTGCAAAACGGCAACCCCAACCAGCTCGTTCCGGCCGGCTCAATCGCCAACGTGATCCTATGGCGCAACGGTGATGCCATTCACCTCGGCGAGGGCGATGGGCCGGGTGAGCCGCTCGACAATCTGGCCGACCTTCCGCTCAACCGCCGCGACCTCACTACCTTCTGCACCGAGCAGCTCGATGCGCCCACCAATGCATTCGATCGGGCGATCGCCGAGTGGCAGGCGCTGATGGCGGCGGCGCTTGTTGGCCTTGGCTTCAGCGCCCTGCAACTGGGCGTCGACTACGTGCAGGAGCGCTACCAGTTCGACACGTTGATCGGCACGTTCCAGTCGCTGCAGCACGGCTTGGCCGATGCATCCACCGGCATCGAAGGCGCCGATCTGCTCGCCAAGCGAGCAATCTGGGCACTCGATACCGACCAGCCCAACGCCCTCACGCTGTCGTCGATGGCCATGGTATTTGCCGGCGAATCGGCGCTGACGGCAGCCGCAACATCACTGCAGTACCACGGCGGTTACGGCTTCGCCGAGGAGTACGACATTCAGCTCTACTACCGCCGGGCCAAGGGCTGGCCGATGCAATACGGCGCGGTCGGACCCGAGCTACAACGACTCGCCGACCTGTTGATCCCGGCAACGGCAGGAGCGCACTGATGGATTTCTCATTCACCCCCCAAGCCGAAGCGTTCCGAGTTGAAGTGAAGGACTTCATCGCCGAACACCTCACCCCCGACGTTCTCGAAAGCACCCGCGAAGGAACCATCCACAACCAGGAGTTCCACAAGAAGATGGCCGACCGCGGTTGGCTGAACGGCGCGGTGCCAGCCGAGCTCGGCGGCGGCGGACGCGACCCACTCGAAATGCTCGTGCTCGTCGAAGAGCTGCAGCTGGCCGGCGCACCAATCGACGGCATGGGCGTTGCCGTCATCGTGGCCGCCATTGTCCTAGAACTCGGCAACGACCACCTTAAAGAGACCGTGGTGCCGCCAATCATCAACGGCGATGCGCTGTGCTCGTTTGGCTACACCGAGCCCGACTCTGGCTCTGACGTTGCTGCCGCAACCACCACTGCGGTGCGCGATGGCGACGAGTGGACCATCAACGGTCAAAAGATGTGGACCACCATGGCCCACATCGCCGACTACGTGCTGCTGCTCACCCGCACCAACCCCGAGGTGCCCAAACACAAGGGCCTCACGTTCTTCATCGTGCCGCTCGATACCCCTGGCATCGAGATTCAGCCGGTGCACACCATGGGCACCGAACGATCAAACGCCACGTTCTACGACAACGTTCGGATCGGCGACGAGTGGCGCATCGGCGAAGTCGACGGCGGCTGGGCCGTCATGAAAGCCGGCCTCAAGTTCGAGCGCGGAATCGCTGGCGGGCAATTCCCCAGCGCCATGCTCATCGACGCCGCGATCGCCGCCGCCGAAGCCGCACCACGCGAAGGCGACACCACCGCAATCGACGACCCACGGGTTCGAGAGCAGATCGTCCGGGCGATGATCGACCTCGAAGTCGCTCGAGGCTTTGCCTACAAGACGGCCTTTCTTGCCAGCCAGGGCGTGATGTTTGGGGTCGACGGCTCCATGCTCAAACTGTTCGTGGCCGAGGCATATAAGAAGCACACCCAGTGGTTTCTCGAAATGCTCGGCAGCGAAGGTTTGCTGTCGCTCGACACACCGGGGGCGCCCGTCGGCGGCCACATCGACGAGCACTTCCGCCATGCACCGGTAACCAGCATCTACGGCGGCACCAGCGAAATCACCCGTAATCTCATCGCCGGCGCTCACCTCGGACTCCCCCGCTCATGAACGCAGCCAGCACCACCTCCATCGTCGATGTCTGGATGCAACACCCAACGTTGCGCCACTCGCAGCACGAGATGTTCGACTCGCTCCGCCGCTGGACGGGCTGGACCGATGGCATCGACGAGGAGCTCCCGCTCGACCTCACCATCGGGTTGATGGATGAAGGCGGCGTCGACCTTGGGCTCACCGCCGCCTGGTACGGACCCGAGGGTGACCTCATCAACAATGCTGAAGTCGCCGAGTACGTGGCGCAGTACCCCGACCGACTGCGCGGCGTTGCGGGTGGCGATCTGCGCAAGCCAATGGAGGCGGTGCGCGATATTCGCCGATGGGTCGACGAAGGCTTCGTGGCGATCCGTATGGTGCCGTGGCTGTGGGAGCTCCCTCCCACCGATCGCCGCTTCTACCCCATCTACACCGCCTGTGTTGACCTTGGTGTTCCGTTCTGCACGCAGGTCGGCCATACCGGTCCACTTCGACCATCCGACACCGGTCGGCCTATCCCCTATATCGATCAGATCGCGTTGGACTTTCCCGAGTTGGTCATCGTGTGTGGCCACATCGGGTACCCGTGGACAACCGAGATGATCGCCGTCGCCGACAAGCACCCGAACGTGTACATCGACACCAGCGCCTACGCCTCGCACCGCTACCCCACCGAACTGATCCAGTACATGAATGGGCGCGGCGCCAACAAGGTTCTGTTCGGCACCAACTATCCGATGCTCACCGCCAGCCGGGCCCTCGAGCGGATCGACGAACTCGGTCTCGATGCAGAAACCAAAGCCGCGTTCCTCGCCGGCAACGCCAAACGGGTCTTCAACCTCTAACCCGCACAAACACGGTCGTGCCAGACACCACCGCCAACACGGTCGTGCCAGGCTCCGAGGTAAAGACGGTGGTGCCAGGCTCCGACGTCGTTGCAACGATCGCGGGCCCGGTTGGTAGTGAATTGAGCAGCGTTTTCCGGGATTTGCGGTCGTTCACTAGGTTGAAGCGGTGTTCAACTTTGCTGACCTTTGGGAACAGATCGCTCGGGAATACCCGGACGCCGACGCGGTAGGAGATGCCCAGCACATTCGCTCGTGGGCCGAGTTTGACGATCGGGCAGGGCGGCTCGCGAGTGCTCTCGACGCGGCTGGAATTGGTCATGACGACAAAGTTGCCCTGTA
>CALJDK010000097.1 GCA_938023735.1 uncultured Acidimicrobiales bacterium
CCTCAATTTCTAAATTTGCTATTTCCGCTGGTCGCAGCGCTAAGTCGTACCCGATAGCGATGATCGCTGTGTCACGAATTGTCTGAAACATCCCTGACGGAGCAGTTTCGAAAGAGGGCACAAAGTCACGGCCACTCGTGCGGTAGATGAAGTCTTTGCGTGCAATGAGGGGACGATCGGGTGCGTGGTGGGCGGGCAGAAGGTGACGGGCTGCCCAAACGGGGCAGTCGATCGAGCTTGGACTCTTCTCAAGACGCACTGTCAGCGGCTGAAGTGCCGGGTGTTTGCATACTGCGTCGACGGCGGGCAGCCGAATTTCGACCCAGTCGTCGCCTGGTCCGAAACTCAGGTCTCGGCACAACATCGCTGTCCACTGCCTTGGCTTAGCGTCGACGTAGAATCGCAGAACTTTCAGCGCGTATTCGTGGTACGGCGTTAGGTCGGTGGTGCCGCTGGTGAGCATCGCCTCGATTCCGCCGACAGACACAACTGCTGCCTTGGTTGATTGCTCGCCCTCCTGCGAAGGTTGCGGGCGGAACCTATTGAGGACGCTGCGCGCTAGGTCAAGGTCTGAGTCGAGTCCTCCAGCTCGGAGGTGGAACCAGCGAATGGCGCTCAAGTTCGCCTGAACTGTTTGCTTTGCGACTCCTGAGGATCGTCGGGCGAAAGCAAACGCAGCAAGGTGTTCGGGTTGAGCCGGCAGGAGAGGCTTGATGGAGTGAATCTCAGCGAATCGCTCCCATTGTCGGAAGCGTCGGGAGTACGAGGCGAATGATTCGCTTCTTAGGAGCTGTTCCGGAGAAAGTAGCTCTGCCGCGACTCTTGAGAGTGCTGCGACATCCGAAACGTCACGCTCTGTGGCTGCGACTTTTTCGGGTAACCGCTCCTCCAGATTGCTGCTACTTAGTAGGTAACCTATCTTCCATCTATTGACCAGTGCCAGGCTTCGGAGGGAAGGTTGAAGAAGCCGTAGTCGGCGGCGTGTTCTTTGAGCCAGGCGAACTCGGGAGTGCTTCGCGTGAGGGCTGAGCCCCGCACGTGGAAGTCGATCGCCTTGCCCGACTCGTGTCGTGAGTGGCCCGGGCGTGCGGTTGGTGGTGAGCACTGGCTCGACGGGGTTTCCCAAACGTCGGCGCAATTCTGTGCTCGCAACTCGATTTGGCGTTGATGGCTGCGCCAACCCCAACCGGTCAGTGTGATGCCGTCGGCTCCGGCAGCCTCGAGCATGGCCGCGAGCTGGTCGGCGATGTCGGCGTGCACAAGAATGCCGCCTACTCGAGCCACCGGGATCTCTTTGCCCGAGTGGACCTCGACACTGTCTGCGGTTGGGTGATCGGTCGACCCCGAGACGTCGCTCATCATGGGCATGGCTCGTGGCTCCCAGCGCCCGACGGTAACGGCGAATGCCGAGGGCAGCTCGACAAATCCCATCGACCGTTTGTGCACGTCGAACCGCTCGACCAAGGTGACATCGAAGCCATGGCGCACTAGGGCAAGGTCGGTGAAGCCGTTGCCGTCCCAATCGGCCGCCAGGGGTATGGGGCTTCCAAGTGAGTCGAGGAACTGCTGGGTGTAACGCTGATGAGCGGGGGTCGAACGCTGGTCGCGAAATAGGTCGAGCACGCCGATGTCGCGCAGGGCCTCGCCGTTGGCCGCTGCGCCAATGACTTCGAGGAACGCTTCGCCAGCTTCGCTCGCACCGTCGGCTTCGCCAGCACTGCCGGTATCACCGGCTTCGTCAGCACTGTCGGTGCGGGCGGCCGAAACTTTTCCGACGCTGGCAACCATAGTGACGTCGACGGGGCCACCCATCGGTCGACCTCGTTGATCGGCAAGATGGAACGTGTTGGTGCTTGGCCGGTACACGCCCGGGCCGTCGTAGCCGTCGCCGTCCCAGTCGCCGATGATTGGCAGGTCGCCCGCCTGGCCGAACCGGGCAATCAACGCTGGTTGGTCCTCTCGTTCAGGGCCAAGCAAGAAGATGCCCTCATTGCCGGCGAGAACGTACGTTCCGACCTCGTCGATGCCGTCAGCATTCCAATCGCCAACCAGCGGCAGGCTTGACGGTGTACCAAACTCGAGAGCTTCTCCTACCGGGTTGCCCTCGTGGTCGAAGAACACAAACGTTCCGAGACCTTCGGGGTTTGGCGTAAACGACGCCGGCGTGGTGGCGCCATCGCCATTCCAGTCGCCGACCAGCCACTGCGCGTCGGCGGCGCCAGTTTCGATGGTGAGAGGTGTTGCGTTTGCGGTAACCGGACCTAACCATCGGTCGAGAAAGGCACGGGAATCGTTGGTCCAGTAGGTGCCGAACTGCGACGGCTCACCGACGGTGTTGCGGCCGGTGAGAACGCCATACCCGGCCATCTTGGATCGTGCGGTCGCTGCGTTTGGTTGGCCGCCGAAGTAGGTGACGAGCGCAGCGTCGAGTTGTTCGGGATCTCCGGCACCGTGCTGACACAAGAAATCGGCCGCTGCTGCTGCGGCGTCCCAGGCATTCTGCGGGTCGGTCACTCCGTCACCGTTTGCATCGACCCCGTAGTGGCTCCAGGTGGCCGGCGTGAATTGGAACGGTCCAACGGTGAAGTCGACCGTCTGGTCGCCATCCCACACTCCGCCATCGGTGTCGTCGGAAACCGGTCCGCCGAAGAGTCCGGGCTGAAGCGTGCCGTCGTCGCCGAGTTGGGGCCCGGTTGCCTCGGTATCGTCGGTGGCAGGAACCGATCCTCGTTGACCGTGGTCGGAGGTGACCTCGCCGACCGCGGCAAGGAGTCCGCCGGGCAGGTCGCAGCCGGCGACGGCGCTTTCGGTGGCCCACCGGTAGACGTTGAGCATGAGCGATGGCGGGCGCGCCGAGCCAGCACCCTCGGGGGGAGCGTCTGGGGCGGGTTGCGCGGTCACCACGGCCGGGCTCAAAGCGACCAGCCATGTGAGAACAACACAAAGCGCCAAGCGGAGGGGGTGCCACTGGGCCATTAGGCTCATGGTACGTACCCCTCTGTGACGAATCCAGTGCGGGATCGTTGAAAGCTCAGAGATTTCGCCGCTCATTCCGGGCGTCATAGAGTGACCGCACTATGGACTTTGAACTTCCAGCCGAAGACGACCCCCGTCGGGTTGCCGTCCGCGAGTGGATTGCGGCCAACCCCGAACCCACCGGGAAGCAGCTCGCAGACGCCGGCTATGTGGTGCCGCATTGGCCTGCGCCATGGGGTCTCGACGCCGACCCGATTCACCAGTTGATCATCGACGACGAGCTTCGCCGCGCCGAGGTTCGTGGCCCGGGAAACGCCATCGGCATTGGCTGGGCGGCACCAACGATTCTCACCGGTGGAACCCAAGAGCAGATCGACCGCTACCTTCCACCGATCTTCAGTGGCGAAGAGATCTGGTGCCAGCTCTTCAGCGAGACCGAGGCCGGGTCCGACCTGTCGAACCTGGCAACCCGCGCCGAACGCGACGGCGACGAGTATGTCATCAACGGTTCGAAGATCTGGTCGTCGGGTGCCCACGGATCGAAGTTCGGAATCCTCATCGCCCGCACCGACCCGGACGTGTCGAAACACAAGGGCATCTCCTACTTCATCTGCCCGATGGATACGCCGGGTCTCACCATGTCGCCAATCATCGACATGACCACATCGCACTCGTTCAACCAGGTGTTCTTTGACGACATGCGGTTGCCCGTCGAGAACCGGGTCGGCGCCGAGGGCGACGGCTGGCGACTCGCCAAGGTCACTCTGGCCAACGAACGGGTGTCGCTCAGCAGCGCAGGGTCGCTTTGGGGCGCCGGGCCGAGCACCTATGACCTCATCGACCTGATCAAGCCAATGGGAATCACCGACCCGGTTCTTCGTCAACAGATCGCCCGCTTGTACTGCGAGGCCGAGGTGCTCCGCCTGATGCGACTCCGTACTTTGTCGGCAAAGCTGGCCGGACAAGCGCCAGGTCCCGAGGCGTCGGTGCAAAAGATGTTTGCCGACGAGCACGGCCAGCACGTGATGGAGCTGGCGAAAGAAGTGTCCGGAGCCGCAGGCATGTTGGAGGGGTCCGGCCCACCGGGGCGGCTTCCGCTCACGTCCATCGGAACGCCCACCGGACAGTCAAAACTCGAGACTCGACAGTTTCCCGACGTCGAGACGATGTGGCACTACGGCTACATGTTTGCCCCGGCGCTCACGCTGGGCGGAGGCACCTTCGCCATTCAACGCAACATCGTTGCCGAGCAGGCATTGGGCCTGCCCCGAGATATCAACGTCGAAAAGGGAAAGACCTGGGCCGAAAACCGGGCCGGCGTTTCCCCGTCATAGCTTCCTCACCGGTAGACCCAGATGACTCGGTAGCCGGTAGGGTCTGGCCATGATTCGCCTCATTGCTATCGCAGTCGTCATCACGTTCGCAGCAGCTGCATGTGGAGGGAGCTCGACTTCGGACACAGCAAGCGACACCGACGCCGCATCCACCACCGCAGAGACCGAGCCGGTCGAAGAGTCGGCCCCCGAAACCTCTGCTGCGCCGGCGACCACGGCAACACCTGCTACCACATCCGCGCCAGCTACCACCGATGCCCCTGAGCCTCCGCCAACCACGGCGGCGCTACCGGAGTCAACGACGCCTGCCGATGTTGCGGCCGTTGCGTCGGCGGGTTGCGGGTCGAGTGTCGCAGCGCAAGGGTCGGCGGCGCAGACCTTGGGCGATCGCGGCTACCTACAGTTCGTTCCTGAGGCCCACGACGGCGAAACTCCTGTGCCAATGGTGCTGAACTTTCACGGCCTTACCAGCAACGCTGGCCAGCAGGTGTTCCTCACCGGACTCGACGCCAAAGCCGACGCAGAGGGTTTCGTCGCCATCCACCCCGAGGGCTCGTTCATTCCGGGGACCGAGACCACGTTCTTCAACACCGATATCAGCGGCGAGTCCGACCAGATCGACGACGTCGCGTTCGTCGATGCCCTGCTCGATGAGCTCGAAGCAAACCTTTGCATCGACACCAACCGGATCTTCACGACGGGAATGTCGAACGGCGGCTTTATGTCGTCGGCGCTTGCATGCACGCTGTCGGAGCGTTTCGCAGCAGCCGCCAGCGTGGCCGGAATCTCTTACCCCGAAGGCAGCTGTAACCCCAGCCGAGCCGTCCCGATGCTCCATGTACACGGAACTGCCGATGTTGTCGTGCCGTTCGATGGTGGGGCTTCGTCGCTCTCTGGCGACGGGGGAACCTTGGAAGGCGCCGACGTCGAGTTTGTACCGATTCCCGGCGAGGTCGACCAGTGGTCCGAAGAGTTGGGATGCGACGGCGAACCTGAGGTCATCGAGTTCAGCGATGAGGTAACGGTCGAAGACTTTGCCGGCTGCGATGCCGATCTTGAGTTCTGGATTGTCGATGGGGGAGGCCATACCTGGCCCGGAACGGCGGCCGCCCTGGCCTTGCAGGCGCAGCTCGGCTTCTCCACCGACGATTTCAACACCACCGACCTGGTGTGGGACTGGTTTGTCGCCCACCCGAAGCAGTAGTCACCCCAATCTCGTCGCTCCTAGCGCCCACGCTGCATACCCTGTGGTCTGACACTTGGTCTGACACTTGGTCTGACACTTGTGTGAGATAGGTCACGTTTGCGTAGAAAAGTACGCAAAGTGATTGCAAATGTTTTGAAGCTGTGTATGATGCGGATTGCGAAGTAAAGTACGCATTGCGTTGCTTTCGTGAAATTCTTCAGAACCAGACCCCCACCAGCTCCACACACTCCATAGAGGGAGAACACCATGCAAACCCAGCTCAAAAACCTGACCGAACAGTTCGAAGAGGTCGTCGGAACCGTTCGCAGCCGGATTGTCGACACCAACGAGTACGTCGCCGATACCGTCTCGCCCTACATCGACAACATCAGCGACAGCGTCAACAAGACCGCCGACAACGTCGGCGATCAGTTCTCCAAGACCATCGAGAAGATCGATCTGCCAAAGATTGACTTTAGGAATATTGACGTTCCGTTCGCCGACAAGCTTCCCGCTCGCTCCGACCTGCCAAGCATCAACTTCCCCGAGGTTCCAGCAGCGTCAAAGATCGTCGACTCCACGTTCAACGCGGTATCGGACGCCGTCGAGGCCAACCGGAAGTTCGTAACCGAGTTGGTCGGTGCCTGGAGCCCCGCTCCCGCCGAGCGCCCGGCAAAGAAGCCGGCCGCGAAGAAGCCAGCAGCGAAGAAGAGCACGGCCAAGAAGAGCACGGCCAAGGCCAGCGCCAAGAAGTAACGTCTTTCGCTATGGCGAAGACATCGTCAAAAAGCAGCCCCGGCGACCGAGAAGACCTCGGTCGCCTCGGCGCGTTCATTCGCAGTCAGCGAAGGCTGGCCGAACTGTCGCAGCGAGAGCTGGCCAAACTGACCGACCTCAGCGACCCCTATGTGAGCCAGCTCGAACGCGGGCTCCACGAGCCGTCGGTGCGGGTGCTGAAGTCACTTGCCCGAGCGCTCGACGTGCAGGCCGAAACGCTGCTCTCGTATGTGGGAATTGGCGGCGACACCAGCGGGTCGGCCCCCGGTGTCGCCGAGGCAATCAATGCCGATCCCGACCTCACCGATGCCCAAAAGGCGGCGTTACTTGAGGTATACCGAAGCTTCCTGTCGTAACCACCGTAAGGCGAGCTGAGAGAACCTAGTAAGGTCGGTCGCCAACGATGGTCACCCGCTCGACCACGCGGGTCTCCGGCCAGAAGTCATTCGATACACAATGCTGGACGGCGCGGTTGTCCCACATGGCGAAGGAGTCGTTCTGCCACCGGAAGCGGCACTGCACGCTCGGGTCCATGATTGCGCGCTCAAGACGGCTCATGACCTTCTTGGTTTCGACGTCGTCGAGCCCGTCGATGGATGCCACGAACGCCCGGTTGGTGTAGATCGTCTTTGCGCCGGTGTCGGGGTGGGTACGAATCACCGGGTGCCGGGTCGAGGGATACTTCTCGCGCATTTCCTCGCGTTTTTCCTCGGGAACACGTGCGCCGAACACCTTGGTGTAGTCGTGCACGGCGACGAGGTCGTCGACCCGCTCTTTCCATTCGTCGCTCAATCGGTTGTAGGCCTCGCCGGCATCGGCGAAGAGCGTGTCGCCGCCCACTGCCGGAATCTCTACACCGCGCAGAATCGATCCGTAGCTGGGGCACTCGCGCCATGTGACGTCGCTGTGCCAGTTTGAAGCCGCATACGGAGACTTCGCCGAGGAACTGATGCGCACGATCTCGGGCAGGTCTTCATCCTGGGGAGCAAACGGGTGCACCTCGAGTTCGCCAAACCGCCGTCCGAACGCCACGTGTTGGGCCTGGGTGATGTGCTGATCGCGAAAGAACAACACTTTCCAGTCGAGCCAGAGCTTCCGGAGCTCGTCGAGTTGATCGTCGTCGACCGACGCAAGGTCGATTCCGTGGACTTCGGCACCGATCGTGACGGTGAGCGGGCGGACATCAAACATGGAAACCCCTGAATCGTAAGGACGGCCTGAATCGAAAGGACCGTCGGTGCGACCCGCTGGGCCGCACCAATTGTGGTGAATAGTGCTGAATGAGGCTGAGTATCCCCCGATTCTCATCGCGGGTGTGCTCGTATCTGGAAATGCGACTCCTCCGTTCCCGAAAGAAAGCCGAAGTTGTCGATATTGCGCGAGCATACGCGCTCAAGCGCAACCTTCCTTTTTCTGAGCCGGCGTTTGTGCGGCGCAGTGGCCTGCGAAGGTGGCGGGTAACCACCGCCGGCCAGTACGTGGGTGGGCGCAGTCAGTTCAGAATCGATGACCCTTCAGGTGACGTCGACGACGTCAAAATCGCCTGCTGAATCAAAGCTGTGCTCTGATGGCTGGGTGTTTGAACCAGATGCCCGCCTGACCGACGCCGCGACCAACCCACCATTCTGGATTCCCATCGTAGGCAATCGAGTCATTGTGGCCGACACCGACGGCGGTGCCGAGTTCCTGACCGGTGATGGCCCTGGGGTCGACACCGACGCCGAGCCACTGCTCATCGGTGTTCTCGACGGGCATCCGGTTTGGGCGGTCGACCTGGGTGAGCCCGGTGTCGTCGACTTAGGCGATTCCCCTGAGCCCGCAGACCTTCGCTCGCTGTATGGAAAGCTCGACGAGACGCTCTGGCCTATCGCCGGCCGCGCCGTGCAGCTGGTCGAGTTTGCCCGAACGTCGAAGTTCTGCGGTCGTTGTGGAGCCGCAACCCAGGACCATCACCGAGACCGGGCCAAACAGTGCCCCGAGTGCAAGCTGATGATGTTTCCGCGGCTTGCGCCAGCGGTCATCATGTTGGTCGAGCGGCCAGTCGAGGGGTCGTCGAATCCAAACGAAACCGAGGTGCTGTTGGCTTGGGGGCGGCAGTTCCCGGGACGCTTCTATTCCGCTCTGGCCGGGTTCGTCGAACCGGGGGAATCGCTGGAGGAAACCGTGCATCGTGAAGTGCGCGAAGAGGTCGGTGTCGAAGTAAAGGACGTCACGTACTTCGGGAGTCAGCCATGGCCGTTTCCGCATTCACTCATGCTCGGGTTCCGGGCCACCTACGTGTCGGGCGACATCAAGATCCAGGAAGAAGAGATCGTCGAAGCCGCCTGGTACCGGGCGGACGACCTGCCGCCGATTCCACGAGGACGCATGAGCATCGCCGGCTGGCTGCTCGAAGATTGGCTCGAGCGGGTCGGCAGCTAAGCGGCTGTGCCAACTAGCCCAGTTGGGTCGCCATCACGGCCAACCCTAGGACCGTGATAATCGAAAGCGGAACGCCGAGTCGTAGATAGTCGGAGAACCGGTAGCCGCCAGGCCCGTAGACCATCGTGTTGGTTTGGTAGCCAATTGGCGTCAGGAAAGACGACGATGCTGCCACCGCAACCGTCATCGCCAGGATTCGGGGGTCGAGCGACAGATCGGTTGCAACGAGCAGCGCGGTGGGCAGAATCAAGGCTGCGGCCGCGGCGTTGGTGACCAACTCGGTCAAAATCATGGTGGCGATAATGAGGCCGATGATGACACCGACGGCACCGAAGCCTCCCAAGCCATCGAGGATCCCTGAGGCAATCGAGTCGGCGAGGCCGGTCTTTCGGACCGCTTCGCCCAAACCGAATGCTCCACCGATCATCAAAACCACGTTCATGTCGACAGCGTCGCGAGCTTCGCGGGGCGACAACACACCAGAAAGCACCAACAGGCCGGCGGCGAGCACGGTCGACCGAGTGACGTTGAGCAGTCCAACAAGCGGAAGCAGCACGACCGCCAACAACGCCAGGCCAGCAAGTGGCGCCTTTGCCGAGGCGCCAAGGTCGGGGCTATCGAGCCGTGACACGAGAAGAAAGTCGCCTTTGTCGCGCCAACGGACGCGGAAATCTCGCCCGGCCAAAATGAGCAGGGTGTCGCCGGTAGCCATTCGGACCTCGCCCAATTTTCCGGTGAGTGCCTCGCCCGATCGATGAATGCCCACCACAGCGCCCTGATACCGGGCTCGGAACTCCATTTCGGCCAGAGTGTGGCCAACCAGCGGTGATGCCGGCCCGAGAACCGCTTCGAAGAAGCCGTGTTCGGCGCCCTCGGGAAGCTCAAGCAGCGGGTCGCCTTCGGAGAGTTCGAGGCCTCGAAGGGTGTGCAGATCAACGATCAGGTCGACCTGGCCTACAAACACCAGGATGTCGTCGGCCCGCACGGTTTGGTCGGGTCGCACCGGTGCGATCACTCCGCCACCGCCCCGCTGAAGCTCTGCCAGGTACACGCCATCGAGGTTGCGCAGTTGTCCTTCGTCGACGCGGGTGCCGTCGAGCGGCCCACCCGGCAGAACGCGCATCGACACGGTGAACGGGCGCCCTTGTTCTTCGGCGATATTGCGGGGCCGCTTTCGTTCGGGCAGCAACATTGGCGCCAACACCAGCAAGGCCAGCATCGACACCGTCGCAACAGGAAGGCTGATCTTGGTGAGCTCGAACATCGAGAGCGGTTCCTGCCCGGTCTCGACCAGGAGGCCCGACACGACCAGGTTGGTCGACGTACCGATGACGGTGAGGGTGCCGCCAAGGATCGTCGCAAAGGAAAGCGGCATCAACAGGCGAGACGCCGACAGGTTGCGCCGGTCGGCCCAGGTGGTGATCTCGGGAACCAGCATCGCAACGATGGGTGTGTTGGCCAGAAACGACGAAGCCGCAGCGGAGGGAAGCACGAGACGGGCCAACGACGTGCGCTCGTCGGTGTTTTGCGAAAGGACCACGCGGAGAAACGGCGAGAGCGCGCCAGTCTTTCCGATTCCTTCTGCCAGAACGTACAGGCCAGCAACGGTCAGAGGTGCGGGGTTGGAGAATCCGGCGAAGGCTTCGCCGGCGTCAATCACCCCAAGAACAAACAGCAGTGCGGTCGCGCCAAGAACACCGACGGGCGGGGAGACGCGCGACGAAACAAGGCCGGCCACCATGACCAGCAACACTGCAGTGGTGAGAAGGGCATCAGAACCCATCCTCTCCTAGTCGGCAGATTGCCCTTCCGGCGTAGCCGGTTCGGTCATCGCATCAAGAACGCAGTGACTGGCGATGCCAAACAGGGTCCAGTCGCCAAGGCCAAGCCATTCGTCCACCTGCATCCGGTCGCGCTCGGCTTCGTGGATGGCGTAGGTTTCGGCAAAGCCCGCCTGCAGCGATCGAAGCGAAAGCGCGAGGTGCATGATGGTAAGTGGTTCCTTCATCTGTAAGCCAAAGTGCACAAGGCCAAGCTCGTACAGCTCTGCCAGCTCTTTCAGCGTGGCTTGCTCGACCCCTTCGATCGACGCGGCAACCCCGGCGACCTGCAGGCCTGAGATGAGCGACCAGAACGGGATGTAGGAGTCTTCGAGGCCGTCGACGATGCGGGAGTACTCGTGGTTCGACACGGCGCGAACGAAGTCGGTTTGGTCGTTCGTTTCGGTGAGAATTTTGCCGATGGTTTCGGGAATGGTGTTGTTCCGGTAGGGGGCCGATGCGACTTCAACCAACAGGTCGCGAAGGTAGAGTTCGCGTGGGGTTGCGCCGAGCTGCGCTTGGAGTTCGGCGTCTTTCCAGAGGTTGTAGATCATTCCCGGGCCGCTGTAGCCCGCGCGCTCGGCGATGTTCTCGAGGCGAAGGTGGGCCAATACGTCGGTTGCTGAACCGGTTCGGGCGGCAATGAATTCTTCCCGGCCCGCGTGAAGAAGCCTGGCCCGAGACTGATCTTTGGCTTGTCGTGGCGCCATGGTGTGCTGACTTTCCCCGCCGAACACCGTCGTCCTCACGGTGTCATCGGCCATCATACCAACCTGTGACAGATGTAACCCGGTGCGACTTCGTTTGGAAATTTGCGGTACTTTACGGCATCGCTTGCGATGAGGTGAGCTCATCGGGGTTCCGGTTTATTCGTTTCCCTGAGCACACATTGCCGTGGAGCGAACGTTCGGCTCGTGGTGGTGTGTCTGGGGGGACGCATCACCACGAGACCAACACTCCGCTAGCGGCAGAAATGCATTCCTGTTCGCCGCGTTTGGCCCCTGCACCCGGTCGGTTGTTGTATGAGACGAGTGACCATTTTCGTACTTGCTGCTGAGCGCACTGCGACGGAGTTGTTGACCGCGGCAGCAGTCGCGGCGATCACCATCATCGCGGCCGTGCTTATCGCTCGGTTTCTTACCAAGATGTTGGTGCAGGCTGGCATTGGCGATGGTTCGGCCAAGCTTGTGGCTCGACTGGTTGGCATCATCATCGCGCTGGTCGGCGTGGTCTATGCCCTGCAGATTCTCGAGGTGCAGATTGCACCGCTGTTTGGTGCCTTTGGTTTCTCGTCGGTGGTCCTGGCGTTTGCGTTTCAGGGAATCATCACCAACTTTGTGGCCAGCACACTGATTTCCACGCGTCAGCCGTTTCGGCCGGGCGACCAGATCGAAACGGGTGAACATCGGGGCACGGTTATCGAGGTCAACAGCCGCGACGTAGTGCTGTTGACCTTCGACGGAAACCACGTGGTCGTGCCGAGTAGCGAAGTGTTGTCCAACCCCATTCATAACTTCACGCGGGATCCGATTCGCCGAACACTCTTGCCGGTTTCCCTACCGTATGGGTGTGATCTCCGATTGGCCCAGCGGGCCGTCTCGCGCGCGGTTCGGGGGGTCGAAGGGGTTGTCGAGATGCCGTCACCGGAGTTGCTTGTTAGTGGCTTTGGCGATTCGGCGATCGAAACGACGCTCCGGTTCTGGCATCCATCTGAGGAACTCACCACCCGCTGGGTAACCAGCGAGGTGGCGATTGCGGTGGTGGATGCGCTCGCCGAGATCGATGTAGAGATTCCGTTCCCGCATCTCGATGTGCTTGAACGGAAGTCCGACGCCGAACGCTAGCCCTGTTTCCTAGGTCGTTCGGCTTATATGGGGTCGTGTCATGCCGATTGAAGCGGCATGGAACACATCCAGGTTCTTCGTCGATGGCCTACACGTGCGGGTTGGGTTGTCGCTGCGCTTTCGTTTGCCGTCGTTCTGGCTGCGCTGCTAATCGGGCGAAGCCCCGCCTCGGCCCAGGCTGGCGCCACCGAGGTTGACCTTGCGCTCATCGTCACCAAGCGCGGTCTTCAGGAACATGTGGTCGATATCTCGGTCAACCCGCCCAAAACCCATCTTCAAATTTTGGTGAAGAATCAGGGCACAACGTCGGTAACCGCGATTTCGGTGGCTCACCGGATTCCGGCCGGAATGCAATTCTCGATACTCAGCTCGCCGCTGCTGCCGAACAAGACGATCAAGGGCGCTCCGGTGACGGTTTCTCGCGATGCTGCCGGTCGATACCTCATCGATCAGCTCGCGCCGGGCGATTCCGTTGCGGTCGACCTGACGCTCGACATCATCGATAAATCGCCAGGCCGCTTTGTGAATGCCGCCGAGATCATCTCGATGGCGGGCCCCGACGGCGAAGCGGCGGTCGACCAGGACTCGACTGCCGATGACGTGACCGGCAACGACGAGATCGAAGATACCCCGGGCATCGACGCCGCTGACCCGCAGAACAGTCACAACGACATCGACTATGACCAGGGCGCCGATGGTCAGAGCTTTCCAACCCCCAACGACGAGGATGATCACGACACCGAGGTTGTCGTGATCCCCCCGGTGGTAAACATCGGACTGTTCCTCGACCCCGATACCTCGACGCCGCTTGCTGCGGGGCAACCGGTGACATTCCTGGTCGACATCTTGAGCCTCGGTGCTCCGGTGCAGACGCTTGACATCGCCCATCAAATCGATGCACGGGTGTGGCAGCCCTTTGCCCTCGCCGATAACGCCATCAGCTCAGCCGGTGGGCGAGAGATCATCTGGAACTTCGAAGCCGGCGGCGTGACGGCCACGGTCGTCGGGTCGATGCCTGCTGGCGAACGGGACCTCGTGCCGATCACGTTGACGCCCGCCGTCAGCTTCGCCGGCGACGCTTCCACCCTGGCCCATTCGGTGACCGTCGCGAGCGTCAACGACGCGGCCCCGTATGAGGCCTCATACTACGGTGCCGTCGAGGGCGGCATAATCGCGGCCAACGCAACCGCCGAGATGCTCGATCTTGCGCTGCGCCTTCGAGTCGACGAGCCGGCATCGGACCTTCCACCTACCCCCGGCTCTCGCATCGTGCTGCAGATCGATGTCGCCAACCAGGGGTCGGTGCCGGTCGATGGGTTCCAGATCTTCCAACACATCGACCACGAGTCGTGGCAGCGGTTTGCTGTGGCCGACAATCCACCAGCCACCACGACCGGCGATGCTGTCCTCGACGTGTCATGGGAATCCGACGAGTTTGGCGCACGGGCCACCCTCGACGGTCAACTTCGCCCTGGTGAGTCCGTCCGTCTCGCAGTTGCGCTGCGCGTCTCCGACGCCTTCACCAACCCAAACGGTTACCTTTCCACCGAGGCCGAGATCTCGGCCGTCCAAGCACGGAACGCCGCAGGGCAGCCGCTTGTCGATGTCGATTCTGAGCCCGACGAGTTCAACTACGACGCCACCGTCGATGACGTGACCGATAACAGCGGAGGTGACGAAGACGACCACGACACCGCGTTCATCAATCAGCGTTTCGCGGTTGGGAACCAGGCATGGGTTGACGCCGATGGCGACGGCGTGAGCAGCGATGACGAAGATGCTCTTGTCGGACTCGAGCTCGAACTGTTCTATCTGGCCAACGATCTCGGGGTCGATGTGACCACGGCGAACCCGGATCCGATCGCCACCACCGCCACCGATGATGCCGGCTTCTTCCTCTTCGACGGCATTGCCCCCGGCACTTATGTGATCAAGGTGGCCGAATCGGCACGCGAGGCCGGAGGCGCCGCGTTTGGAATGTCACCAGCGATCCGAATCGGCGACGAGGTTACGGCCGATGGCGTCCCGGTTGACGGCGACAACGATGCGTTCACCGACGCCGACGGGCAAATCGTTGCCGGTCCGTTTGTTCTGGGCGAGGGCCTACCGCAGGGTGAAATTCCACGAGCCGAGTCGAGCACCATCGACGCGCTTGACGACCTCACCATCGATTTCGGACTTGTTGCGCCGCAGGTCGCCGAGGGGTCGCAGAACCCTGACGGTACCAACCCGCCTCAGTTGGCCTTTACCGGTGCCGCTCACCGAG
>CALJDK010000098.1 GCA_938023735.1 uncultured Acidimicrobiales bacterium
GGAATCCCCGACGGTGTCATCAACCTGGTGACGGCGCTAGACCCAGTGCCGATCGGCGACACGTTCACCTCCGATGGCCGGGTGAAAAAGTTGACCTTCACGGGTTCGACCGCGGTTGGCCGAAAGCTGGCAGGAGCGGCGGCGTCGAACCTTCAGCGGGTGTCGGTAGAGCTGGGCGGGCACGCACCCTTCATCGTGTATCCCGATGCCGATCCGGTGCATGCCGCCAAGGGTGCGGCGGCGTTGAAGTTCTTGAATTCGGGTCAGGCATGCATCAGCCCAAATCGTCTGTATGTGCCGACCGAGCTGCTCGATACCTTCGCCGAAACCCTTGTCGGGCGGGTGCAAAAAGTGAAGGCCGGCAACGGATTCGCCGAGGGGGTTGGTGTGGGGCCTCTCGTGAACGACGCGGCGGTGACGAAGGTCGAGAACCAGGTGGTCGATGCCCGCGAAAAGGGAGCTGAGGTGCCCGTCGGCGGCGGCCGGCTTACCGAAGGCGAGTACGCGAACGGTCATTTCTTTGCGCCCACGGTGGTTACCGGCGTTACCCCCGACATGGTGATCAGCCACGAGGAAACGTTTGGTCCGGTCGCGCCCGTCATCGCCTACGACGACACCGACGAGGTCATCGAGTTGGCCAACAACACCAACTACGGCTTGGCCGCCTATGTGTATACCCGCGATATCTCCACGGCGTTCCGCGCCTTCGAGGCGCTGCGCTTCGGCATCATTGGCATCAACGATGTCAATCCCACTTCGGCTGCTGCGCCCTTTGGGGGGATGGGCGATTCGGGGTTGGGTCGCGAAGGCGGTCACGAGGGCATCGACGAGTACCTCGAGACAAAGCTCGGCGGTTTCGCTCTGTAGCCGGACGTGACGGTTGACTCTTCGATGTTATAGGTCTTAACGAAATGGCTAGACAGGGTAACTAGCAACTGTTACTTTCATCGGAAACGGCTCGAATGCGCCGCTGTCCCCACGTTCCCACGAGCAAACAACGTAAGAGGTGTTCCACCATGACCGACTTTCGCACCGAGGCCCAGTCGCATCTCGTGCCGCACTTCACCAAGGGCGCAGCATGGCGCGACCCCGAACTTCTCATCGTTGAACGTGGCGAAGGCTGCTACGTCTATGACACCAACGACACGAAATACCTCGACGGTCTATCCGGACTGTTCTGCGTAAATATCGGCCACGGTCGCCCCGACCTCTCGGCTGCTGCCGCCAAGCAGATGGATCAACTGGCCTTTTCTCCGGTCTGGGGAATGGCTCATCCAGCGTCTATCGAAGCGGCTCGAATGATCGGCGAGGTTGCCCCCGGCGATCTCAACGAAGTGTTCTTTGTGAGTTCGGGCTCCGAAGCGGTTGAGTCAGCCGTAAAGTTCGCCCGCAACTACCACCTCAGCCAGGGCGACTCCGAGCGGTACAAGGTCATCTCCCGAAACTGGGCCTACCACGGCACCACGCTCGGAGCACTCGCCGTAACGGGCATTCCCAAGTTCCGCGACCCATTCCTTCCCCTTCTCTGGGACGGCGTTCGTCACGTGCCGCACACCCTCGACCACTCGGTCCCGGCCGGCACTCCCGCCGCCGAACTTCCCTGTGTCACCGCCATCGAAGAGATGATTCTGGCCGAAGGCCCCGAAACAATCTCGATGTTCATTGCCGAACCGGTGCAGAACGGTCGCGGCGCAGTTGTTCCGCCCGACGGCTACTGGCAAGAGGTTCGCAAGATCTGCGACAAGTACGGCATATTGCTCTGCGCCGACGAAGTCATCTGCTCCTTTGGTCGTTTCGGCCACTGGTTCGCCAGCGAGCGATTCAACGTCGTCCCCGACCTGATCACCTTCGCCAAGGGCGTCACCTCGGCCTATCAGCCACTTGGCGGCGTCGTCATGCGCACCCCGCTTGTCGAGGCCATCTACGACTCGGAGATGGGTGCCTACATGCACGGCTCCACCTTCGGCGGTCACCCGGTCGCCACCGCCGTCGCTTCGGCCAACATGCGGGCGATGAGCGATGAAGGCGTGCTTCAGAACGTTCTCGACAACGAGTCCTACATTGGCGACAAACTTCGGGGACTTGTCGATAGCTACGCCCACGTCAACGAAGTGCGCGGCGCTGGCTACTTCTATGCAATCGAACTTGCCGTCGACCGCGACGCCGGAGTTGAACTCTCCAACGATCAAGCAAAGGCGCTCCAGTCGGGCGTTCTGCTCAAATATGTCCGCGACGCCCGCCTCCTCATCCGTCCCGACGATCGCGGCGCCACCATGCTCACCATTTCGCCGCCGCTCATCGCCGACCACACCGTCATCGACGACCTTGTCGGAAAGGTCGACGAAGTACTCGGCCGAGTCGGCACCTGGCTCGCCGACAACCCGCACTAGCTCAAATTCCTACCTGTTGGGAAGGCTGTTCCAACTCGTAGCAAAGTCGTAACAGCGCCGGTTTTACGCAGAAAACTGGCGGACTATCAAGAATCTGGAACATATCGAGGGGGAACTCGCACGCAATCTGTTGCGAACACGCAAGGGCGAACGCCGCAAGGTGATGTTTCGGCCTAGCATCTATGACCGGCCCATCACCGGGCCATTTTTGGAGGGTGACGACCAGAGCCTCATGCAGGTTCCGGGAGTCTCCAAGCATCGGAAACGATGCGACAACAAGGAGACATACATTGAAGAAGTCAAAGCTACTCATTGCTTTGCTGATGGTTTTCGGACTCATCGCCGCCGCGTGCGGTAGTGACGCCGCGGATGTCGGCAGCGATCTCGTAGACGAGGTTGAAGACGTCGTCGATGGCGACGAAGAAGCCATGGAAGACGAAGAGGCCATGGAAGATGAAGAGGCCATGGAAGATGAAGAGGCCATGGAAGATGAAGAAGCCATGGAAGATGAAGAGGCCATGGAAGACGAAGAAGCCATGGCTGATGGCGTCGACGTCCTCAACGTTGCCTACTTCTCCGGCTGGCCACTTCCGCCACAAATCGGACAGGCCGACGGTAGCTTTGCTGAAGCCGTAGGCGTTGGCGAGATCAACTGGATTCCGCTTCCCGACGGTGGCTCGATGGCCGATGCCATGATCGCTGGCGACGTTGACATCAGCTACTCGATTGGTCTCACCCCGTTCGCCGTTAAGGCAACCAACGGTGCCCCCATCAAGATGGTCGGTATTGCCGTGGCCTACGACGATGCCGATAACTGCATTGTTCAGGGCGACCTTGGTCTGACCCGCGAGAACGCCGCTGAGGTTCTCAACGGTGCACAGATCCTTACCCCCATCGGTAACGTCACCCACTACAAGTTCCTCAACACGATGGAATTCCTGGGTGTCGACACCTCGACCCTCAACATCCTTCCCGCTGAGTCGGGCGACGCAACCGCCGCCGCCTTCACCAGCGGTCAGGTTCAGGTCGGTTGTGCATTCGGTGGCGCTCTTGTCACCATGACCGATGCAGGCGGCGTTCCGATCCTCACCGGTCAGGAAACCTCCGAAGAGGTCGGCATCAAGACCTACGACGTCACCGCGGTAACCGATGACTTCGCTGCAGCTCACCCTGAGGTCGTTACCGGCTTCCTGCGGGCAAACGAAGAGTTCAACCAGATGTGGGCCGCCGATCCTGAGGGAACCAACCCCATCATCGCAACCGCAGCCGGTATGGAAGAGGTAGGCAACTTCCTCTCCGGGCCGACTTGGTTCACCTTCCCAACCGTCGCTGAGCAGCTCAGCGATGCATGGCTTGGAGCCAGCGTGGCCGAGGTCATGCTCGAGCAGCTCAACTTCTTCCTCGCCGAAGGACAGATCGACGTTGTTGCCGATGACTACAGCCAGTTCATCGACACCAGCTTCCTCGAAGCAGCTCAGTAACGCTGACGCCTGTTCTCACCGCAGTAGCGGCGCAGAGCACGTCAGGAAAGAAGTAACGAATTAGCTAGTGGTAGGGCGTCGGCAGCAGACTGCTGTCGGCGCCCTGCTGGTTTCAGACGGCGGCAGTCTGGCGGAAGTACCAAGGGGGGTACGGCGTGAAAGCGCTCAGTGTTCAAAACATAGACATGGTGTACGACCTGCCAAAGGGCGGTTCGGTTCACGCACTCAGCAACATCGAGTTCGACCTCGAAGGCGGTCGACTCCTCACGTTGCTTGGCCCCTCGGGCTGTGGCAAAACCACCCTCCTCAACATCATCGCCGGGTTCCTTGGTCCCACCAGTGGCGAGGTGTACCTGGGCGAAGAAAAGATCACCGGCCCCAGCGAAGATCGCGGCATGGTGTTTCAGCAAGGCGCCTTATTCGAGTGGCTCAACGTGTCGAAAAACATCTCGTTCGGGCCCCGCATGAAGGGTGCCAGGAAGTCCGACTATCTCCCCGAAGTCGATCGACTCCTCGACATCGTTGGCCTCAGTGGCTTCGGCGACAAACAGATTTATGAACTCTCGGGCGGAATGCAGCAGCGCGTGGCCCTGGCCCGCTGCCTTGCCAATGACCCCGACATGATGCTCATGGACGAGCCCCTCGGTGCGCTCGACGCGCTCACCCGAGAAAAAATGCAGAGCCTCATCCTGCACCTCTGGAACGACACCGGGAAGAGCATCGTGATGGTGACCCACTCGGTCGAAGAAGCGCTGCTGCTCGGCGACAAGGTGTTCGTGATGGCACCCCGGCCGGGTCGAATCGAAAAAATCTATGAGCTTCCGTTCGCTCATCGAGCACTTACCGAAGATCCTCGCGAGATCAAAAAGGGCGCCGACTTCCAAGAAGTGAAGGAAGAGATTCTGAGCTTTATCTGGGAGATGGAAGAAGAAATCATGGGAAGGGACGAGGCCTGATCATGGCAAGACGATCTGACAACAAGACCGTGACCTTTGGCGACGCTGCGGCAGTAACGAGTCGCCCGCTCTGGGGATTGCTCGGTGTCATCACGCTGTTTGGGGCATGGTTTCTCACCACCACGGCGTTCGGTTTTCCTGAAGAGTTGAAGGAAAAGTACGCAGCGGTCGCCGAAGAGAACGCGATCACCGCAGCCGAAGCCCGAGGCGAGCCGGTCGACTTCGACGGGCTGAGCGACAAGGACCTCTTTGTCGAGTGCCAGCGCGATAGCGCCAACTGCGACAACGAGACCAGCTACTCCCAGCTCGTCTCGCCGTTGAGTTTCCCGTCGATCCCCGACACCATCGGGGCAGCCGGAGAGATCTTCACCGAGGGCTACCAGAACTTCAGTATCTGGGAACACACGTGGGCCAGCCTGTGGCGCGTTCTGCGAGGCATGTTCTGGGGATCCTTCGTCGGCATCCCGGTGGGTCTTGCTATGGGTCTATCCAGTCGAGCCCGCGGGTTCTTCGACCCGCTGGTCGAGGGTTTCCGGCCTATTCCGCCGCTCGCCCTGCTGTCATTGTTCGTGCTCACGTTTGGTATCGGCGACAAGGCCGCTGTGCCGCTGCTTATCTTCGCTTCGCTGTGGATCATGATCATTGCCGCCCGGGCGGGTGTGCGAAACGCCAGCCTTCCGAAGGTCCGGGCCTCGTATTCGCTCGGCGCGTCAAAAGGGCAGTTGCTTCGCAAGGTGCTCATCCCCAACGCGCTTCCCGAAATCTTCACCGGCCTTCGGGTTGCTCTTGGTGTGAGTTGGGGAACCCTGGTTGCCGCCGAGCTCACCGGTGTACAAGATGGTCTCGGCGCCATGATCTCCCAGGCGAAGAACTTCTCTCGGCTCGACGTCATCGTGGTGGGCATCGTCATCATCGCACTCATCGGTGTGATGATGGATGGCCTCATCCGGCTGCTTGAGAAGATCCTTATCCCGTGGCAGGGCAAGGGCTGATACAACAAGTCCGTGGCAATTCTTGAAGAGTGGTACGAGCGAGCACGGGCGAATCCGCAGCGCGTCGTTCTGGCCGACGCCGGCGATGAACGAGCAGTAGAAGCCGCGAGCCGACTCAACGCCGAGGGCCTTGCGTCGGCTTCGGTCATCGATAACGCAGCAGCGATCTTTGATTCGGTCGACCCGGCTATCTTGAGCGAGGCCGTAACCCACCCGGGCTTCGCCAACCGACCTTTCGATCTTGACGACCCGCTCAATGCGGCGACCATCGCGGTTCGGGCCGGGCTGGCCGACGCTTGCGTGGCGGGGGCGAGTCGGCCAACCGCCGATGTGTTACGGGCCGCCATTCGCATCCTGGGTACCGCCCCCGAGTCGTCGGCCATCAGTAGTTGCTTCTTCTTCGTGCTACCCGACGGTTCTCCAATCGTGTACGGCGACTGCGGTGTGCTTCCCGACCCCGATGTCGATCAGCTGGCGTCGGTCGCAATTTCCTCGGCGTCAACCTTCGCCGCGTTGTCGGGTGACGAAGCTCGGGTAGCCATGTTGTCGTTTTCCACCAAGGGCAGCGCTCGACACCAGCGAGTCGACAAGGTCATCGCCGCCACCGAACGGGTGCAAGAGCTGGCGCCCGATCTTTTGGTCGACGGCGAGTTGCAGTTCGATGCGGCATGGGTCCCAGCTATTGGTGACAAAAAGGCGCCTGGTTCACCGGTCGCTGGTCGGGCGAATGTGTTTGTGTTTCCCGACCTCGACAGCGGAAACATCGCGTACAAGATCACCGAACGACTCGGTGGGGCGCAGGCGTTTGGACCGCTTCTTCAGGGTGTTGGCGGGGTTATGCACGACCTTTCGCGCGGCGCCAGCGTCGACGACATCGTCAACGTCAGTGTGATCGCTGCGCTGCAAGCCCAACAATCCTGATCGGTCGTCCAGTCGGTGTGACACTTGTTGGGTCTTTTCGGCCCACTTCGTGTGCCAACTATGCTGAGGTTTCTCGCAACTGGTCGGATCTTCCTTGACGACACCGCAAACCACCCCACACCTCGAGCAGCCCGAACTTCGTGGCGCTATCGATCAGGAGTTGGTGATTGAGACTGCAGCGCGCATCGCCGACCAAGACGGCATCGACGAAGTCACGCTGACGCGCGTAGCGAAAGATCTCAATATCAGCCAGCCAGCGTTGTACCGACATGTCGAAGGCTACGACGATCTCATTCGCAGCCTCGGGCTCGAGGGACGACGCGTCCTCGCCGATGTGCTCACCGATGCAGCCGTCGGCGTCGCTGGCGACGATGCCGTGCGGGCCATGGGTCGGGCCTGGCGACAGATCGTCCTCGAACGACCCGGCGTGTACGCCGCAACCGACCGGTATCCGTGTGCGGGCGACGCCGAACTCGAAGAAGCCGTCGACCGGGTTATCGACGTGTTGGGTCTGGCCTTGGCTGCCTACAACCTAGAGCCCGAGGATCAGGTGCACGTAGCCCGAACTCTCCGAAGCGCGTTCCATGGCTTCGCTGCGCTCGAAGCCGGCGATGGCCACCCGCGCCCCCACGATCTCGACGACACCTACGAGCACCTACTCGACCTGCTTATCGCCGGCATCCGAGGCCACTCAATCTAAGGACTGTCTTTCCTGACTTTCCTGGCTCATCTAGGCCCTCTTGCGATTTGGTTATAGACTCTTACTAGGCCTCGACTGAGGTCCCTTTCGTTCGCGTTACCCCTCAGGAGCACTGCAATGACTCGTATGACACCGTCGGAAGCGTTTGTGGAGACCATGGTTGCTCATGGTGTCGATACGGCGTTTGGTATTATGGGTTCGGCGTTTATGGATGCGATGGACATTTTTGCTCCGGCGGGTATTCGTTTGGTG
>CALJDK010000099.1 GCA_938023735.1 uncultured Acidimicrobiales bacterium
GATTTCTCGGCCGAGACGCTCCGAGGCTCTGGCCAACTCGGTGCGCGATTGGATGCTCACCTGCCGTATCGGGTTCTCGGCATGCCGGTCACCCGCCAGCCCCACGCCGGTGATGGCTTCGATTTCGGTGACCAAACGGAGAGGCATCCCGCTTTCGGCGGCGATGGAGATTTGATCGACCTCACCCACCAGCGCCCGCCGGTCATCGGCGATCCGGTTGACGTGCTCCAGCGAAAGACCAAGCACCAGCCGCACATGAGCGTCGTTGAGTCGGTAGTAGATGGTGCGCCCCGACCGCCGGTTCTTCACCACCCCAGCGCTGCGGAGAAGCCGAAGGGCCTGGGACACTTTGGTTTCACCCGTGCCGACCACTTCGGCGATGGCACCTACGTTGAGTTCGCCAGCCTCGATAAGCGCCGAGAGAATTCGCAACCGGGTGGGGTCGCCAAGGAGCCGAAACAGCTCTCCGAGATCGTCAGCTTCGGATTGGGGCGTGATTGCGGAGCGAAGGGTCTCAAGGCGATCAAGGTCGAGCCCGTCCTGACAATCAAGAGATACCTGCATAGCTGTGAAGGTATCAGCTCTCTAGCAATGCGCAACTCGGTTAGGCTCGTTCGGCGGCGATCTTGTTGATGCGTGCAAGCTGGCGGGTGGCGTCGTTGAGGGTGAGCACTTCTTCGATGTTGTCGGCTGGGCCGGTCCATCGCAGGTCTTCGACGTCGCCGAGTTCAACCGCCTCGGGAGCGATTGTTGCGATCGTGCGAAACAGCACGGCATCTTCGAGGTTGTCGTTGAGGGTGGCCGACAACTTGGCGGCTCCCCGTACCTTTACGTCCCAGTCGGCGACGTTGGCCGGAATGTGCTCGATGTGGTCGTAGCGGTACAGCACGGTGGCGGCCGACTTTGCGCCCCAACCCTTGAGCCCGGGAAACCCGTCGGCGGTGTCGCCCACCAGGCCCAGGTAGTCGGGGATCGACGCCGGCTTCACACCAAACTTTTCGACTACGCCATCAGTGTCGTACCAAACACCCTTCCGCCGGTCGTACTGCACAATTACTCCGGCGGACTCCCCGCCTGACCCTCCGGCGGATTCCCCGCCTGACCCTCCGGCGGCAGCGCTACGGTCCGGCGTAACGCACTGGGCAAGGTCTTTGTCGGGGGTGCAGATGATGGCCCGCTCGACCCGGCTGTCGGCGGCGGCCTGAATCGCGGCGGAACCAAGCGCATCGTCGGCCTCATACTGAACCATCGGCCACACGGTGAACCCGGCGGCCTCAAGCACATCTTCAAGCACCTGAAACTGGCCTTCGATTTCGGGGTCGATATCGCTACCGTCCTTGTAACCGTCATATAGCTCGTTGCGGAACGATGGAATGACGTGGTCGGTGGCGATGCCGACATGAGTGGCACCTTCCTCGAGCAGCTGCAGCATGGAGTTGAGTACGCCGCGGGCGGCACCAACCTCGAGCCCGTCGGCCTCACGTGGATGGCCGGGCAACGCAAAGTGATAACGAAAAAGCTCGTAGGTGCCGTCGATGAGATGTACGTCCATGGCCGCAGTCTCTCATACCCAATCTCTCGGGCAATCCGTGAGGCTCTGGCCGGCGGCGGTTCAGTCGGCGAGTGGAAGGCTGAGCTCGAACACTGCGCCCGGACCTTGGCTATCCATCAGTTCCAGCCGTCCGCCGTGGTTTTGGGCCACCCGCCGGGCTATCGCCAGGCCCAAACCAGCTCCGCCATTGTTTTTCGAGCGATGATTCATCGGCGAGCGGTGATCGTTTCGAACGCGCGACTCGTCGACCCGCACGAAGCGTTCGAAGATCTCCTCGGCGTAGTCGGCGGGCACGCCGGGGCCGTCGTCGCAAACTCGCACGATCGCTTCGTGGTCTTGGGCGTCAACTTCAAGCCAAACAGCCGATTTCGCGTGCGCAGTTGCGTTGTCGACCAGGTTACGGATGGCGCGGGTAAGGGTGGCGGTGTTGCCAACAACGCGGGCCGGTTCGATCACCCGAACCGAAACTTCGACCGGATGGGGCCGGCCAGCCTCGGCCAAACAGATCTCATCCAGATCGACCGCCCACGCATAACGTTCCGCGGACGTACCGCCAGAAGCTGCGCCGGCGTCCTCATCCATCCGGGCCAGGAGCAGCAGGTCGTCAACCAGGCTTGCGAGGCGGTTGTTCTCTTCATCGACCACGGCAGCCACCTGCTCCCAGTCGGCTTCATCGGGTCGGGCTCGCGCAACTTCGAGCGTTGCGCTGGTGGCGGTGATTGGACTTCGCAGCTCATGTGATGCGTCGGAGATGAACTGGCGTTGGCGATCATTTGCGCCCTGGAGGCGGTCGAGCATTCGGTTCATCGTGTTTGCAAGATGTTTGAGCTCATCGTCGGCGGCCGGCACGGCTACCCGCTGGTCGAGACTGTCGGCGCCAATGCCCTCGACCTGATCGATCATGGACGCAACTGGATTGAGAGCCCTACCCAGCGAGAACCACGTGACTGCGCCCAGTCCGAGCAGGAGAAGGGGTATCGCCACGAGAGCAATATCGAAGAAACCGCTTGAGAAGTCGGAGTCGGCGCCGAGCAACGGGTCGGCCTCGTAGCGCACGAGAACCTCGGCCGAGTCCTCGACCGTGCGTCCAGCTACCACGAAGCCGTGAACAACTACCGGGCCTCCTTCGGATACGAGGTCGGCGCGGTTCTCGACGGATCGTCGGGCCCAGAAGCCTATGTCGATACCTTCACTGTCGGATCCGCAATCAATATTGCCGGGCGAGGCCCGGCAACTGACCGTCGACGAGATCTCGACCGCACCGACAGCTTCGAGCGGCACGCTATTTCCCCCGACGTCGACGATGGAGATACTCGCTGGCACATCATTCGCTCGCCAGTCTTCGAACGCGCCACCCTCGTTGACGACCGCCCAGTCGGCGATTCGCCGCTTGAGGTCCTCGCCATAACGAATGAGCTCACCGTCGGTGGTCTCGAGCGCTTCTCCGGCCGACTCGAGCGAGTCCAAGGCGATGTTCTCGTCGACCTGGTCGAGAGCCCCGGACCCGATGATGATGACCACCATCAACGCAGCTGTTGCCACCACAAGCAGGGTGATTCTGATCCGAAGCGGAATCGACGTCATGGCGCTAACCGGTAGCCGTGGCCGTGGACGGTTTCAATGCGAGGTTGATGCGTGCCGCTGTCGACTTTGCGGCGCAGGTAGCCCACATACACTTCGACAACATTGGTGCCGCCATCAAAGGTTGGCCCCCACACCTGCGCCAGTAGATGATCTTTGCTGAATACCTGTCCGGGGTGGGTTGCCAGCACTTCCAACAGATCAAACTCGCGTTTGGTGAGGTCGACGCTTTCGTCGCCGCGTCGGCATCGGCGAGTGGTGCGGTCAAGTTCGATATCGCCGGCGGTTATGACATCGGTGTCGTCCGGGTTGCTGGTCGACCGACGCAGCAACGCCCGAACGTGCGCCAGAAGCACAATGAACGAGAACGGTTTGACCAGATAGTCGTCGGCGCCGGTATCGAGGCCCTCGGCCTGGTCGTATTCACCGTCTTTTGCGGTGAGCATAAGGATTGGTGTGTGGTCGCCCGCGGCTCTCAGGTCGCGGCAAACCTGGTAGCCGTTTCGGCCCGGCAACATGAGGTCAAGAATGATGAGTCCGTAGTCGTGCTCGCTGGCCATCCAGAATCCGGTGTCGCCATCGGCGGCAACGTCGACATTGAATCCCTCGGCCGCGAGACCGCTTTCAAGCGCTGCGGCGACGTTGTGTTCGTCTTCGATGACGAGAAGTCGCATGGCATTCAGTGTCGCATGAGGTTCTGAGGAAATTCTGAGAAAGTTGCCCTTCGCTCCCCAAGAAGGAGACATTCTCAGGTCCTCTCAGGTCCTTCTCAGCTCGCCCACTCACTGTGTGTTCAGACCCGGTCACCAGACCGGCAATCGCAACGAGGAGCGAATTGATGAGAGCAAACAAAACACTGTCAACCCGGGCGGTAGCCCTGGCGGGGGCCATGCTGCTTGCCGGTCTTACCAGCTGCGGGGTCGGTGCGGCTGCAACCGACAACCTCAGCGAGGCCGACAAGACTCGCATCGCCGAGGAGTATCGAGATTGCCTGGCCGAATACGGACTCGAAGGAGCCGTGAGCTTCGAGAATGGCGCCATCAACGTCGACATCGGCGTTAGCGAAGGCACGGATGCAGCGGACCTCACCAATGAAGAACTCCTCGCCGCCGAAGCGGAATGCGAGATGCTCCTCGAGGATCTCGATGCTGGGACCCAAATGGATCCTGAAGAAGAGGCCCAGCTCATCGACGCCGGACCTGCGCTCCAGCGGTGTCTGAACGAGAAGGGCTACGACGTCCAGGTCAGCGCCGATGGCGGTATCGACTTCAGCAGCGACGATCAGACAGAACAGTCGTTTGACGAAACCGAGTACATCGCTGCCGAGGAGGACTGCTACCAGCAGGTCGTTCCGGAGCTGTGGGAGAAATACGGAGAGGGCAACTAGTGACTCACCGGTTCCGCGTGCTCGTCGTGCTCGTCGTGTCACTGGCTGCGCTTGCTACGGGTTGCAGCTCGGGCACCCAGGGCTCGGCGACATTGGCTTCGGCGACATTGGCTTCGGCGACATCGGCTTCGGCGACATCGACGGTTGACACCGAATTGGTGTCGGTGGTGCGTCAGGACGTTGTTGAAACCAAGAAGGTGCAGGCCACGGTTGGCAATGGCTTGGGCATCACCGTGCCGATCGAGGCCGAAGGTCTGGTGACCTGGGCGGCGCCGGCGGGCTCGGTGTTGGCTAGTGGCGACGTCATCGCCGAGGTTTCGGGTCGACCCATCGTTCTGGTGGTCGGCGAGGTTCCGCTCTACCGACCGCTTCGGCTGGTCGGGCGCTACGAGACCGATGAGGCCAACACCCGGCTTGGGCAACAAAAGGGCGCCGATGTGGCGCAGCTCCAGCAATATCTGCTGGCCCAGGGGTTCGACGACAAGGGCCGACTGACCGTCGATGAGGTGTTCGGGATCTCGACCCAGCGGGCGGTGAAAGCCTGGCAGACCTCGGTCGGCCATCCGGCAACCGGTGTGGTCGATGCTTCGCAACTTGTGTTTTTCACCAACGAGGTGCTTCTTCAGACCGAGCTGACGGTGGGTCAACAGTTCGTACCGATCGAGGTAACCGGAACCGGCACCGTGTTGCAGGTTCGGGGCTCCACGAGCCTTCGCGACTTCTTTCCCGTGGGCGACGCCATCAACGTGAACACCGAGCCACCGCGGACCGGAGTTGTGTTCCGGTCGACCCGGGTGATCGGCGGAGACGGCAGCGGTGATGGCGTGAGCCAACTGATCGAGATCTCGGTGGACGACGCCAACCCGACCGAGTTGGGGCAGTCGGTCGAGGTCGTTGGATCGCTCACCCAAGCGGTCGATGCACTCACTATTCCGGTCCGAGCGCTACTGGCGATGTCGGACGGCAGTTGGCAGGTAGAAGTCGACGCGCCTGGTGGGGTCGACAAGATCAAGGTTGAGCTTGTTGACGTGGTTGGAACCACCGCCATCATCAAGGGGCTCGACGAGGGCGAGCAGGTCGTGGTGCCGCTGTGAGCCCAGCAACAGGGAACCCAGCAACAGGGAACCCGGCGGTCTTGGAGCTCGATGGGGTGTATCGAACGTACCCGGGTTCGCCCCCGGTCGAAGCGCTCGTGGGTGTTGACCTGCGGGTCGAGGCCGGCGAGATGATGGCCGTTGTTGGGCCATCAGGTTCGGGGAAGTCGACGCTGCTGAACATAATGGGAACGCTCGATCGGCCCACCCAGGGACGTCTGCTGATCGAGGGCACCGACACCTCGACGTTGAGCGATCGACGGTTGTCGGGCTTGCGGTCGGCTCGGCTGGGGTTTGTGTTCCAGAGCTTTCACCTGATCGAGACGCTCAGCGCCCTCGACAATGTGGCCGCCGGGCTGCTGTACCGGGGCGTTACGGGAAGAACCCGTCGAACGATGGCCCAAGCTGCGCTCGAAAAGGTGGGGCTTGGCGACCGGCTACATGCTCGTCCGACGAAGTTGTCGGGCGGTCAACGACAGCGGGTTGCCATTGCTCGAGCCATCGTGGCCGAACCGTCACTGATCCTTGCTGATGAGCCCACCGGCAATCTCGACACGGCAACCGGCGACGGGATCGTCGATCTGTTGACCCAGCTCAACGCTGATGGGTCGACCATCGTAGTGATCACCCACGATGCCGAGTTGGCAGCTCGTCTCCCCCGTCAGGTTGAAGTACGCGACGGCACTGTTCTCCCGGAGGGTCAACGATGACCGATCGATCGACGCTTCGCGGCCGCGACATGGTGTCGACCAGTGTGGTTGGCCTTCGTAGTCGTCGAGGCAGGACATTGCTAACGGCGCTAGGAATTGCCATCGGTATTGCGTCGATGGTTGCCGTGGTGGGCATTTCCTCATCGTCGAAGGCAGCGCTACTGGCGCAGCTCGACAGCCTTGGCACCAACCTGCTTCAGGTTCAGGCCTCAACCAACGGTCTGAGCATCGAGCCTCTTCCTATCGACGCCGAACCGATGATTCGCCGCATCGATACCGTGCAGAACGCAAGCGCGGTCATCGACACGGGGTTCGAGGTACGGCGCAACGAACACGACGAAACCCTTGTGGGTATCAATGCGCTCGGGGCCACCCCGGAATTCTTCAACACGCTCCAGGTGGCGACCACGGCCGGGCGGCCGTTGGACGACGGCTTACGATCGATGCCGGTGGTGGTGCTCGGCGACGTTGCCGCCATCCGACTTGGTATATCCGAACTGGCGGGTGGTCCGACCATCAGCATCGGAGGCCATGACTTCGCGGTCATCGGAATCCTCGATGAGCTTCCACTCAACCCCGACCTTTCGCGCAAGGTGCTTATCGGCGACCGAGCTGCCGTGGCGATGCTTGGCGTTCCGCCTAATCCAACTGCGGTGTACGTGCGCGTCGACCCGGACTTAGTGGCGACAACTCGACCACTTCTGGCACCGACCGCCAACCCAGGTCGACCGGCAAAGGTCGATGTTTCTCGACCGTCAGACCTGCTCGAAGCCCGAGCCGAAGTCGACCAGAATCTTCAGAACTTGCTGCTTGCCCTTGGCGGGGTTGCGCTGTTGGTTGGCGGCGTAGGCATTGCCAACGTAATGGTGATTTCGGTGCTTGAGCGGCGAGGCGAAATCGGTCTTCGGCGAGCTCTGGGCGCTACCCGCGGCCACGTACGGTTGCAGTTTGTTCTTGAGGCAGCCCTGCTGTCGGGCTTGGGTGGAATGCTTGGCGTGCTGCTTGGTTCGGGAATCACCATCGTCTACGCCCGGCAACAAGATTGGGTGGTCGATTTACCCCCGAGCGCGCTTCTTGCCGGGGTCGGTGCCGCGTTGGGTATCGGCATGCTGGCCGGTCTGTATCCGGCGGCAAAGGCCGCTCGCCTCGACCCGGCGCTCGCGGTGAGCGGTGGTGTGGCATAACGAAGAGCGACCCGTTTCAAGAACAGCGTTCTTTGTGCCGATGTTATGGGTATGCATGACCGCGACGCTCTGCTCCGGTCGCGCTTTGAAGTTGGTAGCACTGCGGCCTGTGCGTTCACCTACGTCGTTATTGCCGTCGTGCTGGTTTGGCTTTGGGGTGCGTCGAGCCACCTAGGCCTTCTCATCTGGGCTGTTGCGCTAGGCGTCCTGTCGCCGATGCCGTTGTTCGTGCAACGGTCATCGGTCTCGTTTGCTGTGTGGTTCAAGCTTGAGACCTTCGCCGAGGCCGCACTCGGCACCGCCTGGGCGCTGCTTCCGCTGCTGGCAATGCCCGAGGAAATGCTCGAGCGTGGGCTGCTTTCGGGCGTGCTCCTTGCGGTGTTGGTGGCGTCGTCAGCGTCGTCGAGCCAGTTCATGAAGATTCACCTGTCGTTTGTGGTGCCCTTCACCACGTTGTCGGCAATGGCGTATCTCGTGGCCGACAATCCGTTGCCGGTGGCGTCGCTGTTCTTGGTGATTGGCCTGGCCTTCAGTTTGAGCATGGCTGCCGACTTTCGGGCCACACATCTGCAGTTGGTGGACCTGCTGGACACCAACGAGGACCTGGTCACCGAGCTTGGGGCCGAACATGAGGCGCTCATCGCAGCGAACGAAAAGCTGGATCGCCAGGCCTGGTTCGATCCCCTCACCGGTCTTCACAACCGAGCTGGTATGGCCCGCTATTTCGAAGAGGTGTCCAATGCCGCCACCGCGAGCGATTCGGAGGTGAAGATCACTGTCGCCTATCTCGACCTCGATGGCTTTAAGCAAATCAACGACCAGAAGGGTCACCGAGTTGGCGACCTGGTGTTGATTGCGGTTGCCGACCGCCTCCGCGACATCGTTGGCGATAGCGGAACGCTGTGCCGTCTGGGCGGCGACGAGATAACCCTTCTCGGGCAGGATCTGGTGCCCGAGCGGGTCGGCGAAAAGCTTGCGCAGGTCTTCGACGATCCGTTTCATATCGAGGGTCAACCCATGCGGATTCGCGGCGGCATCGGTGTTGCCTCGGCCTCGTTCCCGTGTTCACCCGAAGAGCTGATGCGCTTCGCCGACCGAGCGCTGTATCGACACAAGGCTCGGTCCGATCGTGACGTGCGGTACCAGATCTTCGATACCGACATGCTCCAGGAGTTGCGCGAGCACGAGACGACCGAACGTCAACTCGCCGCCGATTTTGACGCGGGTCGAGTGAATGCGTGGCTCCAGCCAATCGTCGAGATTGAAACCGGCAAGATCATCGCCGCCGAGGCGCTGGCCCGGTGGGAGCGGCCAGACGGCGCACTTTCCGCCGCTGGCTTCGTTTCGCATCTGGCCGAACAGCACCTGCTTGGCGAGCTCGCCGACCGCACCCTGTCGCAGATGGAAGATGTACGGCTAGCTCTGGCCGCTGGTGGCGTATCCGACTTCGAAACGAGCGTAAATGTGCCGCCGAGCGAGATCGCTGGCCTGCTGCGCCGCCACGACCCATCACGATTTCACAACGTCCTGCTCGAGATCACCGAGGACGAAGCGGTGCCCGACAAGGTTCGGGTTGCCGAAGCGCTCAACAAGGTTCGCCATCTTGGCGCCAAGGTCCTGCTTGACGACTTCGGTACCGGTTTTTCATCGCTGGCGCTCACCACGGCCCTACCGATCGACGGACTCAAGATCGATGGGTCGTTCGTGCAGGACCTTTCCGATGATCGAGCCCGGTCTGTGGTTTCTGCAACGATCAGCCTTGGCCAGAGCTTGGGGTTGATGGTGATTGCCGAGGGCGTCGAGTCGCCCATGCAGGCGCACCGGCTGCTGGACATGGGCGTTACCCACGCCCAGGGGTTCCTGTATTCGCCGGCCGTTCCCACCGACAAACTGATCGAATGGGTGATTGCCGGCAAGCGCCTGGGACCAGCCGCGGCCAAGCTGGAGCAAGCACCTAGCTAGCCGGGCAAGGCCAGTAAGAAACACCGGCGAAAACAGACAAAGGAAGAACGCTTCGTTCCCCTTCTGAAGAACACTTCTCACTGAAGAACACCCTTTCGCTGAAGAACACCCTTTCACTGAAGAACTCCCTTTCACTGAAGAACTCCGTTCTTGAGGGTGAGCACTCGCTGCACTCGCTGCACTCGGTCGTGCTCGGAGAGCAGGTGGATGATGACGATGACCCCCTTGCCGTCCGAGACCCAGCGGTCGATGAGCTCCCACAGATCGAGGTAGCTGCCGTGGTCGAATCCGTGGTTGGGCTCATCGAGAAGAAGAAGCTGCGGGTCGTTGGCTATCGAGAGCGCAACGTTCAGCTTGTGGCGTTGGCCGCCCGACAGCTCGGCGCGGTCATGGGCAGGCTCGGGTCGAGGTGAAGCTCGTCCATGAGTTCGAGCATTCGAGCGGTTGCGGCCTGGTGATCATCGGTGCCGTCGGCGACTCGGTTGCGTGCACTAGCGCCCGTGGTCAGCCTTGCCCCTGACCCGTGGTCAGCCTTGCCCTTGACCCGTGGTCAGATTGCTCACTAGCGAAGAACGCTCTCGGCGGCCTTTGTGTGCTCGGCGGTGAGCGGTGTCATGTTGCGGGTTTCGGGGTTGAGGCAGACGTTCCAGATTTCATCGCCGTTCATGCTGGCGATTCCCTTGTAGTGGCTCTGCTCGACGTCGGTGGCGCCGTGTTCCTCAAGCTGGGCGAGCACGCTGACCTTGCCTTCGGGCGAGTAGGCGTACACCGGCTCGGCGAGCCGGGCTGACCGAAACGAGAACTTCGGCACCCTCACCGTAAACAGTTGGTCGTTGGCGATGAGCTCGGGCAGCAACGTGTTGATCATGGTGAGTAGCAGCGCCTTGGCATGCACCCCGTCGACATCGGGGTCGGTGAGGAGGATGACCCGCTCATATGGCACATAGTTGGGGTCGTCGAGATCGGACCGGTTGCGGGTGATACGGCGATACATCTCGTCGACCCGCTTGTTGGTGCGCACTTCCTTGCCGCTGGCCCGCAGCACGTTGATTGGTTTGCCCTGCATGGCGTACACGTGCTGGTTGGCGTCGCAAACGTTCTCGACCGCGTCGGCAGCCGAAACGCCCTCGACAATGAACAGCTCGGGGCCAAAAATCGGGGGCGCGAGGGAATCCACTAGCAAATCGTAGCGGGGTGCGGCAGATCGTTAGATCGGCGGGGGGTTACAAACGTCGTTCAACCGAATTCATGAAGTGGCCGATAACCAAAGCGTCATGGACGATCAGCACGACATCGAGCACACCGGCGGCAAGGGGCAACCACATTCCCCGAAGCCAGTGGGCCGCTGGCGACAGCGCATGGGATGGCTGCTGCTTGGCCTTCTGGGCGGCATCGCTGGTGCCGTCATAGCTGGCGTGCTGACCGCACGGTCGCTTGAGGGCAACACCGATGACTTTGCGGGCCTCATCGTTGTGGTCACCGTGCCCCTTGGTTACCTGGTGGGCACGTTGTTTGTGGTGATTTTGGGTTGGGCAACCGGCCGCAGCACAAGATCGGGCGGCACAGTATCGGGCGGCACAGGATCGCGCAGCCAAGGAAGCCGACCGACGTTTGCGTTTCTTGGCGCGCTGCTTCCCTTCGTCGGCATTGCGGTAGCCGTGATGATCTCGAACTTTGCCGGGTCGGTGCGCGACAGCCTCAACGATCACACCGACGCAACCACGACCCGATCAACGTGGGTGCAGGAGCAGGCTGAGGTGCCTGGCCGTTGGTCGTCGAAGTCGAGTCAGCGCGCCACCCATAGCGGCTGCGAGGATCGGGTATCGAGCACCGAATCGCAGATCGACATCAACCCAAACCTGCTGGCCCAAACGCTCTACGACATCGAGGATGTGCTGACCGGCGATGGGTTCGAAACGCTCCGAGCCTCGAACCCCAACCAACAAACGCAGCTGTGGCACCTGGCGGCGCACCGACCCGATCAGTTGATCGAAATCACCGCCACCCGCGAAGGCCAGCTCGGCACGATCACCATGGTGGTGTTTGCTGGCGGGTGCATCGATGAGCAGGGCGCACAACTGATGGGTGTTGGCTTCAGCGACACCGGTTGGGATGTTGCGCTTCTTGAACAGACCGACCCAACCATCGAACCCCTGCAAGAGGCTTTGCGGCTCACCGACCCCAACGGCTGGTGGCCGGCGTTCGAGGCGACCGAACCGGCGAACGGTGTAGGCAACTGTGCCGACGACACACTCGACGTGACTCCGCATATAAGCGTGAATCCACTCGACGCCGCCGACGTGATTTTTGCTTGGTACGTCGATCGGCTCGAGGTGCTCGAAGCCGAAGGTTGGTACGTCGAGACATCGCGGCATCTGAGCCCCGACGAACACAACGGCCACGATGTGGAGCGATGGATGATCCTGGCTCGCCAGGGCGACTACGTGATTTCGCTGACCGCCAACTTCTCGTACTGGGATGCTCAGGGCGGCGCCACGGCAGCGGCGGTGCGGCGGGTGTATGTGGGCGAGTGCGTCGCTGCCAATGGTGATGACCTCGACCACCTGGCGGGGTCTGTTTCTGGCTTGGAACTACCGCTCGACCTCAGCGGACCACCGGACCTCACCGACTGATGGTTAAACCTGCTGACTACGAGCCCTCTTTGGGTCGGATGAAGATGCCTTCGGCGGCGGTGAGTACCTGATCGCCGAGCCGGATCTGGCCTTTGGCGAACACTTTGCGACCTTCTTCGCGTTCGACCCAGCCGTGGAGGTCGACCGGTGTGTCGAGCGGAACGAGTCCTTGGTAGCGGATGTTGAGCGTGCCGGTGAATCCGCCGACGCCATAGGCAAGGCAGGTGCATCCGAGAAGCTCGTCTAGCACTAGGGCGATCATGCCGCCGTGCACCGACGATGGTGGCCCGTTGTATACCGACCCCATGGTCACCTGCCCGCGAATCTGCCCGTCGACCACATCGAAGTTGGCGACCGGGGACACCGGGTTGAGCGCACCGAGCACCGGACTGTACGGGAAGTAGGCGTTGGGGTCGTCGAACGCTCCTTCGGGCGGGCCCATCATCCCCGGGGCGAAGCTGAGGGCGGCCTGCATGCGTGGCTCGTCGACCACGGCCGGCGCAATGGCACCCCGCACGTCGTCGATCTGGGCCTGCAGCGCCGACAAGTTGTCGACGGCGTCGAGATTGGCGGTGCGCACCACCTCGAGCAGCTGGCGAATCGATTGGTTGAGGTCTTGCGGTGTGGTCACCGACCAAGCTCAGCGCATCCGGCGGCGACGCACCAATCAGGCAGTGGCCGCTTTGGTTTTCGGATGGCCGCCGATGGCCGGTCTAGCGTTGCCAGCATGAGCAGCGACCCGGTGGCAACGGGAGCAGAGGGACGACCACGGTGGAAGGCCGGGGCGACGTTGCTTGGTGTGCTGGTGTTGTTGTCGCCTGCCGTACGGGGCGGCGATGGCGTGCCGCTGTCGACGTATCCGATGTACGCCACGCCTCGAGCCGACGTGATCGAGTTCATCGTGCCGGTTGCCGTTACCGACGATGGCGGCACCGAGCAACTGTCGACCCAAGAGATTGCCGCCACCCGCGATCCGCTGGTTGCCGAATCGTTCTTGCGCGATGAAGTGAACGCGGGCCGAGCCGACCAGCTGTGCCAACGCATCGCCGACCGAGTGGAGAGCGACAACGTGGTGCGGGTGGAGATTCGGGTAGAGCGCCATGATGTGGTTGAGCGGGTGCGGGGCGACGAGTCGGCACTCGACACCAAGAGTGTTGCGTCGTGCACGACATGACGAGTACGACATCAGCCAGAGGCCTAGCTACCGTCAGCCGCCGGTTGGATGACTGGCTCTTCGCCCCGGCACCAGCCGAACGGCTCGCCGGGTTGCGGATAGCAATCGGCGGTTTTGTCACGGTGTACTTGGCGCTCAACCTCGGCGAGGTTGCCCGGCTGACCGATCGCTCGGCGGCACAGTTTGATCCGGTTGGGCTTGCCCGACTGCTGCACGCTCCATTGCCGGCCGGGGTGTTGTGGCTGCTGTTCGGCCTGGCCCTCCTAAGCGGGGCCGCATTCACCCTCGGCCTTTGGGTGCGAGCGACGGGACCGGCTTTCGCACTGCTGGTGTTGGGGTGGACGAGCTACCACTCGGCGTGGGGTCAGCTGCTGCACTTCGAGCACCTGTTCACCCTGCATCTGCTGATCCTTGCGATGGCTCCGGTGGCCGACGCCTGGACGATGGGTGGACCTGCGCAACCGCAGCCGCCGAGCCACCGGTATGGCTGGCCAATCCGACTGCTGGCCATCACCACCGCACTCACCTACCTGCTGTCGGGTATCGCCAAGCTGCAACTGAGCGGGGCCGAGTGGTTTGCGGCCGACACCCTGGCCAACCACATCGGCTACTCGTCGATCCGTATGCAAACGATCGGCGGGCCCACTCCCCCGCTGGCCCGCTTTGCGCTCAACAACCAATGGCTCATGACGCCGCTGGCCGTGTTGTCGATGGCGGTGGAGCTGGGTGCGCCGCTGGCTCTTGTTGGCAAGCGATTGCGCAACATCTGGGTGGTTGCGGCGCTTGGGTTTCATCTCGGCACGGCCGCCACGATGTTGGTGTTCTTCGGGTACCGAGGCCTTGGCTTTGCCTTCCTGCCGTTGTTTGCGGTCGAGCACGTGCGCCGCAGGAAGCAGTCGTTGTAGGGTCGGCGCCATGAGCGACGAACTGCAAGGCTGGACCTTTTCCGACTCGGGCGAACTGCCCTGGCAACCAATGGGCGAGGGCATTGGCATGCAGGTGCTGGGAACCGCTGGCGGAAAGATGATCGCCAAGTTTCAGTTTCAGCCGGGATACGTCGGCGGCGTGCATGATCACGACGAGCCCGAGTTCTCCTACATTCTCGACGGTTCGCTGATCTCGCAAGGCGTGACGATGAAGGCGGGCCATGCGTACGCCGTTGAAGCTGGTACTACGCACAGCGACTTCCGCACCGAAACCGGCTGCACCCTGGTGAGCGTTTTCAAAGTACCTGGATAAGAACGCAGCGATTGGCACATGCAGTTTGAGGAAGCCCTTTCCGGAGGCCACCACAACTCGTTGGGCAACACCGTCGAGGTGGTCGACATGGTCTTGGCCGACCAGCCCCGCCTTGAGGAGCTGTATCAGTGCTACTTCAGCCCGGACGAGCTGGTGCGCCTTCGGGTTTCGAGCGCGATGAAGCGGGTGACGACCGCGCATCCCGACTGGGTGGTGCCGTATATCGACGGCCTGCAATCGGATGTGGCAGGGATTGATCAGGCGTCGACCCAGTGGACGTTGGCGCTGCTGTTCGATCTGCTCGTCGACCGTCTTTCGCCCCAACAACACGAGCGGGCGCTCGAGATCATGAAGCACAATCTGGCCACCCACGATGACTGGATTGTGCTGAACACCTCGATAAAGGTGCTCGGCAAGTGGGCAAAGACCGACGACGACCTAGCGGCGTGGCTTCGCCCGCACGCAGTTCGTCTAGAAGGAGATGCACGAAAGTCGGTGGCCTCGAACGCCCGCAAGCTGCTCGACCAAGTCGGCAGACCGGACTCACCCTGACGGGTCGGTAGGGCCTAGGACTCGTCGGCAAGAATCGTCCGCAGATCGACCATGATGTCTTTCATCTTCTGCCCTTGTTCTTGCCAGCTGGCGAGCCCGGCTGAAACAACGACGTGAAAGGTCGCATCAGGCTTATGCACGTACTCGAAGACATAGCTAACGCCGGTAGATTCACTAGCCGCCGCTCGGCATGCTTGGGCCGGATCTGGATCGGGATCGGTGGTGTCGAAGTGCAGTACCTTCCTCGACGAACTAAGAGAAATGTAATAGCCAAACGGTTGCGTTTGGCTTGATCCCTGATTCCAACGAGAGTTCTCGATGGTGGCCATGGTCCACCAGTCGTGTCCGTGCAGGTTGGGGCTGTCGCGGTCCCAGTCGCCACCGTGCTGGGGTACGTAGGACCGATGGAACGTGGCCCCGCCCGAGATCCTTTGGCGAGAGTTCGTGCTGTTTGGATGGGTTGCAAGGTCATGGGCCTGTTTGTATCGAGCCTTTAACGCTCGGCTCCCCTCCTCGGCCGAGTCGGCCCAAATCACGGTGACGTCGAGATACACGCCCATGTCCGACACTTGGTTCCACCCGCAGGCGGTCCGTTCTTTGCCCTCAACCCAGTAGAAGGCGCAGGGTGAACCGGTGCGGTCAGTTTCTGCCTCGTGGATGTTCAGCAACCCGTTCTCGGTAAACGCCGGACTCATACTCGGTGTGCGAAACGACGCTTGCGAGAACCACCTGCACTCAGGCTCGCAGTTTTGTGCGTCAGCTTCGCTCAATGGTTTTGCCGAAACGGTGAGGTTGCGAGACGTCGGCCCAACGGTCGACATCAGAAACTCGATGGTGTGTCCACCACAAACCACAGCCGACTTCCCGACCAGGCTGCCGGGTTTGTTGCTGTCGGATTCGATCCACCGGGCCACCACCGTCTTCGGGCGCTTTAGGGTGACCTTGTAGGCAGGCGCATCACCCTTGATGGACAGGGCGAAGACGTTGGCCAAGTTCGGTCGTACCCGTAGCTTCGATTTGTTCGTCGGATCGATGCGGTGGGTCTGCTTGGCGGGTCGAGCCACGATGTGGGTCCGGCCGTTTGTAGCTTCGTAACCCTCGCCGGTCACGTCGTACAGGAACTCGTTGAAGGTGTCCTGCATTTGCGGAAGCTTGGCAAATTTCTTCGCTTGCTGTTTGATCGGTTCGACCCGCGCCACCTTGCGCGCCAACTGACGGAATAGCCATTTCTCAGACTTGTTCGTCCGTTGAAGGTACGCATCGAAGAACAACCAGTTTCGATACTCACCACGAAAGAAGTTCTGGGCGGGCCCATCGGCGGAGTATTTGCCCACGGTGGTCTGGGTCGAGGCTCCCACGTAGCGGGCGCCGATCATCTCGGCAGTCCCCTCTAACCACCAGTTGGTGGAAATTTCGTCCTGGTCGAACACGTCGGGGGCAAGGCGGCTTTGTACGCAGTGTGCGATCTCGTGGGCAACAAGGGCTTTGACGTCGTCCTGCGGTGCGTCGTCGCCGGGGAAAAGGCCAACCTGACATTCCGCAGTTGTGCCCGTCGACGATCCTTGACTCGTCTGGCCGGCTGTGCCGCGTCGACCGTAGAGCACGGTGATTTTGCTTTGTAGCGCTCCCGCCTTTTTGGCACGACGAATACCAGGCGCCAGCTCGGGGAAGATCTGCTGGTTGTAGACCCCAACGTCATCAACCTCATACCCCTCGGGTATGAGCACTCGGACCCGGCTGTTGCCTACCCGAAAGTCGTCCTGAACGTCGCATTTATCGAGGCCCGGCGGCTTCTCGACCGAGTCGCCGATGAGGAGATCCCACAAGGCAGCGCACTTCTCGGTGTCTGGGTCCTGGGATGCAGCCGGAGTATGCGGCATAACCACAAGAGCGAGGCCGAGCACGAACGCGAAACGGACCGCCCATTGCGCACATCGACCGGAAGATTCAGGAATCTTCGCATTTGTTGCTGCAATGTTTTGCTTGATGTTCGACATTGGTCCCCCGCTGGTGCGATTCGGCTCTACCAAGAGGCGTTCCATAGGGGGGAACAATGTTCCACCGGAGATGCGACTTGGCCGTATCGTCGACCAAGTCGGTAGGCCCTAGTACAGGAACATTGGTTTGCCGTCGACGTCGCGCACCTTGGGGCGGTACTCGAACTCGTCATAGAGCTCGCCGATGTCGACCCGCTTTTCACCTTCGCCGGTTACTGACACGGGCACGTTGGTGTAGGTGCCCGAACGCAGGGCGACCATTCGGCCTGAGGTTCCGGCCATTGCCAGGTCGGCGGCCATGACGGCGTAGTTGGTTGCCACCATGAGGTCGAGGCTGTCGGGGCGACCCGACCGCATGAGGTAGGCAACCTCTTGGAGCACGATGCCTTCGCCGGTTCGTTCTTTGAGAAGCTCACCGGTGGTTTTGCCGATGCCGCCCAGCTTGCGGTGTCCGTAGGGGTCGGCCTCGCCGGTGAGGTGCAGCTCGCCGCCATCGATGGTTGCGCCTTCGGACACAGTGATCATGGCGTAGTTCGACGGATTGTCGGCCTTGTCTTTGGTGATCATTTCGGCCAGCCGATCGATATCGAAGGGCACTTCGGAGATCAGCGCCCGATCGACACCGGCAAGGTAGGCGGTGATGAGCGATGTTTCACCCGAGTAACGACCGAACAGTTCGACCACGGCAATTCGTTCGTGCGACCCAGTGCTGGTGCGTAGGTTGTGGATGAACTCGACGCCCCGGCTAACGGCGGTGGAGAAGCCAATGCAGTAGTCGGTGCCGTGTACGTCGTTGTCCATCGTTTTCGGGATGGCGATGACCGGCACGCCCTCCTCGTGCATCCGCAGTCCGTAGCTGAGGGTGTCGTCGCCACCGATGGGAAGCAACGCATCGACACCGATCGCTTCAAGCACTTTCTTTGCGTGCTCGGTGAGATCGTGCGGGCCATCGCCGGGAAACTGCTCGCGCAGAAAGTCGGGAACATCGGCGCCCGCTACTCGCCCGGGGTTGGTTCGAGACGTATGCAGGAAGGTTCCGCCGCTGCGGTCGATCTTGCGCACCACGTGCTTGTCGAGCCGCATGGTGTTGGCTTCGATACTGGCCGGGTCGTCGGGGTTGATAGCCACCAGGCCACCCCAGCCTCGACGGATGCCGATCATTTCGCCTCCGGCATCGGTGACTCGAGTAACAGCCGCTTTGATGCACGGATTAAGCCCAGGGACGTCGCCGCCGCCGGTAAGAATTCCAATCTTCATCATGTTCCCCTTTGTCGCTTCTTCCCTCTCGACGCAGGCGAGCTTAGTTAGGCAACGTTTCCTTTGAGATGGCGGCCGCAGCGCTCATGTGACGGCGATTGCCAAATAACGCCGATTTGCTGAAAGTCCCTTGCAACCAAAAGGTCTAGTTGCGACCCACGGTGATTGATGACTCAATATAGCTGGGGGAAAACGGTGGAAACTGAAGTGAAGTCTTGGTGGATAGTGCTTCTCGCATTGGCGGTCATTGCCAGTGCTTGCGGTAGCAGCAGTAGCGATAGTGCCGAGCAGGGCGTATCGCCAGATGATGAGACGGTGCAGACGGCCGATGACGCTGAGGCCTCAGCGCCCACTGCGGCGCCCGCTACAACTGCTGCCGCGCCGACAACAACGTCGGCGGCACCGACCACAACCACCACCGAAGAACCCCCACCAGCCTCAACCGTGCCACCCGAAGATGTCGACCGGGTGTATCAGCCACTCCCCCAGTCGGATGATCCTTGTTCCACCCCGGTCGAAGAAGGCTCCGACACCTTCTCGATCTTCGTCGATGGCGCCGAACGGCCGGTGTATGTGGAATGGCCCGCAACGGCAACCGACGAACCGCCAGGGCTCGTCGTTGGACTCCATGGTGCGGGATCCGGGATTGCCACAAGGAAAGACATACTGCGCCTTTCAGAACTAGAACCTCATGTGTTCGTTGTCCCGTCGCCACTGGACTCCGACATCGCATTTTGGAGCGAGACCCCAACGTTTAACTTGGACTTTGTATCCACCCTCTTCGCCGAACTTCCAAAGGCGTTGTGCTTCGATAGCTCCAAGACGATATTGAACAGCGCCGGACAGGGCGGTCTCGTCAGCGCTGACGCGATCTGTCACACGGATATCCCAATCCAGCTGGCGGTGATGAGTCTCTCGTTTATCAGCCCTGTGGATTGTGCGCCGGTACGAGATGTGCCGATTATCTCGTTCAACACCTTCGATTTCGACCCGACCGTTGGAGCACATTGGGACAATCGTTGGGATCCTCCAGTTCCGCATGAAGTTGCGCAAACTGGTGGTATCGGGCCGGTGCCAGAGGACCTCGATGAATGGGCTTTGCGCTACGGCTGCGATGGGCCACGGCTTGAGGAGACACTGCCCGATCCCGACGACGTATTGGAGCGAGATTCTGTCCTCTTTGCTTATCCAGAGTGTGCAACCAAGCTCTTTGCGTTCGGCCTTGAGGCAACAGATTCGTTCCCCACCTCACCGGCGGCTTTCGAGCTGGCCTGGCCCCGGATTCTTGAGGTATTCGGATCGATTCTGGACGAGTAGCCGACATGAAAAAGCGAGGGCACAACCAGCGAGTCGACCACGTCGATGACTTTGCTGTGCTCTACCGCGAGCGGTACCGCCCTATGGCCAAACTGGCCTTCAACCTTCTCGACAATGCAGCCGAAGCAGAGGAAGTAACCCAGGATGCGTTTGCCGATGTGTACCGGCGATGGACAACGCTTCTCAATCCTCCGGGGTACCTACGGATCGCGGTAATCAACGGCGCAAGACGCACCCTTCGCCGGCGAATTCATCGCGACGATCTTCATCAGCAAATCGGCGCTGGGTCGCAACAGGCGGCGCCAGCAACCGAGTACCTGCTCGACTCGCTCGACTCGCTTCCCGAGAAACAACGGACGGCCGTGATTCTTGCGTACTACGAGCGGATGACATCGACCGAAATTGCCGAGGCACTCGATTGCCCGGTGGGTACAGCCAAGTCGCTTGTGCACCGCGGGATCAAGAACCTTCGAAAGGAGATCTCCCAATGAACGAATGGCCTGACGCAAGCCGACTCACCGATGAGCTGGATCGCCGTGCCGCAACCTTCGAGCCGGCGTATGGTTGGGATGCGATCCAAGCGCGGTTGGACGATCCATCACCAACCACCGATGTTGCCGAAGTGCACCTCATCGAACCCGACGCGCATCGAAATCGCAGATCGAATACGCCGTTCAAATACGCGTTGATCGCGGCATCGATCCTCTTGGTTTCGGTGTTCGGGATCCGAGCACTTCTCAATGACGACAGCGGGGTACGAACCGACATCGCCGATCAGGCGCCCTTGCCTACTACCTCACCCGAACCGACCGTTGTACTTGCACCGCGCACTTTCACTCCGGTGGAAAGCTGCAGCACCATTGGGCTCTCACCAACGCCGAGCACGTTTCTGGTGGAGGCCAGTCGTGGCGATGCGGTAGTGGTAGGCGGGGCAGCAGGCATTGAACTCGCTAACCAAGCAGGCACAGGTCCTTCAAGCTCTGTGTTTCTGGGTGACTTGGCACCGGCCGATCTCGCAGCGTCGACGTTCACACCCTCGACCGGTGAGCAAGCGAGCGCGATCTTCATCGACACACGGTCGGTTTCCGGTGGCCAAGAGCTCTCAAGTTTGACCCTTGCAGGCATCGACAGCACGTGTGCGCCAACTGCTCCGGTCACTTTCGCGACTGGGCTCAACGCGTCGGTGCTTTCGGTTGACATGGCTTGTGGTCAGCTGCCTGGCCGAGGTTTCCACGGCATCGTCCTGTTTGATGCTCCAACTCCTCCGACAGGCGACTGCATCAGCAACCGGCCGGTCTTCCTTCTCGGCGACTACGCAGCTTCCGATCCATCTGTCCTTGCTTGGGCCGAACTCCAGGGCTGCATCAACCCGCAATCCCAAGCAAGCACCGGTGATCCGATAGTTACCCGCTGGCAGCAGTGCGAGTCGACACTCGTGCATGTGCAAACGACGGGCGACAGTGCCTGGGACGTCGATGACATCGAGGGTCAGTCGGTGAAGGAGTTCGTTTCGTCGATCTTTGAGCTTGTCAGTTGACCGAGTTGCAACCAGACCGCTGAGCAGGCGCGCCAATAGGACCCCAAGGGGCCTGTCTCATTGGATACGTTGCACGCTTCTGACCGCCTAAAGACAAATCGCTACACCGGCGGATGGGTGAGCCACATCAATCTGCCGACGGTGTCGTCCCACCACGGCGACAAATATCGGTCGCGTTTCTGGCGGTTGTGAAACCCGCATAACAACTGAGCGTTGTCGATACTGGTGCTGCCGCCGTTGCTGTAGGGGTCGATGTGGTCGACCTCGCACCAGACCCCCGGCAACTCACAGCCGGGGTGTTGACACACCCGGTCGCGAAGCCCGACGGCTTCACGTAGGTCGCCAGTGAAGAACCGTTTCTTTTGGCCGAAGTCGAGGACTTGACCGTCGCTGTCGAACACGATGCGCCGCACATGGCCTTGCATGGCCAGCTCGACGATTTGGCGGGCCGATAGCGAGGCTCCGGCGTTGGTTTCGCGGACCCCTTCGGCCGGATAGGCCGCCGGTAGGCCAACGAACTCGTTGAGCGCCTGAGTGAAGGTCTCGTGATCGACATGCACATTGACGCACGGCAACGAGCCGGTGCGAGCACCCGACGATCGCTTGGCCATCTCGACCAACGCATCTTTCATGCGCTGAGCAGTGGTACGACGTAGATCGTTGGTGGTGGCGTCGTCGCCAACACGGTCTCGAGCCTCTGTCCAGTCGTCGGCCAACAGTTGCGCATAGAGACGCTTGAGTTCGGTATCGATGATTTCACCACCGACGGGATCGAACCATCCGTCGGCCCGAAACATGCCGTCAAAGGTTTGTGAGAAGTGAAGCTCGGACTTGGCCTCTTGGAGATCGGCGTCGTTCTCGCCCTGTGATGGATCGGCCGTCTGTTCGAACTTGCGCAACACGACGCGGAAATGGCGCCAGTGCATCTTCTTTGCTGCTGGCACCAAATCGTCACGCTCGCCAGCTTCAATCGCCCACGCCAGATGGGGCTTGATGGAGACCTTTCCGATAGCCACGGCATGGGCAAAGTGGATATCGCCGTGCCGCAACGCCTCGCGGGTTTCGGGCAGATACCGGAGCCGCATGGCGGTGACGTACCTTCGGCTTGCCTCATGGCGGGACACCCCGGTTTGGGCCGCCAACCAGCCAACGACGGAACCGCCGTGTACTCGGTGGCCTCCGGCGGAGCGTTCGAACGCATCGATAAGAGCCAGATCGACCGAAGCCAAGCGAGCGGCAATGACCGCCTGCTCGCGCAAAACATCGCCGAGCTGTTCGGCCTCGACCTCGGTCCAGTCGACCTTGGTCAACACGTCGGCGGCATCGGCAAGGTCGGCGATTTCGGCAATGCCAGAACCGCCGGCGATCTGCTCGGAGCGGGTTGGAAAGCCCTCGTACGGGTTATTCGATTGTGGTTGAGAAACCTTGTCTTGATCGAACATATGTTCGATTGTAGTCAGGCTGATCGAAACCCGTCAAGACCCACCGAAAGATTCTTTGCGTCATCACTCCGCAGCCGCACCAACACCCGTGGTGCTCCCTAACCGGCGCTCAGCCACACC
>CALJDK010000100.1 GCA_938023735.1 uncultured Acidimicrobiales bacterium
CGACACTCGTGTCTGACACGAGTGTCGGCTTTTAGGTGGTTGAGGTTGCTGCTGCTTCGCCGACTCGTTTGATGAGGTGGTCGGAGGCGGCGCCCAAGGTTACGTGGGCCGGAGTTCCCTGCAGAGGAGCTAAGGCCTCAACGGCTTCTTCGCTGAACTGCTTGGCAACCTCGAGGGCGTGGGCCAACCCATCACCAGCGCGCACGATGTTGCGTGCTGCGTCTCGTTGCTCATCGGAAAGCGGCTCGCCCAGGATCTCGCGAAGCTCAGCGCCCCGAGGCCCCTCAAGCGTATGCAGCACCGGCAGGGTGTAAATGCCTTCTACCAGGTCGTTTCCTGCTGGCTTGCCCAACTGTTCGCTCGTTGCCACCACGTCGAGAATGTCGTCGACAACCTGGAAGGCCATGCCGTAACGATGGCCAAAGGTGGTGAGGGTGTCGATTTGGTCGGCGGGAAGTTCGGCCACGATGCCGCCCACTCGGGCAGCGGTAGCAAGAAGAACAGCGGTCTTACCCTCGATAGAGGTGTAGTAGTTCTTTTCGGTGCGGTCGATGTTGTACACATCTTGCAGTTCGCGGATCTGACCCTCGCACAGTTTGGCGATGGTATTGGCCAAAAGTCCGGCGACTTCGGTGCCCAGCGAGGCAGCAATCTCCGAGGCCCGGGCAAGCAAAAAGTCACCAGCCAGGATGGCTTTGAGGTTGCCCCAACGGGCGTTGACACTCTCGACGGTGCGGCGCATAAGGGCGTCGTCCATCACATCGTCGTGGTACAGCGAACCGAGGTGCACCAGCTCGACCGAGACGCCACCGAGGATGACGTCGGTCGATACCGCTTCGGGCTCGGGTCCAGCCATCGCAGCGGTAGCCGCGGCAATAGTGAAGCCGGGTCGTATTCGTTTTCCGCCAGCGATGATGAGGTGGCTGGCCACCTCGGTCAGAAACTCGTTGGGCGACTGAACAGAGCCGAGTAACTCCGACTCGGTACGTTCGAGGTCTCCCACCATCGACGGAAACGCAAGGAGCGGGTTTGAGCTCACAAACCCAAGGTAGGGGAGCTGGAAGGAGAAAACGCAACTCAGTGGCGATTGCGCGAACACGTGACTAATGACCCATTTTCTCCAATCGGCTGAAATAGGTCCGAATTTGCCTAGCTGGGACCCCGATGATGCCGATGGAGCCTCATGTGTGATCCGAACCAAACGGTGTCATAGGGTGCCTCATGTCTCATGATGATCCGCAGAAACACTGTTTCTTCAGGAACACAGCCGGTCGATCCGTGGTTGTCACTAGCCACCGATACACTCGGTTCACTATTTCGCTTCTAGCGGGAGGATTTTCCGTTGTTTGAAAGGTTTACTGATCGAGCCCGGCGCGTTGTTGTTTTGGCGCAGGAAGAAGCTCGGCTCCTTAACCACAATTACATTGGCACCGAGCACATCCTGCTTGGTCTGATTCACGAGGGCGAAGGCGTTGCTGCCAAGGCGCTCGAATCTCTCGGCATCTCTCTCGAGGCTGTCCGCAGCCAGGTCGAAGAGATCATCGGCCAGGGCGGCTCGTCGCCCAGTGGCCACATTCCCTTTACGCCCCGCGCCAAGAAGGTTCTCGAACTTTCGCTGCGCGAGGCACTCCAGCTTGGTCACAACTACATCGGTACTGAGCACATTCTGCTTGGTCTGATTCGCGAGGGCGAGGGCGTTGCCGCCCAGGTTCTTGTAAAGCTTGGTGCCGATCTTTCACGGGTTCGCCAGCAGGTCATTCAGCTCCTCTCGGGTTACTCCGGTCCGGGTGGCTCTTCGGGAAGCGCCGGCGGCGAAAAGGCCGGCGCTACTTCGGGTGGTTCTGGTGGCGACACCGGATCCGGCTCGCTCGTACTCGACCAGTTCGGCCGCAACCTCACCCAGGTGGCACGCGACAAGCAGCTCGATCCGGTCATCGGTCGAAGCCGCGAAACCGAGCGTGTCATGCAGGTGCTTTCGCGCCGCACCAAGAACAACCCGGTACTCATCGGCGAACCAGGTGTTGGTAAAACCGCCATCGTTGAAGGTTTGGCGCAAGCCATCGCCGCCAACGAGGTGCCCGACACCATCCGCGACAAGCAGCTCTACACGCTCGACCTCGGCGCATTGGTCGCCGGTAGCCGCTACCGCGGCGATTTCGAAGAGCGCCTCAAGAAGGTTCTCAAAGAGATCAAGACCCGTGGCGACATCATCTTGTTCATCGACGAAATCCACACCCTCGTTGGTGCAGGTGCAGCCGAAGGCGCCATCGATGCGGCCTCGATCCTCAAGCCGATGCTTGCTCGTGGCGAGCTTCAGACCATCGGCGCCACCACGCTCGACGAGTACCGCAAGCACCTCGAGAAGGACGCTGCGCTCGAACGTCGTTTCCAGCCCATCAAGGTCGAAGAGCCTTCGGTAGCCCACACCATCGAGATCCTTAAGGGTCTGCGTGAGCGCTATGAAGAGTTCCACCGGGTCACCATCACCGACCAGGCACTGGTAGCCGCCGCCAACCTGGCCGACCGCTACATCGCCGACCGTCACCTTCCTGACAAGGCCATCGACCTCATCGATGAAGCCGGTTCCCGTCTGTGCATCAAGCGCATGGAAACCCCGCCCGACTTCAAAGAGCTCGAAAACGAGCTGTCCGAGGTTGTGCGCAACAAGAAGGAAGCGGTCGAAGAACAACGCTTCGAAGAAGCCGGTTCGCTTCGCGACCGCGAAAAGGAATTGCTGGCCGAGAAGGCCGAGATGGAAGCCGAGATCAAGGCATCGGGTGTCGACCTGTTCGACGAGGTCGACGAGGAGTCGATCGCCGAAGTGCTTTCGCTCTGGACCGGTATCCCCGTCTACAAGCTCACCGAAGAAGAGACCGCCAAGCTCCTCCGCATGGAAGACGAGCTGCACAAGCGGGTCATCGGCCAGGAAGACGCCATCAAGGCGGTCAGCCAGGCCATTCGCCGCACCCGTGCCGGCCTCAAAGATCCCAAGCGTCCTTCGGGCTCGTTCATCTTCCTTGGCCCGTCGGGCGTTGGTAAGACCGAGCTCGCAAAGACTCTGGCCGAGTTCCTGTTCGGCGACGAGCAGTCGCTCATCAGCCTCGATATGTCCGAGTACATGGAGAAGCACACCGTCAGCCGTCTGGTTGGTTCGCCTCCCGGGTATGTCGGCTACGAAGAGGGTGGTCAGCTCACCGAAGCGGTGCGCCGCAAGCCCTTCTCGGTCGTGCTGTTCGACGAGGTCGAAAAGGCCCACCCCGACGTGTTCAACACGTTGCTTCAGATCCTTGAAGAAGGCCGCCTTACCGACAGCCAGGGTCGCTCGGTCGACTTCCGCAACACCGTGCTCATCATGACCTCGAACCTTGGAACTCGCGATCTGCGCAAGTCCAACCTTGGTTTCTCCAAGAACGACGAGGCCATCAACTACACGAAGATGAAGGAAAAGGTCAACGACGCGCTGAAGGAGCACTTCCGTCCGGAGTTCCTCAACCGTATCGACGACACCATTGTCTTCCACGAGCTCAGCCAGCCCGAGGTTCGCCAGATCGTCGACCTGATGGTCGCTCGAGTCGCCGTACAGATGGCTGCGCAGGGAATGGGCTTCGAGCTCACCGACGATGCCAAGGATCACCTGGCTATCAAGGGCTACGACCCCACCCTGGGTGCTCGTCCGTTGCGTCGTGCGCTGCAGCGTTTGGTCGAAGATCCTCTGTCCGAACGTCTGCTCTTCAAAGAGTTCAAGTCAGGCGAGATCGTCATTGTCGACGTCGAACCCGATCCGGACCTCGCCGGTGAGAACCGCGTGTGTTTCCGGGCTGTCGAGGGCTTCGAGCCCCCGCCGGTCGAAGAGCTCGACGACGAAGGTGTTCCGATTATCGGATCCACCAGCAGCTCTACTCCCGACGACGGCGGCGAAGAACTCGCCGAGGTCGGCGACGGAGCAGCCGACCTGTAGGACAGTCCCCAAAGCCCGAACCAGTACCGGATCTGGGGGTCCTGCCCCGCGCTGGCGGTACCGGTTCGGCAACGACAAGGTCTTCGACTAGTTCGTTTCGTCCTCGTCGGGCTGTAGCCGTCCCGCGAGTGCCGAGATCAGCACGATCGATCCGTAGATCGCCAGCCAGGTGAGCGGATTTCGTGCGTATCGCACAACAAAGTCGGCAGCGTCGGCGGTCGCCGGCACTCGGGCCCCGGTGGCGACAGCGGCGGTGATGACCATCACGACCACGGCGACACCGGCGACGGCTAGGCCTACTGCTTGGGCCAGCATCTTGCGCCTGCTGCGCAGTCCCCGCTGGCCAGTTGCGAATACGTCGACCAGACACAGCGCCGAAGCGCCCGATGCGTAGGCGATAAGAAATCGAGTTCCTACTGACAGCTCATCGAATGGCTTTACCCAGCCATTCCGTCGCAAGAACGACGAGATGCGGTCGGTGATGCCGGGGATGAGGCTTAGGCCGCCGATCACAATAAGGCCGTCGAGCGTTTGAGTGATTCCCCAAAACAGGCTTCCTGCCCCGGTCCCGGCGAGAACTGCACCGATGCCGGTGGCCCAGGATTCGCCATCGTCGACGGCCTCGAACGCCCGGGCGATAATCGGTGGCAGCAAAATGTCGTTTCCCCAACCCCACTGAAACGCCATCCAGGCAAGCATGCCGATGACGCCGACGAGTCGGAGGCCCGCAGCCTGAGAAAAGTCGCCCTTCGCTGTTTGCCAAAGGGTTTCTTGGGGCGGAGCCGCGTCGCCGGACTCTTGCAGCTCGCCGGCTGCCAGAATTTCCGGTTCGCCCTTCCTCGGGTCTGCTCCCATCGATGACCACCATACGACGGGAGGTACAGGAGAAACGCATTACTTTCCGGTCGGTTTTCGATTGTCGCTTCACGGCGACTGTGGTGATCGGGGTGATAGTTTCAAGCCGTTATGCGTCGGGCTGTTTGGTTGTTGTTTGGGGGTTTCCTCATCGTCGTGCTGTCTGCCTGTCGCGTCGACTCCACCGTCACCATCGACATCGAGGGCAACGGCGGCGGCTCGGTGCAGGTCGACGTACTTCTCGATGCCGAGGCCACCGAACGCATTGCAGATCTTGAGCAGCAGCTTCAGGTGCAGGACCTTCGCAACGCCGGTTGGGATGTTGTTGGCCCGTCGGCTGCCGATGGCGGTGGCACGCTCGTCACCGCGACGAAGTCGTTCGCGAGTCCCGACGACCTCCCTGTCGTTCTCAGCGAGATCGGGGCATTCAACAACGTAATGCTCACTCGTACCCGCGAGTTTGGCGCAACGACATGGACCTTCGGAGGCGATATCGACATCACCGGCGGAGTCGACCAGTTCGGCGATGAAGAACTCGGAGCGTTGCTCGGCGGCCGGGTAACCGGGGTCGACGTGGCGGCCATCGAAACCGAACTGCGCAAGCCGGTCGCCGAGATGTTTGGGCTCAACGTGATCGTGCAGATGGCTGACGATGTCGAGGCCAATGCATCGTCGACCGATGGCCGGCAAGCCTCGTGGGTGGCCCGCATCGACGATTTGGCTCCCACCACAATGTCGGTAACCAGTGCGGTAAAGGACGATCGCCCCCGGCTGCTGGCCCTTATCGCAATCATCCTTGCGGCTGCTGCAGTGGTGACCCTGTTGCTCGCTGGAATTTGGGCGGCACGTAGCCGGTCGCGTGCCGGCTACATAGAGCCCGAACCGCTGGCCACCGAACCAGTCCCCACCGGCGCAACTCCCCCTGGCGCACCGCAGCCAGCGCAGACCCCCACGTCGCGTCGTGGAAAACCGGCCCCCACCATCGCTCAATCGGCAACACCAGCTGCGGCCGCCGCAGCTGCAACTGCGGCCGCCGGCGCTGCCACCATGCCCACCCCGGTGCCGACCCGGCGCTCACGATCGGGAGCACCGCAACTGGTGGTGCTCGATGCGATGGGCGTTATCTACCGGCACGCCGACGACGTCGAAGAGCTACTGATTCCCTTCATCGAAGACAACGGAGGCACCGCCACTCCCGATCAGATTCGCAACCTGTACCGCCAGGCGTCGCTTGGGCAGCTCACGTCGACCGAGCTGTGGGCAGGTGCGGGTGTCGAGGGCGACCCGGCAACGCTCGACCGGGCCTACCTCGCCCAGTTCCGGATGACCGGCGGTCTCCTTGCGTTTCTCGACAAACTCAGTCACAAGAAGATTCCCGTTGCCTGCGTGTCGAACGATGTGTCGCTATGGTCACGTTTGCTTCGGCAAGGTTTCGGCCTCGACACCAAGATCGGGCCATGGATCATTAGCGGCGATATCGGTGCCCGAAAGCCCGACACGCTCATCTACGAGTCGCTTCGAACAACCGTGGGCGCGCCGTACGACGTGTACCTGTTCATCGATGACCGGGTCGAGAATCTCGACAAGGCTCGCGAACTGGGTATGAGAACCGCACTGTTCGACCCGAGTGGACTGATCGTCGACACGAACGGCCACCGGGTGGTCCGAGGATTCAACGAGTTCTTCAAGCGCTAGCGGCGCTCTGCGGAAGACTGGTTACGCAGCTGCGGGTAGCGCGTAGGTAGCGGTGACTTGGCGGAGTTCTTCGGTCGATACCGGCTTGGTCACGTAGGCGTCGACGCCTGCGACCCGCGGATCGTCGAGGCGCTCGCGAGTCAACGTGCCAGTGAGCAGCACAAACGGTGGTGCGGTTGCACCCAGCTCTTCGAGCAGGTCAAGACCGTTTCGGCCGGGCATGAGGTAGTCGCAAACGACCAAATCGACATGCGCGTGTTCGAGGATCTCAAGTGCTTCGTTGACCGAACTGGCTTCGATGACATCGAACCCTTGGGCGCTCAACATGTGGCGGAGTACCACCAGGGAGACGGCGTCGTCGTCGACGATTAGTGCACGGTTTACCATGAAGTCAGTCCTGCCTCGATCGAGTCATACATCGTGAAAACCTCGTCGAACCGGGTGAGTTCGAAGACCCGAATTGCATCGGGATGTTCTGGTCGAACCAGTCGAAGATCGCCACCGTTCGACCGGGCGTCCTTCATGTTCTTGACCAGCGCGGCCAAGCCAGCGCTATCGACGAAGTCGACCTTTGAGAGGTCGACCAGAATGCGAGATTGCCCGAGTTGAAGATGTCCGGCGAGGATCTCGCGGAGCGGCGCTGCTTCCAGCGCATCGAGTCGATCAGCAAGTTCGACCGTCGTAATGGTCGACGCAGAGGTGGCCGAGATTGGTTCCATGACTAGGTATCGACGAATCTCCGGTACGCCTTGAGTGCCTATCTGCGCCGAAGAGAGCTGCGAACTTGGCTAGGTGTGCGAGTCGATTCCGAAGCGCATGGTCCACTTGTTACCAGCGGTTTGGCGCTCGTAGGTCACCGATTCGGTAAGGGCCTCGACGATGACCAATCCGTACCCCCGAACCTGGGGTTCTTCGGGGTGCTGCGCGGGACTGTCGTTGCCTTCGAACGGGTCACCATCGTCGGTGAGAACGATGGCGAGGGACTTGTCGGTGAGGGTTGCGTGGAGATCGATGACCGAGCTTTGGCCATGATCGATCGAGTTGGTGGCCATCTCATGCACCGCCAGTTCGATCGATCCCGCCAGGGCGTCGGACCTCTCTGGGCCCAGTGGTTCGAGTACCGAACGGAGCCAGGGGCCAGCAGCCCGAATGGCTTCGAAGTTGGCGTCGACGCGCAGTGGCTCGCTCATGCGGCTTCGGCTGCTTGGGTGTCGTCGGCGGCTCTCACGATGAACAGCGTACGGTCGTCGCCCTGGGGTGCCGCTCCGGCAAAGAGTTCGACCCGGTCAAAGACCGTTGCACCGAGTTCGGCCGCGCTCATGGCGGTGTTCGACTTTACGAGTGCGGCGAGGCGATCATCGCCGAACATTCCGCCGTCTCCGCCGAGCTGTTCGGTGATGCCATCGGAGGCAACGATGAGTTGGTCACCCACGGAGAGCTCCTCGGTGAATACGTCGGGATCAGGAAGCGGAAGAACTCCGACTGGTGGGTGCTGGGCCAACAGCGGTTCGAGCACGCCATCGCAAGAGAGCAGCACCGGGCTGTGTCCGGCATTCGAGAGTTGGAGTCGACGAGAGGCGGGATCGAACGAGCCAACGATGAGCGTCGCAAACATGCCGGCGTCGGACAACGGGCGATGCATCCAGAGGTCGACAGCGCGAAGAACCGCAGCTGATCCTTCGGATCCGTGACGGTGGAACGCCGCCTTGGATGCCGAGATGACGTTGGTCATCATGAGCGCGGCGGGAAGCCCTTTCCCCGAAACATCGCCTACCGCAAAGTACAGGACGGCATCGATGACTTCGTAGCAGTACAGATCGCCGCCAGCCGACCGAGCAGGTTCGGATCGGGCAAAGAGATCGGCCCCCGGAAGAGCTGGCAGCCAGCGGGGAAGCGCGCTCTGGGCAAGATGCGAGGCCGTTTCGTGATCGCTGGCCATGACGGCTTGTTCGACGGCTGCCTGGTGCATCCGGGCCGTAGTGACCGCACTGGAAAGCATGGTGGCCACGGCGTCGAGGAGTTTCGCGTCGGCGGTGCCGAATTCTGCCCGGCGGCGAAGTGCTGACACGGTAGCGGTCTCGCCCGACGCGTCGATGCACGTAGCGGTCAGCACGACCGATTGCCCGACCGGTTGGTGATGTCGAGCGGTTGTCAGATATTCGACGGGCTCTCGGTCGCCGACCGAGTAGGTGGCGACGGCCTCAAAGACAAGCGCGTCAGCATTGAGAAGTGTCTTGGCCCGATCGAGCAGACGGGTGACGACCTCGCGCTCGTCCAGCGAGTCGGCCGTTATCGATGTGAGCTCGTACAGAGCGAGGAGTTGATCGTTGGCATCGACCAGCGCTCCGGCCAAGAGCTCCACCTGTGAGTCCGGTTCGGTTTCGCTCACGGAACGATTCAGATCAGGTAATGGTGAACGCGGCGTCGAGTCGAGTGAGCTCGAGGATGACGCGCACAGGGTCCGACGGTTTCACCAAAATGAGATCTCCACCTGCCTCACGGCAACGCTTCATCGCTCGCACGAGTTCGGCAAGTGCGGTTGAATCGACGAAATCGACGGCGGTGAGCACGACGCTCAGGCTTGCGCTGTTCGCAAGGATTCCGTCGACGATCTCTCGAAAGGACTCGGCTTCATGGGCATCGAAGCGGCCTTGAAGTTCGATTTCGGAGACGGTGGGGATGATGTTCATGGGGTCAACCTCAAGCTGCCTGTCGGTTGGTTTGGGACGGGATTGAGCCTCCCGCTTTCACGCCCGCCGAGTCTGGGTGGTGATTGTCGGTCGCGTAGACGCCAGCAAGGTCGTTGCGACGAATCGCGATGAGGTCCTTCACGAACTCCACCGCAACCTTTGCCGCATCGACCTTCGAGCCGGGAGCGTCGATCCAGGTCACCGGTACCTCGGTGGTTCGGAGTCCGAACTTCTTGGCCAAGAAAAGGATCTCGAGATCGAAAGAGAACTCATCGATCACCTGTCGAGAAAACAGCAGCATGGCGGCGTCGGCGGTGAACATTTTGAAACCGCACTGCGTGTCGGACACCGGAATCCGAAACAGGGTCTGGACGAGCGTCTTGAGTCCGTAGCTGAAGATGGTTCGAGACAAAGACTTACTTGCGACATCGGCGCCGACGGCTGCACGAGAGCCCACCACAACGTCGTAGCCTTCATCGATCTTGGCCAGAAGGTCGCCGAACTGCTCGATGGGAGTGGACTGGTCGGCGTCGGCGAACAGTACGATCTCGCCCGACGACTCGAAGATGCCCCGACGCACGGCACTTCCCTTTCCGCCGTTCGCATCGGCCACCAACAGGTTGAGGTTGGCAAGGCCGAGATCGGCTACCAGTTCAACGGTTGAGTCGGTCGACCCGTCGTCGGCGACGATCATCTCCCATGGCTCTCCGAGCGCGCACATGTGAGTCGCGATCGCGCCGATGGTGGGGATGATGCGCCATTCTTCGTTGTACGCCGGTATGACCACCGAATAAGTCGGCTTGGTTTGGAGGGGCGTCGTCGCCCAGTGGCGGTAGGCGGCGAGATCGGTTTCGGTCATGCTGCTGCTCGTTTCTCATCGAGGTGGGATTCGGAAGGGGTAATGGTGGTCGGGTGGGCGGTGACCGTGGCGGGTTGTTTCGACCGGAGGCCGAGGACATGGCTTGCTGCGATCACTGCCAGAAGGAGTGCCATTGCGGTGACCTGAGCGCTGATAAGGGAGTCGATCGACCCGCGGCCGACAAGAAGGAGGATGGTTTGGACGACGCCACCACCGACGAGCAGGAATGACTCGCGGCGCCGGCCCATGGAGAGATGGTGGCTCACGATGAGGTTGGCCATCGCGAACAACGAGGTTGCAAAGGCGTAGAGGGCGAGTTGGTTCGAGACGCCGCCGTATTCGGGGCCAAACACTTCGCCGAGCACGATGCCGCCAAGAAGTTTGGCGCCAACGACGAAGCCGACTCCCATGAGGGCCACGATGCCGAGCCCGCTATAGAGCAAACCGTTGCTGTCTTCGCCAGCTTGATCGCGTTGAGCGGCGGCCGGGAAGAGCGTGGTGGCAACCGACCACGAAAGGAAGAACACGGCCCGGCCGACGAGCGCTATGGCAGCGTAGACACCGGCGGTTTCGGGCTCGAGGAATCGCTTGGCGATGAGTACGTCGCCGTTGTTGATGATGATTTGGCCGAGGAGAAGTACGCCGACCGGCCCGGCGTAGGTGATGACGCTCCGCACGGTTGTTGCCGAGAGCGGGCCAGCCTCGCGGTGGCTGGTGAGTATTCGCACATGAAGCCAGGTGGCGAGAAACGACAACGTGAGTCCGAGCGTTGCACCTTCGACTCCGGCCCCAAGAGCCACGAGGGATACACCGGCGACGACGCGCACAACCATCTCGACGATGAAGGTGGCGGCAAGTGGGCGGAAGGTCAGGCGCCCCTGAAGAACGCCGCGGCCGACAGCTTGCACAAGATAGAAGGGCATTCCAACGCCAAGGATCACGAAGGGAAGCGCCGACTCGGAGTTGAAGAACGTACGCCATGCGGGTGCGCCGATGACCAAGGTCAGGCCGACCGCAAGGCCAGCGATGCCGGCCCGACGCTCGAGCCACGCGGCCATGGCAGCGGTTTCGCCGTGATCGCCGGTGGCGTCATTGATGCTGGCGAAGCGGGCGGCAATGAGCTGCAGGCTCACCGCGATTGCGGTGACGAGCAACATGATGGTGACCATAAGGTTCGCATCGGCGAACTCGGCGGGCGTGAGCCAGCGACCAAGGAACACATTGAGCAGGTAGTTTCCGGCGTTCGCCAGGATGATGGCGACACCAAGAATTGATCCACTTGCCGCAAGGTGTTTTCCGCCGGTTTTTGCCGAGGAATTTTCCTGTGTGGCCGGGTCGGCACTCATTTGTTGAGAAGGTCGGTCAAGTGGATCAGATGCCAGTCGATGACCTCGGCCATCGGTATCCCGGTGGCCGCTAGATAGTTGCGCTGCCCCTGCTCGGCATTGAGGGTTGGGTCGTCGAGAAGTTTGGTGAGCGCATCAGCGAGACTGGTGGCATCGCCGGGTTCGAAGTACTGGCCAACAAAGCCTTCTTCTTCGATGACCTCGGCAAAGTCGCCAATTGCGGGGAGAACCGCGCTTCGACCGTAGGAGCCCGCTTGGTGGAGAACTCCGGAACTTCCGGTGGTGGACGTGTACGGGAACGCCGTTACCGCAGCGGACGAGAAGAGCCCCGCCACATCTTCCTCTTCGACGTAGCCGGTGAAGGTTACGTTGGCGAGATCCGAACATCCTTCGGCGACCCCGGCGAGGTAACCGGGAGAGTTGGGGCTGTCGGTTCCGGCGATGACGAGTTCGAGATCGTCGTAGCCGCGATCATGAAGCTGGCGAAACGCATCGACCAGGACGTCGACGGTCTTATACGTTCCCCACTTTCCGAAGGCCAGGATCTGTCGGGTGGGACCTTCGGGAAGCCCGAAGCTGGGTTCGTCGATCTCTTCAAAGCTGCCGTGTGGCGCCAGGATCGTGTTGGTGGCGTTGTAGCTGGAGCGGAGGTACTCGACGTAACGCGGGATGGTGAGCGCCACGTAGTCTGCCTGAAGGATGGCTCGCGTGAGCGCCCGTCCTGCCGTGGTCATCAGCTTGGCCATGATTTTCGAGTCGGCAAACCCGGCGTCTTGCATGTCGACGTTGTCGGCCAGGTTGTGCAGCACGACGGCTGTGGGGACTCCGGCTTTCTTGAGCATTGCCGGAATGAGTAGGCCGAGTCCGCCGGGAACGCGCTGATCGCCAAAAGTTGCGAACTGCAGATTGAAGATGACCGCGTCGACGCCGCTCTTCTTCACTGCCCGAACCAGTCGCAACGGGTTGGTGACATCGTTGAACTTCCAGGAGACGACGTTCTCCACCTTGTCCGCCAAGGGGCCTGGAGCTAAGAGCTTTGGCGGCCCAGCATCGGTTTCGTCGGCAAAAACCACGACGCCTTCGACGTCTTCGTTGGCCGCGAGGTGATGAACGAAGTGATAGCCGAACTCATTCAGCGAGTTGCGGCCCGGGGGGAAGGCGGTGATGACGCCGATGCGGCGGGGGATGATGGGACGAGTGCTGGCCATGGTGGGGAAAACGACCTCCACCTCTAGGAACGGCGTACTTGGCCCGAAACTTGATCACAGATATGGCGGTCGTTTGTGTATTTCGCTCGGCTCCCGCCCACTGGCGCGTTTGGCTAGGCCGCCTGAGCGTCTTCAGAAAGTCCGGCCGGCAGTGTGAGTCGAGCGATGGTGCGGTCGTGGGCAGGAGCTGGTGAAGAAGTGTCGCCCGTCGCTGATGACTCCACTGTGAGTTCGCCTCCCAGCGCGGTTGCGATGCGCTGGCTCAACGCCAGGCCAAGTCCTAGGCCTTGGCTTACCCGGCTGGTTGACATATCGACGTAGTTGAGGTCTGACGAGATTCGTTCGAGGATCTCTGGGTCGATTCCCGGGCCATCATCTTCCACCTCGACCACAACGTTGCTCGCCGACGGCAGTATGCGAACTTGCAGTGAGCCGGGGTTCGCGTAGGTCACGGCATTCTCCAGCAACTCGTCGATGATTTGATAGAGCCGCCCGCTGTCGACATGGAGCTGTTGCCCAGCAAAGAACGAGGTGATCGACAGCAAGTGCCCGGACCGAAGGGCCTTGGTCTGCCAACGCTGCTGAACCTCACCGACGATGTCGTCGGCGAGCACGGTGGTGAGGCTTGTGGTCATCGACCCCGTGGTGAGCTCGACCATGTCGAGGAGCCGTCGCACAAGGTTGTCGAGTCCAGCGGCCGATTCACGCGCTGCCAAAAGATACCGAGCTCCTTGATCGCCCGACGTGTAGGGGTCGAGCAGTTCAAGCATGCCCAGCACTCCGTTGAGAGGGGTGCGCATCTCGTGGCTCAACACCGACAGAAAACGCTCACGCGACGTCGAGGCCACCTCAAGCTCCTGAAGCGTCGCTTCAAGGTCGGCGGTTCGTTCTGCCACGCGCTCATCGAGTTGACGGTTGGTCAGCCAGAGCTCGCGCATGCCGCGATCGGCGATCTCCTCGGCTTCCGCGCGGGCCGACCGTTCTCGGGCGAGCCGTCGCTCGAGTCGAGAAATTCGCTTGGTCAACCATTCTGGCGACTGTTGGTCTTCGGCCTGATCGGCGGGATCCCCAGGAGTGCTCATAGGTGGTTATGCCGCTTGTTCGGTGGTCCCGGTAGCCGCTGCTTCCACGACACGGATGTCGAACACCGTGACCTCCTCGCCCGATCCCGAGACCACTTCGATGTCGAGGGTTTCGCCAAACTGGCTGCCTGCGCCGTGGATGAGACCTTCGGCCAGCACGCCGAGTTTGCGCGCTGAGGTGTAGGTCATGCGCAGTGCTCCGTCGGGACGGTCTTCGAACTCGAACTCCGGCGGTTTCGCATCGGGGTGCAGCTTGAGGACCTCGGGGTGAATGATGTCGTTGACCGCTCGTAGAAACTCGAACGTCGACGCGCCGTCGACCAGTTCTGGGTACCTGCTCGCAAGGTGCGGGAACGCGTATTCGCCGAGGGTGCGGATAAGAGCTTCGGGTTGGTGGCCGGTTGCTTTGCACGCCGCGCCGACGAGGAGGAACAGATCGCCGTCGTCGTAGCTTCCAAGCGACGTGTAGTCGCCAGTGAGGCCAGCCTCATCGAGCAGATCATCCCAGGTGTCGGCCGAATACAACGTGGTAACTGCGTCTTCGACGGCATTGAAAATAACGCCCTTCATCGGTGGCTCCTTCTTGTCATGGTTGAGGGAATTGTGTTGAGGGGATTCAGGCAGCTTGATCGAGCTGCGAGTGGATTTCAGAAAGTTGGGTTGACGTGTCGTTTGCTTCCTGTACGAAGCGGTCGACCATTGCCGCCGCGTCGGCAGGGTTTTCTTCGGCGGCCTGTTCGAAGTCGGCGCACGTCGCGGCAAGTCCGTGAGCACCGAGCAACGAAGCGGTGGATTTGAGGGTGTGGGCCGATCGCTTTGCCGTGGTGAAGTCATTTGCGGCGACGCCGTCGACCAGCGCGGTCTGCCATTTGGGAAGCTCGGTAAGGAACGTCGCAACGACGTTGGCGACGATGGTCCGATCGCCGAGTTCATCGACGAGTTCGTCGATTCGAGTTTGGTCAACCCCCGGCGCAGTTCGAGCTGCGACACCTTTGGACGAACCGGCTTCCGGCCCGCCGATCCAACGGCCGACCATCGTTGCTAGGTCGCCGAGGGACACGGGCTTGGCAAGGTAGTCGTCCATTCCCGCATCGAGGCATCGTTCGCGATCGCCCGACACGGCGCTCGCTGTCACGGCGATGATCGGGATTCGTGCGGCGGCGGTTTCAGTTTCGCGCGCTCGGATTCGGCGGGTTGTTTCAAGGCCGTCGAGGTCGGGCATGTGCCAGTCCATCAGCACCAGATCGATCTGGGACGACGCAAGGATTTCGAGGGCTTCAATTCCTCCGCTGGCGGTTCGGGGTGTGTAGCCCAGCCGCTCCAGTTGCGACGACGACAACATCTGGTTCACATCGCTGTCATCGACTACCAGGACAATGCCAGAGCCTCCTACCGGCGCTGCCTCAGCCCGGTCCGAGGCTCGCCTGGCTTCCGCGAGTTGTAGGTCGCACCAGAAGTGGGTGCCGGTGTCGCCCGAAGTCAGCTGCAGCGTGCCGCCCATCAATTCGACGAGGTTCTTGGTGATGGCTAGGCCGAGCCCGGTTCCCTTCTTGCTGTCGGTGCGGCGAGCCTGCTCGTAGGGGTCAAAGATGGTGGATACCGCTCCGTCGGGAATACCGGGACCGGAGTCACGCACACTGAAGCGAAGGCGCCCGTTTGCGAGGAGTGAGAGCTCGAGTTCGACCGATCCATCCGTCGTGTACTTGACGGCGTTCGACAATAGATTCATCAGAATCTGGCGGATCCGGAAGGCATCGCCGAGCACCGTGAGCGGAACCTCGGGGCTGATGGTAGCGGTGAGGGTCAGGTCTTTCTTGGCCGCGGCCACCCGAAAGGCTGACATCGACTGGTCGGCGACGACAGCGGGGGAGAAGGGTTTGAGATCGAGCTCCATCCGTCCGGCTGCAGCCTTCGAGAAGTCCAACAGGTCGTCGATCATTCGACGTAGGGCATCGGTCTCGCGGCCCAGGGACTCGACGGCTCGTGCCGCCGACTGGTTCAGGGATTCCTCGGCGGCAAGCAGCTCGGCGAGTCCGGAAATTGCGTGCAGTGGGTTGCGCATTTCGTGGCTGACCGATGTGAGGAGATCGGTCTGGGCTTCGCTGAGCGCAAGCAGTTCGGCTTCGCGTTGCGCCTGCAGTTTGCGGTGGGCAACCTCGGCTTCGTTGGAGCGCGAGGTCAACACGATGCCACCGATATCGGGATCGTCGAGCAGGTTCACGGCGGTAAAGCGAACGTTGACGTAGTCGCCTTCGGGGCTACTCAGACGAACCTCGTCGTGGATCACGAGTCGGGGGTCGGCCAGCAGTTCCGCTAACCGATCGACGATCAGCTGTGAGTCGCCCGGGTGAACAAGCGAGAACAAGTCGGCGTCTTCCCAGAATCCTGGCTCGTACCCCAAGTCACGGCGGATTGACGCGGTGGTCCAAAGGGTCGCGCCGGTGGCATCGACCACGGTAACCGTGTCGTCGATGTTCTCGAGGAGCTTTTTGTAGCGCCGATCGCCGGCTTCAGGTTTGTCGTTCACGTTTGCCCCGTCAGCTGTGGTGGCTGAGCAGGTTCCTATCGTCGAAACGCGCTGTTTAATAACGGTCTCTCAAGTCGTGCCGATTGGAGAAGGTGTCCAAACACGACCGTTCGGCCAACGCGGCCGACACCGCCACATTGCGGTGGCGCCTCAAGGTTCCGCCGCGCCTGCGGTGGGCCCTTGTGCTCGTCGTGCTTTTTCACGGGAGCCTCCTTCTGTTTGGGACCTTCCGGGGCACCTATGACGCCTACGTGCACATGTTCCTCGGCGATCACTACGCTCGCGACTGGTTCAGCACGTGGGACCAGCGCTGGTACACCGGCTTCACGACGGTCTCGTATCCGCCCGGGACCCATATGGCGATGGCGGCGGTGTCGAAGCTCACGGGGAGTTTGTCGTCGGCGTTCGTGATCGTGCAGATCTCCACGCTGCTGCTTCTCACGGTTGGCGTCTATCGGTTCAGCCGGCTTTGGGTAAACGATGAGGCCGCAGCTAACGCATCGCTGCTGTTGGTCTGCTCATCGGCGATTGCCGAGACCGTCCATCTCTACGGTCAGCTACCAACGACGTTCGCGCTTGCGTTTCTTCTCAACGCGCTTCCCTTTATTCGCGCCTGGGTATTCGAAGGCCGGGTGCGCGACCTCGTCGTCGGCACAACCGTGCTCGCCGCCTGCACTGCCGGGCACCATGTGACGACGCTTTTTGGTTCGGTGTTCTTTCTTGGCCCCGTGCTGGTGGCCGGGCTTCTGGCCCAGTCACGAACCCCACGATCCGACGAAGGTCCCGACTCGCTGATTCCGGTCGTCCGCCAAACCCTTATTCCTCTGGCGGCGAAGCGCCTTCGGCGCGTGCTGCCGGCAATCGTGCGGGGAGCAGTCCTTGGTCCGTGCATCATTGGTGCCCTCGTTGTGGTGGTGCTGCCGTACTGGCTGTGGTCGAGCAATGACCCCATTACGCAGATCCCGATTCCGCATGGAAGTCGGGCCAACTTCCTCGCCGATCTCAACATTGGACTGATCTTCTTCTTTATCCCGTGGGGCCTGATGTTGTTGGTCCTGCCGTACGCATTACTGCGGGCAGTGGTTGATCGAATGTGGCCGCTCGCAGCATCGATTGGCTTGCTCTTTGTTCTCGGCACCGGAGGGACCACGCCGATTCCCAAATGGTTGTTGGGTCCGGCCTTTGACATCCTTACGCTCGACCGGTTCACCTTTTGGGCCGCGATTCAGATACTGCCTCTTGCCGGATTGTTCGTTATCAGCGTTGAACGGGGGTCGATTGCCGCGTGGCTGAAGCGGACCGGTGGCCCACTACTTCTGCGTACTTCGCAGGTGACCATGGTGGTGCTGTTGCTGTCGACGGCGTTGTTTGCGTCGACGCTCGCGCAGCACCGCCCGTTTCAGCCGGATCCGATTGACCCAGATCCAATTGTGGCGTTCCTCGAGAAGGATCAGCATGAGCGTTGGCGGTTCCTCACACTCGGCTTCGGTGACCAGATGGCATGGCTCTCGGCCCAGACCACCGTCACGCAGGTCGACGGCAACTATCACTCGGTTCGGCGCCTCCCCGAACTCACCTCGACCTCGGTGGAACGACTCGAAGGTGCGAAGTACCGAGGCGTATCGGGTCTGGGTTCGCTGCAGCAGTTCCTCGAAGTGCCCGAGAAATACCACCTGAAGTTCGTGTTCTCGAACGATCAGTTCTACGACCCGCTGCTCCATGTCCTTGGCTGGCAGTCGCTGGGCCCGCTCGAGAACGGCATCGTGGTTTGGGAACGCGCCGACATCGAACCCCTTCCCGCCATCTTGCCGGTCAGAGAGCTTCCGACCTGGCAGCGAATCATGTGGGGAACGGTGCCACCCCTGGCGATCGTTACTGCGCTGTTGATGCTGCTGCTGGTCGTAAGTTCGCCACGGTTCCGAGAGGGGAGAGGAGCGGAAGCCGGCGATGCTCTTCTTGTTGGCCCGCTGGGGTGGTTCGACCGCTTGCTCGCTCGCCGCGCGGCGAAGGCCGAAGAGTGGGGCGTCGAAGGCGCTCCGAAACGCGACCCGTGGGGCAGGCGGCTTTTGGCGGCGGCACGAACCCGTCTCGCGCAAGAGGCCGCGCCCCGTCGACGAGTGCTCCGTGTCGCTGCGGCCGGCGCGGTGTTGTGCATCATCCCCACATCGATGGTGTTGAGTCGGCCAGCAGAATTACAACCTGATGGTGTGGTCGAGGCGTACTTTGATGACCTCGACTTTCGCCGCTGGGAATCGGCGTATGAACGACTCGACCCGGTGACTCGACCCGATTACGAACTCTGGCGTCTGCAGCAATCGGTCAATGGTGGTTTGTTGGCGAGCTTCGCCAAGCTCGACTCGATGACCACCGAGATCATGAGCCGGGACGATCTCACTGCCACCGTGCGGGCAGATCTGCAGTACCTGACAGCCATCGACTGGTACCCCGTCGAACGCGATATCGCGATGGTGCGCCGAGGGGCTTCATGGTTCGTAACTCCCGAACCTGCTGATTTCACTGTTCCGCCGGATCAACTTTCGCGTCGGGTCGATGTGGATTACCTCATCGCTGGGCGTCGCCGCGTTACGTCGGCAACGAGTGAACTCACCGATATCCAAGACCGCCCCGAGCTGCACATTCGCTCGGCATCGATCGTTGAACGCAATGGTCTGCCGGTAGTGGTCGGGGAGGTCATGAACCTTGATGTCGACCCGGCCGACCTGACCCTCACGGCGATTCTGCGCGACCGAGATGACAGGGTCGTCGCTCGGTACAACGCAACCGATCACATGATGCGAACACTGTTGCCGCGTGAGTCCACGCCGTTTCGGATCGACTTCGAGGAAGTTGCTGCCGGCACCGATGTCGACTTCGATCCGCTGGCCTTTTCGCCACTTGAGCTGACCGACGAGATCGTGTCGGTGGAGGTATACGCGAAGGCGGTGGTGACCCAGAAGGGATTGTTCCGAGGTCTGCAGCTCAACGATGCCAGAGTGGTGCAGGTTGATGCCGTCGCAGAGGAAGTTGGGGGAGAGGGAGACCAGAGCGGCGGTTCCTGGCAGATCGTGGGCGAACTTCGAAACGATGGCCTGGTGGAAGCGACCATCCCGACGGTCATTGTCAGTTTCCTCGATGACGAGGGCAACGTTGGCTGGGTTCACCGGGTCTTTATTGACTCAGCGATTCGACCTCAGCGGTCTCGGGACTTTGTGTTGGACATTCCGGCCCTGGACGAGATTCGCGAGATCTCGTTGCCGGTACAGGTTTTCGACAACGGCGCGGTTGCCGAGGGCGAGGGGCTCGATCCGCTGCGGGTTGTGTTGCCGTTGCCTGGCGATGTTCCGGGTGAGTTCACCGGGGTCCAGATCGACGTGGTCACAATGTTGCCGGAGGCATCATGAGACGCGGGGTTGCCGGAGGCATGGTCGTGCTGGCTTGTATCGGGCTGTGTGCAGCTGCGTTGACGTTGACTCGCCAGCCGGTTCCGGTTTCGTTCCCCATCGGTGTCGACGAGTTGACGATCGATGGCCCAGTCTCGGCCGATGCCGGTGAATCGTTCGACGTCGATGTGGCTGGCGGTGGTCACGGACAGCTGGTGACCTTGACGGTAGACACCGGATACGGTCCTCGTTCGTTTCAGGCACTGAGCCGCGATGACCGCGCCTCGTTCTCGATCCCGCCGACCGATGGACCTTCGTCGGGCATCGCGCTCCTCACTGCTCGTGCACTCGGCAGGGTCGGAACCTCGACCGTCGAGATCACGCCCGGGCCGGCGCGTGGTCCCGTCGACGTGTTCGTGGGCCCCCGCACCGTCGTTGCCAACAACGACGACTTCTCCATGCTGGTGGTGGTCCCCACCGACCAATTTGGAAACCCGGTTGCCGATGGCACCGAGGTCGTCACGCAGGTCACCCGGCAGTCACTTGAGGCCGAGACGCTGCGATCGGCCACGGCCGGTCTGCTGACTCACGAGAGGGTTGTTTCGGGTACGACTGCGGGTCGAACCCGCCTTGGCGTGCAGGTCGGTAACGAGATTGCCCCCGAACGGTCGTTCCTTGAGGTCGCCGACGTTCCCGAGCGCTTTTCCCTCGCTCTCGTCGACCCGCTTCCGCCTGCCGATGGCCACGCACTGGTACGGATCCGAACCAGCGAGCTACGCGACCGCTTCAACAATCCACTTCCTGATGGCACGGTTGTCTTCCTCGACGCGGCAGGTGCTTCGGGAACTCGTCGGCTCCGTTCCGTGACTGTCGAGGCGGTGGCCGAGTTCGTCTTCGAAGTGCCCGATATGGCCGGATCGGTCGATCTCATCGCAACCGCAAGCGGCCGCGAGAGCGATGCACTGGTTCTTCGGTTCGAGTCTGCGATTCGCAGCTTCGAAGTGAACGTCGAGCCACAGCCGGACGGAACCCTCATTCTCGTCGGCCCTGTCATCTCCACCCGACAGAGTTTCGTACCCGACGGCACCATCGCCACCGTTACAACGCCGTCGGGCGAGATCACCGTTCCACTCGAGTTGGGCGCGGCCAGCGTGGTCGTGGCTGAGGTTTCGGGACGGGTGGATGTAGGTGTCTTGGGCGAGGTTGTGTCGATCGACCTGGACGGGCAGCCATGAGTGCGCCCAACGCCGAAACGCCCTCCGGGCCCCAAAAGCCTGCCCGCTCCAACGGTGGACGCCGCAAGATGGTTCTGCGCTTGGCGCTCCTTGTGGTGGTGGGAGTCGCTGGGCTGACCGTGCTGTCCGGGTTCGGATCGCTGCTTTCAACGGTGACCCGCAGTGGACAGAGCGCCGACGTCTTCACCAATGCCGCAGAGCTTCCCGACGAGTTGCTCGATGCCGTGACCTGGTTGCCAGACGACGAGGCGGTATCGGAGCCGATCTCGCCGCTGATGCGGATCGATGTGACCTCTTCATGGATCCGCGCCTGGTCGCAGATGACGGTTGCCGCCGAGACCGGCACCACAAGTGGGATGGAAGCCTATTTCTCTGACTCGGCGCTCGAAGGGGTGCTGGCAGGAGCGCAAGAGTCCAGCGGTCGCCCGGTGCATCAGCTGAGCCACGAACTGCAGGCGACGTTTTTGTCCGCAGACAAACAGGTGCTGGGCCTCACCGCCGAAAACAGTCGGTTCATTCGGGCCGAGCTCTTCGACGATGGACGTCGGCGGTTCTTCCAAACGGACGAATCCTACGAGGCAGTTTTGGTGCTCGAAGATGGCAACTGGCGCATCCATCACTGGGTTCGTCGAGCGATCGATGGGCGCTGGCTCGTCGACAACGGTGCCCCCACCACCAACGAGGTCTTGACCGAGCTCGGAATCGCTGGTCCGCCCATCGATCTCGCGGTGCAAGGCGGGCTCGCCAGAAACGGGTCGAGCGGCCCAGGATCGAACCCTGCCTTTGGGGACGAATCCCTTGCCTTTGGGGACGAGTCCCTTGCCTTTGGGGACGAATCGCAAGCGCCCGCCGCTCGGGTTCCGCAGGAGCTGTTGAGTCAGATCGATGCGGCGCTGGACGCGTGGGAGTCGTCGGCTCCAGACTCCAACGTTGTGCGATTCCCGATTACCACCGATACTGCGCTGCCGGTCGAAGCAATCGTCGAACTACTCAATGCCGCCGATAGCCGGGGGCTGTTGGTCGTCGTCGCACTATTCGATGGCAGAACCGACTTCGCTCCCAGCAGCTGGGAGTCCGATCGGCGATACCTTCAATCGGTGCGAGAGAACGTGACGGGACACCCGGCGCTCGCAAGCATCGAGCTTTCGGTTCCACCCGACGTACGGTCCGATCTCTCCGATGCCTGGCAGGTTTCACTGAATGGTCCGCTGGTTTCGATCGGCGAACGGTAGTCTTGACCCCTGCGTTCTGGACCCTTATCGTTACGTCAACGAAGAGGGACTACGCCCGCAAGTAGCCTTGGTTTGGCTGTATTCACACGATGCAGCCAAGAAGTAGCCAAGAGGTAGCGAAGAGGCTGAGAAGCAGGAAAAACAACTCGATTTCGGTCGGGTTGCCTTGTTGTGCTCTGCGCCAGTAGCCTTAGCTACGCCGTGCACGCCCTTCCCTGCTCTTGGTGACCCTTTACAGTTTTCTTAACGCGTCTGCGTTTCGTGCTCTTTTCTGTGGGCCTCCAAAGTAGAGAACAATGAGTCTTTTTAGGCTCCAAGGAGTATTGAGTGACTGATCGATCAGCTGCTCGCGAACGCTTCTCGTTTGAGAATATCGGTGAAGCGCTCGAATTGCCCGACCTCATCGCTGTTCAGCGAGAGTCGTTTAAGTGGTTCCTCGACGAAGGACTCGCGAACACGTTCCGCGACATTTCGCCCATCAAGGACTTCACCGAAACGCTCCAACTCGAACTCGAGTTTGACCCCAACGACGAGGACCTTCGGCCACCGCCAAAGTTCTCCGTCGAGGAGTGCAAAGAAAAGGACATGACCTACAGCGCGCCCATTTTCGTGCGCGCTCGGTTCATGAACTCCAACACCGGTGAAATCAAAGAGCAGACCGTGTTCATGGGTGACTTCCCCATGATGACCGACAAGGGCACCTTCGTGATCAACGGCACCGAGCGTGTCGTGGTCTCCCAGCTCGTCCGCTCACCAGGCGTCATCTTCCAGCCCGGCGAGCGGTACCGACTGCGTAACCTCGCCAAGCACCAGCTCGTTACCGGAACCATCCACCCCTACCGTGGCGAGTGGATCGAGTTCGATGTCGAGCAAAAGCCGGGCAAAGACGTCACCGCCGGAACCCGGGTGGCTCGTAAGCGTCGCCTCTCCATGTTCACGCTTCTTCGTGCGCTCGGCTTCGACGAGGAAAACGAACCTGGCTTCATCGACCGTTTCGTCAACCACTTCGACTTCCTCGAAGGCCAGTGGGAGAAAGATCGCGAAACCGCTCCTACCCAGGACGAAGCACTCATCGAGATCTACAAGCGTGCCCGTCCAGGCGAGCCGCCCACTCTCGAGTCCGCTCGTTCCTACTTCAAGAACGCGTTCTTCGAGCCTCGTCGCTATGACCTGAGCCGAGTTGGTCGCTACAAGCTCAACCGTAAGCTCGGCCCCGAGATCGAAAAGCTCGAGAAGCTCATGAAGGTCGAGCTCGAAAAGCCCGATCCCACCCAGTCGGTGCTTACCACCAGCGAGATTCTGGCCAGCTGCACCTACCTGCTTCACCTGGCAAAGGGTGAGCCCGGCTACCGCCTCGACGATCAGGATCACTTCGCAAACCGTCGTATCCGTTCGGTCGGCGAACTCATCCAGAACCAGGTCCGCATTGGTCTTAGCCGTATGGAACGAGTCGTGCGTGAGCGCATGACCACCCAGGACGTCGAGGCCATCACCCCGCAGACCCTCATCAACATCCGTCCGGTTGTTGCAGCCATCAAGGAGTTCTTCGGAACCTCGCAGCTGTCGCAGTTCATGGACCAGGTCAATCCGCTTTCGGGCCTCACCCACCGTCGTCGCCTTTCGGCGCTCGGCCCGGGTGGTCTGTCGCGTGAGCGTGCCGGCTTCGAAGTTCGAGACGTTCACTTCTCGCACTACGGCCGTATGTGTCCTATCGAGACACCTGAAGGTCCAAACATTGGCCTCATCGGTGCACTCGCCACCTATGGCCGAGTGAACCCGTTCGGCTTCATCGAATCGCCGTACCGGGTGGTCAAGAACGGCAAGGTTACCGACGAGATCGTGTACCTCGCCGCCGATGAAGAAGAGGAATACGTCGTCGCTCAGGCCAACGCGCCGGTCGACAAGAACGGCAAGTTCCTCAACGACCGAGTTCTTGTGCGGCGTTCGCCCCAGGCGGCATCGCTGCAGGACCTTCGTCTTCAGCTCGAACAGGACATCTTCTTCGGTGCCACCACCGAGATTTCGATGGTTACCCCCGACGAAGTCCAGATGATGGACGTTTCGCCGAAGCAGATTGTTTCGGTCGCAACCGCTCTTATCCCCTTCCTCGAGCACGACGATGCAAACCGGGCCCTCATGGGTGCCAACATGCAGCGTCAGGCTGTTCCACTCATCACCGCCGAGGCTCCCTACATCGGAACCGGCGTCGAGGCCCGTGCCGCCAACGACGCCGCCGACATGGTGGTTGCTCTCGAAGATGGTGTGGTCACCGAGTGCGACGGCACCCAGATCACCGTCGAGTACAAGAACATCGGCAAGGTGGTAACCCGCCTGCACAAGTTCGAGCGCTCGAACCAGGACACCTCAATCAACCAGAAGCCTCGGGTTCGCGAAGGCGACAAGGTCAAGGCTGGTCAGGTTCTGGCCGACGGTCCATCAACCGATCATGGCGAGCTTGCCCTCGGTAAGAACCTCATGGTCGCCTTCATGACCTGGGAGGGCTACAACTTCGAAGATGCCATCATCCTCTCGGAGCGTCTGGTCCGAGACGATGTACTCACCTCGATCCACGTGCACGAGCACGAAATCGATGCTCGCGACACCAAGCTTGGCCCCGAAGAAATCACTCGGGATATCCCCAACCTCAGCGAAGAGATCCTCGCTGACCTCGACGAACGCGGCATTATCCGTGTCGGCGCCGAGGTTGGTCCGGGCGATGTTCTGGTCGGCAAGGTCACCCCCAAGGGCGAGACCGAGCTCACCCCAGAAGAGCGTCTGCTGCGTGCCATCTTTGGTGAGAAGGCCCGCGAAGTTCGCGACACCTCGCTCAAGGTTCCACACGGTGAATCCGGCAAGGTCATCGACGTCAAGGTATTCAGCCGAGACGAAGCTCATGAGCTTCCGCCCGGCGTCAACCAGCTCGTGCGGGTCTACGTCGGTCAAAAGCGCAAGATCAGCGTTGGCGACAAGCTCGCTGGTCGACACGGCAACAAGGGTGTTATCTCCCAAATCCTGCCGCTCGAAGACATGCCGCACCTCGCCGATGGCTCTCAGGTCGACATCATTCTCAACCCGCTCGGCGTTCCGTCCCGCATGAACGTTGGCCAGGTGCTCGAAGCGCACCTTGGCTATGCGGCTCGTTGGGGCTGGGAAATCGACGGCGACAAGGTCGGCGATCAGCCGCCCCGTACCGAGAACAAAACCCGTCCCAGCACCCCAGCTTCCAAGTTCATCGCCACGCCGGTGTTCGACGGAGCTCACTGGGATGAAGAGGACAAAGCCGGCGACAAGCCAACCATCCAAAGCCTGCTCGAGAACCTCTCGGGTGAAGCCGACGACGGCACGGTGATGATGCAGCCCGATGGCAAGGTACAGCTGTACAACGGCCGCACCGGCGAGCCCTACGACAACCGGGTAACGGTTGGCTACATGTACATCCTGAAGCTGGCTCACCTTGTCGACGACAAGATCCACGCCCGCTCCACCGGGCCATACTCCATGATCACCCAGCAGCCGCTCGGTGGTAAGGCGCAGTTCGGTGGTCAGCGTTTCGGAGAGATGGAAGTGTGGGCCCTCGAGGCTTACGGCGCCGCTTACTGCTTGCAGGAGCTGCTCACCATCAAGTCCGACGATGTCCTCGGCCGAGTCAAGGTCTACGAAGCCATCGTCAAGGGCGAGAACATCCCGGAGCCCGGCATTCCCGAGAGCTTCAAGGTGCTCATCAAGGAAATGCAGGCACTGTGTCTCAACGTTGAAGTCCTCAGCCAAGAGGGCGAAGAAATCGAAATGCGCGAACTCGACGAAGACGTGTTCCGTACCGCCGAAGAACTCGGTATCGATCTTTCTCGCCCCGAGCGCGGCTCCGACGAAGAAGACGCACGACGCGCCGCCGAGCGCGCAGCCCGCTAACCGAGCCGGCACTAGCCGCCCCCGAACTACCAGCACTACGTACCAGCACTTTACGAAGCACGAAACCGGACAGGACGCATCTTTATGCTCGACGTCAATAACTTCAGCCAGATCCGAATCGGACTCGCAACTGCGGACTCCATCCGTATGTGGTCCAACGGCGAAGTCAAGAAGCCAGAAACCATCAACTACCGAACCCTCAAGCCTGAGAAGGACGGACTCTTCTGCGAGAAGATTTTCGGCCCCACCAAGGACTGGGAGTGCTACTGCGGTAAGTACAAGCGTGTCCGCTTCAAGGGCATCATCTGCGAGCGTTGTGGTGTAGAAGTCACCCGCTCGAAGGTCCGCCGCGAGCGCATGGGCCATATCGAACTTGCCGCACCGGCCGTTCACATCTGGTACCTGCGCGGAACCCGTTCCTGGCTGGCCTACCTGCTCATGGGCACCCAGCCCAAAGAAGAGCTCAAGGCCAAGCAGCTTGAGAAGGTCATCTACTTCGCCGCCAACATCGTTGTGCACGTCGATGAAGAACAGCGCGACAAAGACCTCGAGAACCTCGAAGCCGATCTCATTGGCGAGCGCGAACTCATCAACAAAGAGATGGAACTCGAGCTGGCCGAGCGTCACGAAGAACTCGAAGAAGAGCTCAAAGAGCTCGAAAAAGAGAAGGTCAAAGACACCGAGCTGAAGGCTCGTCAGCGGGCTGCCGAGAAGGACCTTGCGGCAATTCGCGAGCGCTTCGAAGCAGAACTCGATGTCGTCAACCGTGGATTCGACGAGTTCAAAGACCTTTTCGCTCGCAAGATCATCGAAGATGAAATGCTCTGGCGGGAAATGACCGACCGTTACGGCGAGTACTTCGAAGGCGGCATGGGTGCCGACGCCATCGCGCAGCTCATCGAACGCATCGATTTCGATGAAGAAGAAGTCAAGCTTCGGGCCCAGATCGATCCCGAAGAGGGCGTAAAGCCGCTTTCGGCCCAGCGTAAGCAGAAGGCCATTAAGCGCCTCAAGATTGTTGCGGCGTTCAACCGTCGCGACGACAACAATCGTCGGGTCAACGATCCACGCGCCATGATTCTCGACGTCGTCCCGGTTATCCCACCCGAACTGCGCCCGATGGTGCAGCTCGACGGTGGCCGTTTCGCAACGTCAGACCTCAACGACCTTTACCGTCGAGTCATTAACCGCAACAACCGCCTCAAGCGGCTGCTCGACCTCGGTGCTCCCGAGATCATCGTGAACAACGAAAAGCGCATGCTTCAGGAAGCGGTCGACGCGCTGTTCGACAACGGCCGTCGTGGTCGTCCGGTAACCGGCCCCGGAAACCGTCCGCTCAAGTCGCTCTCGGACATGCTCAAGGGTAAGCAGGGACGATTCCGTCAGAACCTGCTTGGAAAGCGTGTCGACTACTCGGGCCGTTCGGTCATCGTGGTTGGCCCGACCTTGCGCCTGCACCAGTGCGGTCTTCCCAAGATCATGGCGCTCGAGCTGTTCAAGCCCTTCGTCATGAAGAAGCTTGTCGACGAAGAGCTGGCACAGAACATCAAGTCGGCCAAGCGTATGGTCGAGCGTCGCCGCCCGCAGGTGTGGGATGTCCTCTCCGAGGTCATCAAGGAACACCCGGTCATGCTCAACCGTGCGCCAACGCTTCACCGCCTTGGTATCCAGGCTTTCGAGCCGGTGCTGGTCGAGGGTAAGGCCATTCGCCTGCACCCACTTGTCTGCACCGCGTTCAACGCTGACTTCGATGGCGACCAGATGGCGGTTCACCTGCCACTGTCGGCTGAAGCTCAGGCTGAAGCCCGCGTGCTCATGCTCTCGGCCAACAACGTACTCAGCCCGGCCAACGGCCGTCCGCTGGTAACGCCAACCCAGGACATGATCATCGGTGGCTACTACCTCACCACCGAAGCCGATGGAGCGGTTGGCGAAGGCAAGAGTTTCCGCAACCTCGACGAGGTGCGTGAAGCCTACGAAATGGGCGACATCCACGTTCACGCCAAGATCAACTTCCGTCACCCGAAGCTGGTCGACACGCCGGCCAACGGCCAGGCAGCCACGTACCACCAGACCACGGTTGGTCGGGTGTTCTTCAACTCGGTGCTTCCCGACGACTACCCGTGGGTGAACTTCCGAGTCGGCAAGCGTCAGATGGGTACCATCGTCGACGACCTGGCTCGCAACTTCCCCAAGGCTGTTGTGGCTCGAAGCCTCGATGGCATCAAGGATACCTGCTTCCGGTTCGCTACCCAGTCGGGTCTTACCGTTTCCATCGACGACGTTCGTACGCCGGTCGAGAAGGCCGAGATCCTCGACCGTCACGAGAAGGAAGCCGACAAGGTCGAGCAGCAGTTCCGTCGGGGCATTATCACCGACGGTGAGCGTCGCCAGAAGGAAGTAGAGATCTGGACGGCTGCTACCGAAGAGGTCAAGGACCGGATGGAAGAGGGCCTCAAGGCCATCAAGTTCAACCCCATCGACGTCATGGTCGACTCTGGTGCTCGAGGCAACATGATGCAGGTCCGCCAGATTGCGGGTATGCGTGGTCTTGTGGCCAACCCTCGTGGTGACATGATTCCTCGCCCCATCAAGAGCAACTTCAAAGAAGGCCTCGCGATGCTGGAGTACTTCATTGCTACTCCTGGCGCTCGTAAGGGTCTTGTCGATACCGCTCTTCGTACCGCTGACTCCGGCTACCTCACCCGCCGTCTTGTCGACGTTGCGCAAGAGCTCATCATCAACGACTGGAGCCCCTTCGAGGCCGACGGCCCGATCCGTGGCATCTGGCTCGAAGATGTTCAGCCCGACGAAGCTGGCCGCCGTACCTACCTCGAGACCCGTCTTCTCAGCCGCACGCTGGCCGACGATGTCGAGCTTGCCGACGGCACCACCTACAAGGCTGGCACCGAGGTCAACGAACCAATGATGGAGGCCATGCGCGACGACACGACGGTCACCCGTGTTCGTGTGCTTTCGCCGCTCACCGATGATTCCGAGTTCGGCGTCTCGGCTGCCTGCTACGGCACCTCGCTTGCCACCGGCAAGACCATCGAGGTTGGGGAAGCGGTCGGCGTTATCGCCGCCCAGTCCATCGGTGAGCCGGGAACCCAGCTCACCATGCGTACCTTCCATACCGGTGGTGTTGCGGGTGGAGGCGATATCGCCGGTGGTCTTCCTCGAGTGGTCGAGCTGTTCGAAGCTCGCTCGCCAAAGGGCAAGGCCACGCTGGCCCGCACGTCGGGAACCATCCGCATCGGTGAAGACGAAGGTAAGGGTCTCAACATCCTTATCGTCGACGATGAAGGCAACGAAGATGCCTACATCGTTCCGCCGCAGGCCCGTCTCGAGATCACCGACGGCCAGGAAGTGGTCGCTGGCGATGCCATTGTCGAAGGTCCTCGTGACCCCAAAGAGCTCTTGGAAATCAAGGGCGTTCGCGAAACCCAGAACTACCTCGTCAACGAGGTACAGAAGGTGTACCGCGATCAGGGTGTATCGATTCACAACAAACACATTGAGCTCATCGTTCGTCAGATGACCCGCCGTGTTGCCGTGCAGGAGCCGGGCGATTCCGACTTCTTGCCGGGCGAGCGTGTCGATCAGAAGACCTACACCGACGTCAACCGTCAACTGGTGAAGGAAGGCAAGAAGCCAGCCGAGGGACGCCCAGAACTCATGGGTATCACCAAGGCGTCTCTTGCAACCGAGTCGTGGCTGTCCGCTGCGTCGTTCCAGGAGACCACTCGGGTTCTCACCGAAGCCGCCATCGAGTCGAAGTCGGACTCGCTGCTTGGCCTCAAGGAGAACATCATCATTGGAAAGCTCATTCCGGCAGGTACGGGTCTCCCGATCTACCGCACCACCGAGCCTCATGCTCCCGGCTACCAGCCAATGGAGTTCTACTCGAGTGGCGACGAAGACCTCGCCGAGCGTCTTGCTGCCGATTTCGATGCAGCCAGCGGTTCGGCCGAAGTCATCGACATCTCAAAGAGCCGCTAACCCTCGTACGAAAAAGCAATCAAGCCGCAGCCCCGCCGATGGCGGGGCTGCTGTCCGTTTTGGGTCGTTTGACCTACCGCCCCGGGGGCGCTCACGCCCAAGATTGGTAAAAAGTGAAAACCGCGCTCATCTGATCGTTGTTACGGTAACTTTCCTTTGGCATCGGTCGAAGGACCGGCATGTCTTCCAACGTTTTTGACCGAGCAACAAACGTCGCAACATCCCACGGACACCGCATGAGGTCTCCCCGGCGGAGCTTCGCAACGTTGGTTGTGTTGGCGATGATCGCAAGCCTTCTCGGCTTAGGTCAGGTCGCGAGCGCGCAGCAGCAGAACGAAATCGTTCTGACCGTCGACTTTGATGGCACGCCGGCCTTCTCGGCCGCCGACCCGCTCGACGATGGTCTTGGCGCGCATACGCCCGGCCTTGACCTCAACGACGCGAACAATGTGGTCCGAACCTGGGATCAGATTCAGTACCGCATCGACTGGAACGTCAACGAGGTCGACGGAACCGCCACCACGCTGCGGATGACGCTTCCCGCAGGTATGGAGTGGCTGGAAGACGGCTCGACGGTCACCGGTGTTCCTTCCGGTTGTACCGACGATGGCACATCGTCGATCACCGGCAACGACGGCCGCGACTTGGTGTGTGTCACCGACGACGAGCATGAAGGCTCGAACGGCGC
>CALJDK010000101.1 GCA_938023735.1 uncultured Acidimicrobiales bacterium
CTTCGACTACGACGGAATTCTCACCAGCATCCTCGCTCTCATCGCCGTAACCCTCCTCGTCGACGTCATCTCCACCAGCATCAGAAAGACCATCCGCTAAACCGGTGTCAGACCAGGGGTCAGACGAAGGGTCAGACCAAGTGTCAGACCAGGGGTCAGACCAAGTGTCAGACCAGGGGTCAGACCAAGTGTCAGACCAAGTGTCAGACGAGGGGTCAGACCAGGGGTCAGACGTCGCAAAAAACGGGTTGAGCGATCACTCTTAGTGGTTGCCTGGGTTGGTGGCTAGGTGAGGCGGTTAATCAGGTGTTGCCACTGGGCTTTTTCGTGGTCGGGGGAGGCCATCCATTGGCGGTCAACGCTTCGTTGGCGCAGGGTTTCGAGGCGGTCTGGATTGTGTTCGAGTGAGGTGATGAGCTTGGCCAACGCGTGCTCGTCGCCAACAGGCACCAGGCCCGGATGATCGGGGCCGAGGAGTCCGCGGTTACCGCCGATGTTGGTTCCGATAACCGCAACGCCGGCGGCGATCGCCTCGCTTACCACGTTGGCGCCGCCCTCGAGCAGCGATGTGCACGCAAGCACATGAGCCCTGGCCAACAGGTCGGCCGCCGCCTCTCGGTCGAGTTCGCCCAGCCAGGTGTATCGCTCATTCGAGGCTTGTTCGGCGGTAGCACGAGCCGCCCACCCGTCGGTGTGTGCGTCACCGGCGTGCAGGACACGAACGGTCGATGAATCGGGAAGTAGTCGGGCGGCGCGGGCCGCGAGAAGCGGATCTTTCACGTCGCGGAGATAGCTGAGCACCACCACGCTGAAGTGGTCGGGATCTGGTTGGTTCGGCCGTCCGTCATGCTGCACTGACTGATTCACGACCTGGGCCTTCGCACCCCACGCCTCGTTCATCGAGGTGAGATGCTCGATTCCGTCGTCCTGCAGCACCACCAGTGCATCGGCCAGTTGCAAAGACTCACAGGTTGCGGCGTGGTCGGGAAGATCCTGGTACAGATCGGTGCCGGCCAGCGCTACTACCAGCGGCCGGTCGGGACGGTCGGCCTTGGCGGTTTGGGCGGCCGTTGCGCACCGGCGCGCATGAAGGACCACCACTAGGTCGGCGCGCGGAGCGAAGTGGGGCGGTAGCGCTGCCGCTTCGTCGACCGCAACGAGTTGAACCGTGTGCCCAAGACTGGTGAGTTGGTCGGCCCAGCGCGCAGCCGTAACCGAGTTGCCCGACGTCGTCCCGGGCCGGATGGGGGCTGCCAGTGCAATCTGCAGCGAACGAATCCCGGTTGGGTTAGCGGGCACAGGTGCGGAATCCGGCAATGACGTCGCGGCGGTCGGGGGTGAAGAAGTTGCGGAACGTGCCGCGGACGTATCGGCTGCGAGTTGTCCACGAGCCGCCGCGCAAAACTTTGCGGGTGCCGAACCAGGGTTCGGAGTTTTCGCGGTAGTGGTCGGGTTCGAAGTTGGGGTAGGGCCCAAAGGTGTCCGAGGTCCACTCCCAAACGTTGCCGAACAGTTGACGGTGTCCCCACGGGCCATCGCCGTCGGCGAAACCGGTGACGTCGACCGGTCCGCCGGTGTGACCATCGAGGGCGGCCCGGCTGGACGGTGCAGGGTTGTGGTCGACGGCCGCCGAACCGAACGTGTCCTCCCACGGGAACTGGTAGCGCTTGTGGCCGGCGGCGTCGGTGGTAGCAGCAAACTCCCACTCGGCTTCGGTGGGTAGCCGTCGCCCAGCCCATCGGCAAAAGGCTTGCGCTTCGTGCCAGCTGACATAGGTGACTGCGTTGGTGGCGTGCTGGTCGACGCTGTGCCAGCGGTCGAAGACCCGGTGCTCCCAGTGGCCCTCGGCGCCCTCGGTGGCTTGTCGCCAGTACGCCGGATGTTGCGCGCCGGTTTCGTTGCGCCACTCCAACCCTCCGGGCGTCCATAGTGAATCGGTGGCGTAGCCGCCATCGTTGGTGAACTCTCGAAAGTCGCTCATCGAGACCGCGGTGCGGGACATGTGAAATGGCGCAACCTCGACCGGATGCGCCCACTTCTCGTTGTCTTGCACAAAGGGTTGATGAATCGAAGCGCCGAGCAGTAATCGCCCACCATCGACCGGAGCGTCGCCGATTGCAGAGGGGTCGTGCGTCAACGCGGGCGCGACCGGATCGAGGAAGGGGGCGGGTAACCCCAAGGTTTGCCGTGTATAGGTGAGCGCTTCGACGTGGGCATCGTGATGGGCAACCACATAGGTGGCGAAGTGCGCAGTGGTGTCGACGCCTCGGTCATCGAGCACCAGCGACGAAATGGCATCGCCAACCCGTTGGACGTAGTCGCGAGAACGGGCCGCCGAGGGAAAGTTGAGCTCCCACCGGGACCGGTGCGACACCTTGGCCGAGTCGTACAATGCATCGACATCGGAGATCAGGTCGGGTAGCTGATGAAGCTCGCGACACACCATCAACTCGGCAAACCACGCCACATGAGCAAGCTCCCACAGCGGCGGGTTGACGATGGGTAGGTACGGGCCGATCCAGCGCGGGTCGTCGTCGAGCGTGTCGCCGAAGTCGGCCACGGCGCCCAACACACGCGATGTTGCGTCGTCGACCCAACCGGCGATTCGTTCAGGCGGCGCCCACTGCAGCAAGTCCACGTCGCCACCATACTGTCAGACCAGCCAGTACCAAGAGCGGTAGTGGTGGCCACCGAAATGAAAAACCGGACGGCAACGTTGGCCGACGCCGCAACTACACTCCCGGTTGTGACCACCTCAGAGCAGTCCTCAAGTTCGACGCCTCGGCTCACGCAGTTCAGCCACGGCGCTGGTTGAGGTTGCAAGCTCCCCCCTGGGGAGTTGGCGCACGTGGTGCGTCAGTTGACTCCTGGCCAGAGTGACCGGCTACTTGTGGGTACCGAAACCGGCGATGACGCTGCCGTGTGGAAGCTCGACGATGACCGGGCGCTCGTTTCGACCGCCGACTTCATTACTCCGGTGGTCGACGACGCCCGTTCGTGGGGTCGGGTGGCTGCTGCCAACAGTGTGTCCGACATCTATGCAATGGGTGGCAAACCGCTCTTTGCCCTGAACTTGGTTGGCTGGAATACCGACGAGCTCTCGTCGGACCTTTTGAGCGAGGTTCTGGCCGGAGGCAACGATGTTGCCGAAGCTGGCGGGTTCATCGTTGTCGGTGGCCACACCATCGACGACCCCGAACCCAAGTACGGCATGTCGGTAACCGGCGAGGTTCATCCCGACAAGATGATGACCAACGCTGGTCTCAAGCCCGGGCAATCGCTCATCATCACCAAGCCGCTCGGTGTAGGAATCGTCACCACCGCCATCAAGAACGACAAGGCGTCCGACGATGTCGCGGCAGCGGCAATCGCTTCGATGACGTTGCTCAACGACAAGGCCTCGGCCGCCGCAGTGGCTGCTGGCGCAACCGGCTGTACCGACGTAACCGGCTTCGGACTGCTCGGTCACCTTGGCCGGATGTCGTTGGAGTCGGGCGTCGACTCCACGCTCGATGTCGACACTATGCCCTTCTTGCCAGGAGCCAGGGAACTTGCCGAAGCGGGCATGATCCCGGGCGGCACCCGTCGCAACTGGAGCTGGATTTCGAAGCAGGTCGATGTGGGGCCCCATGACGAACTCACGCAGCTCCTTTTTGCCGATGCGCAAACATCGGGCGGCCTGATCTTTGGCGTCGACCCGGCTGAGGCAGACAACCTCGTTGCCGAGTTGGTTGCTTCGGGCCACACTGCTGCCGTTGTGGGGTCGACCAGCGCAGGCTCAGGAACGATCAATCTGCGCTAAGGATCAACCAGCCCTAGTCGAGCTCGTGAAACGGCGCGGCGTAGCGAAACTGCCCCGTCATGTCGGAGGTCCAGGTGCTCAGAGGTAGCGCTTGGAAGAAGTCACCCCAGGCTGCCTCGGGTGGTGCAATCCCGATGCTGGTCGCGGCGACAAAACCGAAGCGTCGGTAGTAGTCGGGGCTGCCGAGGAGTGCGATGACCGGCTCGCCAAGTGCATCGGCCGCGCCGATCATGGCGTGCATCAGAGCCGACCCAAAGCCACCGTTCTGCAGCTTGGGCTGGATCCCGATTGGGCCGAGGCCGACGCATGCAACCTCGTTGATAAAGCCGCGGGTGCACACGTTGTGGCCCACGACGCCGCCTTCGTGCTCGGCGACGAGCGACAGTTCGGGGATCCAGCCTTCGCAGGTCCGCAACGCATCGAGCAGGCCAACCTCGACCGGTTCAGCGTCAGAATCGCCAGCGAACGCGGCCGCTTGAAGAGCGCGGACTGCTTCAACGTCGGGCTCATGTTCTCGTCGAATGATGGCCATCGCAGCAACCTATCCGGGGTTCGGCACCGGAACAGCGGTTATCGCGGTCGGGTTCGCCGTGTCATCGTTGGTGATGTCCGGTGAAACCGACCTCCAGAAAATCCTTGCCACCCTTACCGTGAGCCGCCGCGCTGATCCGGTGACCATGTTGTCCTTGGATAGGTTGTCCTTGGATCCTGCGTCGGCCGACGTGCCGCCAACGGTTGGCGATGGCATCGAGGCCGTGATTTCCGAGGCTGAAGGCATCACCGTGGTCGCCACCGTCGCCGAAGCCGAGCGACGGGGCTGGTCGGCAGAGTTTGTTGCCGCCTGGCTCACCATCGAGGTACACAGTTCGCTCGAGGCGGTGGGACTAACCCGAGCCATGGCGGCAGTTCTGGGCGATGCCGGGATTCCGTGCAATGTGCTTGCCGGCTTCTATCACGATCACATCCTGGTGCCGCTCGACCAGGCCGATGAGGCGATTGCGCAGCTCGAATCGCTTGCCGCCGTTGCGTAACGGCAGCGCCGGCAAGTTCTCAAGGCGATCGGGCTGTGAAAACCGTCTCCATAGGGCCGCTGCGAAATCGCGAGGTTGAAACGCTATTCTCCCGAGTTGTGTTCTGGTGGCTACGCCGAGTGGTGCCCACCTCCTTTGGAAGGGATCCCTTATGAAAAACCTCAAACGAATGCTCGCGCTGTTCTTTGCGCTGGCAGTCTTTGCCACCGCTTGCGGCTCCGACGGCGACGTCGCAACCGGTAGCTCCGGTGGCGATGACAGCTCTGCTAGCTCCGACAGCGGCGACTTCCTCGTCGACCTCGAAGGCCGCGAAATCACTGTCGCCGTGGAGAACGCCTACCTGCCGTTCAACTACATCGACGCCGAGACCGGCGAAGCTGCTGGCTGGGACTACGCCGCTCTCGACGACATCTGCAGCCGCCTCAACTGCGTACCCAAGTACGAGACCTTCGACTGGGATCCAATGATCCAGGCTGTTGCCGACGGTCAGTTCGACCTGGCCGCCGATGGCATCACCATCACCGAAGAACGCGCCGAGATTGTTGCGTTCTCCGATGGCTACATCAACATCGACCAGCGCATCCTGGTGTCGACCGACAACACCGAGATCACCGACGCCGCGTCGCTTGAAGCATCGGACTGCATGGTCGCCACCCAGGGTGGAACCACCAACGCCGCCACCGCCGAAGACCTTGTCGGTACCGACCGCCTCATGCTCGTCGACGAGTTTGCCTTCGCAATCCAGGCCGTTATCGCCGGTGACGCTTGCGCAACCATCATCGATGAGACCGCTGGCCAGGGCTACATCGGCGAGAACGCCGACGCTATCCAGCTGGTAGGCGAGTCGCTTTCGGCCGACGAGCTGGGCTTCATCTTCCCGCTCGACTCCGATCTGGTCGAGCCCTTCAACATGGCAATCACCGCAATGAAGGAAGACGGCACCATGGCTGCTCTTGGCGCTGAGTACTTCTCGGATGCCTTCACTATCACCTACGACGACATCGAGTAACAACGCCGTTGATCGCCCATCTGCGCTACTGATGCGTGTGGGTTGACCAACAGGTCGTGTGGTTTGATTGCGGGGCACCAACGTTGGTTGGTGCCCCGCCTTTCGTTTTCGAGGAACTGAAATGTTCACGCAATTAGGGTTCAAGCAGTCGTGACCGGAAGTCCAGATCTCCAGTCGGCTGGCAAACACCGGGGCGAGGGTTCTTTGCTCCCGTACGGCAAGGTTCGAAGTGAGTCCGAACCGGCATGGAAGGGCCAGCCTTACTGGGCGTACATCGTTGCCTTGGTCATTTTGTTGATGGGCCTCAAGGTCTTTCTTGATGCCGACTATGACCTCGCTCGGAAGAACATCTTCCCAGGCATCTGGATCACGATTCGGTCCACGTTTATTGCGTTCGGATTGGCGTTGGTGATCAGCCTCATCGCCGGATTGGGGCAGATCTCAAACAACGTGGTTGCCCGCAACTTGTCTCGGGCCTTCATCGAACTCATCCGGGGTATCCCCGTGCTGCCGCTCATCTTTGTGCTGGCGTTGGTGATCATCCCCGATATTTCCAAAGCCGCTGGCGCTCCGAACTCGGTGCCCAACGACCTTCGCGCCATTCTTGCCCTGGCGCTTATCTATGGGGCCTACATGGCCGAGATCATCCGTGGCGGCGTGCAGTCGATTCCTCGCGGTCAGATGGAGGCGGGCCGGTCACTCGGGTTGAGTTCGGGTGAGACGATGCGATCGATCATCTTCCCGCAGGCCGCTCGGGCCATCATTCCGCCGATGGCCAACGACTTCATCGCCATCCTGAAGGACACGTCGCTCCTTTCGGTGCTGGGTGTTCTCGAAATCACCCGCCGCACCCGGCAATACAGCGCATCGTCGTTCAAGTTTCCCGAGGCCTTCTTCACCATGACCTTTGTGTACCTGGTGTTGGTGATTGGCTTGTCGATATTGCTCTCGATGTTTGAGCGACGGTTTACCCGCGACCGGGTGGGGGAGCGATGAGTCCGATGATCGAACTTCGCAACGTCCGCAAGACCTTCAACAAGACCATTCATGCCGTAGCTGGGGTAGACCTCGAGGTCGCCGAGGGCGAAGTGGTGGTGATTGTTGGCCCGAGTGGTTCCGGTAAGTCCACGGTGCTTCGCTGTATCAACCTGCTCGAAGTTCCTACATCGGGCGACGTGATTGTCGACGGCAAGAGCCTGATGGATGCCAGCACCGACCTTGATGAAGCTCGGGCCGAGATGGGCATGGTGTTTCAGGGATTCAACCTGTTCCCGCATCTCACCGTGCTCGAAAACATCACCTTGGCCCAGAAGAAAGTACGTGGGCGCGACAGCGCCGAGGCCGGGCGGATTGCCCACGAGCAACTCGCCCGAGTCGGCATCCCCGAGAAGGCCGACTCGTACCCCCGGCAGCTCTCGGGCGGCCAGCAGCAGCGGGTGGCTATTGCCCGTTCGCTTGCCATGAATCCCAAGATCATGTTGTTCGATGAGCCCACCTCGGCGCTCGACCCCGAAATGATCAAGGAGGTTCTCGATGTCATCGTCGAGCTGGCCGCCACCGGCATGACCATGGTGGTCGTAACCCACGAGATGGGTTTTGCTCGAGCTGCCGCCGATCGCCTTGTGTTTATCGACGAGGGTGTCATCGTCGAAACCGGCCCACCCGAAGATGTCTTCACCAACCCGCAGAACGAGCGCACCAAAGCCTTCTTCGACAAAATCTTGGCGTACTAGCCCAATCCAACGAAGGCGGAGATTGCGTTTGTGGGGTTTTGGTGGGGGCGGGTGGTTTCGTTAGTTTCTGACAACGCGACGAAGTGGGGGATGCGGTGTCGGGGGATCTTGGAGTAGCCGTGGTTACCGGCGGTGCTGGTGCGATTGGTGCCGCGGTGTGTGGGTTGCTTGCCGATGCTGGCCACACGGTTGTGGTGGCCGACCTCGCGCAGTCCGAAGCCGAATCGGCGGTGGCCCGTTTGCCGGGAGGACCTCATCGAGGAATCGGGCTTGATGTGTCCGACACCGAACGGGTGAAGACCGAGATGGCCCAGGTCGAGGATGAACTTGGCCCGGTCGAGGTGCTGATCAACGTTGCGGGTTGGGACCGGTTTGTTCCTTTCGTCGACACCACTCCCGAGTTCTGGGATCAGGTGATCGATGTGAACTACCGCGGCACGCTCAACACGGTTCACGCCGTCCTACCCGGCATGATCGAACGCGAACGCGGCCGGATTGTATCGGTTGCGTCTGATGCTGCCCGGGTGGGTTCGTCGCTCGAGTCGATCTATGCCGGTGCAAAAGGCGCAGTGATTTCGTTCTCTAAGAGCGTGGCCCGCGAGGTCGCCAAGCACGGCATCACGGTGAACGTGGTCTGCCCCGGCCCAACCGACACGCCACTCATTCGAGGTATGGCCGACGACCTCGGATCGGGCGAGAAATTCATCGACGCGCTGACTCGGGCAATTCCGATGCGCCGCTTGGCCGAACCCGAAGACATCGCCCCGGCTATCGCGTTTCTGGCATCACCGGGCGCCGCGTTTATCACCGGACAAACGTTGTCGGTGAGTGGCGGACTCACAATGTCCTAAAAAGCCAATGTCTTAAAAAGCCAGTGTCTTGAGAACCCCAGTCCTAAGAACTTCACAGGAGGAAGAACATGCATTTCGACATGATGGTTGGTCCACTGCGATGGGCCGACTCGGCTCGAATCGCCACCGACGCCGAACAGGCGGGGTTCTCGGGAATCACCTATACCGACACCGGGCAGACGCCCTGGATGAGCATCGCCGCCGCGGCAACCGCTGCGCCCTCGCTGACGTATTCGACCGGTATCGCGGTTGCGTTCTCAATGAGCCCGATGGTCGCCGCAAGCATCGGCTGGGAGCTGGCCGATAACACCGGCGGCAACTTCCGGCTGGGGCTCGGCAGTCAGGTGAAGGCGCACATCGAGCGACGCTACGGCATGGAATTTGATCCGCCGGGGCCACGAATGAAGGACTACCTTTTGGCGGTTCGCAACGCGCTCGCCGCTTTTCGAGGCGACGAGAAGCTGAGCCACGATGGCCCGTATTACAAGATGTCGCTGCTGCCCGGTCAGTGGCGGCCGGCGAAGCACGAACATGGTGACATCAAGCTCGATGTGTCGGCGGTGGGTCCGTACATGACCCGCATGGCTGGCGAGGTTGCGGACGGGATTCATGTGCACCCCTTGCATTCGCTGCACTACCTCGAGAACCGGTTGGTGCCGGCAGTTGCCGAGGGAGCCGCCAAGGCTGGCCGCAATGCCAGCGATGTTGATCTGCTCATCCCGGTGTTCATCGCGCCCGGCGACACGCCCGAAGACCGGGCTGCACTCGTGCAACGGGCCCGAACGCAGATCGCGTTCTACGGATCCACCAAGAACTACGCGTTCCAGTTCGACGACCTTGGCTTCGAGGGAACCTCGGCCAAGCTCAACGAACGCCTCAAGGCGGGCGACCTGGAAGGTATGGCCGCCACGATCACCGACGAGATGCTCGATGCGTTTGCTGTTGTCGGCAAGTGGGACGACATCGCTGACACGGTGGTCGACCGATACGCCGGTCAGGCCGAGCGGATCATTAGCTACCTCACGCTCGACGACATCAACCACAACCCCGACAACGTTGGCCGTTGGGGTGAGATCGCCGCAGCCGTGAAGGCCGGGTAGCTCCGGTAACGAACGGTTAGGACTGGAGCGCCTGGGGTTGCCTTGCCGCGATGAGCTTGGCGAGTTTGCGCATGCCAGCGGCGAATCCGGCGGCACTTAGTTTGTTGATGACCGGCGCCGTTGCCTCGGGGAGGTAGGGCACGGTGACCTTCTCGAACCACGACACCTGTGAGCCAGCGGCGGTCGGTGACACGGTAAATCCCGCTGTGCCCTGAAGCACGGGGCCAAGTTTGTCGACCACGCAACGACCGGTACTGGTGGCATCGTCCCATTCGATCTCGGCGATTCGCATACGGTCGACAAGCGTCAGTGGTCCGAATCCGGTGTAACCGGTGAACGTGCCGCCCACTGCCTGGGTATCGCCTTCATCCAGTTCGATGCGGGTTGCCGGAATCCAGTCGGCGTGACTGGGCCAGTCGATCATCTCGTTCCACACGACTAGGGCGGGGGCATCGAACTCGTGAACGACGGTAAAATCTACGGCGACCATACCCCTAGGAAAGCACGGTTTCGATAGCGTCGCCCGGCTCAGCGGCGGGAAGCCGGTCAGGTGTTGTGAATGCTGGGGGTTGCGCCGGTGACGGCTGGGTCGAAAGCGAGGTCGACGATTGCCGTGGCGATTTCTTCGGCGGTTAGCAGCGTGATGTTGGCCAGCAGTTCGTCGATGTTGGCGGGCTGACCGTCGGCCTGGAGCATGGGTGTGTCGACCACGCCCGGACAAACGGCGTTGATGCGGATGCCTACTTCGGCGAACCCCGGTGCGCAGGACCCGGTGAGGTTGATGACCGCGGCTTTGGTCGCCGCGTAGAGCGGGTCGGTGGGAAGCCCGACCTTGCCGGCTCCCGAAGCGGTGGAGACGATCGATCCGCCGCCGTTGCCGTTCATATGCGCGTGCGCCAGCTTGATGCCGTTGAGCACACCGCGAATGTTGGTGGTGACCACTTGGTCGATGGTGTCGATGTCAGCCAGCGGAAAACCGGGCGACGGGGTCATCATCGCCGCGTTGTTGATCACGATGTCGAGTGAGCGGTCGGCGAAGTGTGCGATTGCGGCAGAGAAGCAGCGGGACATGAGGTCGAAGTCTCCCACGTCGACCACATGGGTCGACGTGACGACGCCCGAGGGCAGCATCGACACCGTCGCATCCAAACCCTGTTGGTCGAGATCGAAAAGCCCCAGGTGTGTGACGCCACGAGCAACGAGTTCGAGGGCGGTGGCCCGCCCAATTCCCGAGCCGGCGCCGGTGATGATGGCGGTTGCCGCTGATGCCATCTACTGCGTGCTTTCGAGCCCGAACTCGGCGGCCACTTCGGCGGTGTGTTCGCCCACCTGCGGGCTGGCCCGTCTCACCGTGATTGGCTGGCCATCGAAGTCGACGGGTGTTGCAATGCTGGTGGCGGCGTCAAGCGACTCGGAGGCTGGTAGCTCGACAAGTCCGTTGGCGGCGATGACTTGCGGGTCGGTGATGACCTCGCCGGCGGTAGCTTGACCGGCCCACCAAACGTCGTGCTGGTCGAGGATGTCGCCCCACTCGTCACGGGTGCGCGACGCGAACACTTCATCGAGAAGTGCGATCAGCTCACGCCGGTTCTTGAACCGGGCAAACGCAGTGTTGAATCGATCGTCGTCGTCGAGTTCGGGCCGGCCGATGGCCTGGATCAGTTTGGGCCAGTGGCGGTCGCTTTCGAGCAGGATGAGCCAAAGGAACGAGTCGTCGCTACATCGGTACGAGTTCATCAGCGGCGAGCCCGCCTCGTGTCGGCCGAGGGTGCGGCCCGAGCTGCCGTTTTGAAGGTGGGTCGATAGGTCGGCGGCGACGCAATACATGCCGGCACGCAGCAACGACGTTTCGACCAGACGACCCTGACCGGTCGATGAGCGGGCTACCAGCGCGGCATTGATGCCGGCAACCAGAGAGGTTGCCGTGATGTGATCGCCGTAGGAAGGGGGAAGGGCTGGAGGCGCGCCACCGGTTTGGGTGAAGGCGTTGGCTACGCCAGATCTGGCCCAGAATCCGGCGACGTCGTAGGCGGCCCGATCGGCGTCGGGACCAGTCGATCCGTAGCCGGTGACCAGGCCATAGACGAGTTTGGGGAACCGGCTGCGGAGCGAATCGGGATCGAGACCAAGCCCGGCGAGCGAACCCCGGCGGACGTTGGTGATGAACACGTCGGCGTTGGCCAGCAGGAGGTCCATGTCGCTCCGACCGGCCTCGGTTTTGAGATCGAGTACCACGCTGCGTTTGCCGCGGTTGTCGACTTCGAACGGCGGTAGCCGCTTGTCGGGTAGCCCTACCTGAGCCAGTACGTGGCGTTGTGGGTCGCCCTTGGCGGTTTCGACCTTGATGACCTCGGCGCCCCAGTCGGCCAGCATGGCGGCGGCCGCGGGCCCGGCGATCCACACACCGAGTTCGACAACCCGGATACCTTCGAGCGGTCCGGCTACTCCCATGACTTCAACTCGGGAAGAACCTCGGCCGCAAAGAGCCGCATGCTTGCTTCAGCCTGCTCGAACGGCAGGCCGCCAAAGCGGAAACAGGTGGCCAACTTGAAAGGTCCGATGACATCTCGACGCTCCTTGAATCGGGCGATGAGTTGCTCGGGTGTGCCATAGGCATTCGCTCGGAGGAAACCGTCGATGAACTTGTCGTACCCAAACTCGCGTAGCAGTTTCGCCTGCTTGCCGTAGCCCTTGTACCCCTTGAGATTATCGAGGTGTTCGCCGGTGAGTTCGTAATGCTCGAGCAGACTCGCCAAATACTGCGCCAACGCTTCATGGGCGCGTTCTTCGGCAACGTCGACGTCTTCGTGGCAGTAGGTGAAGTCGCCGGTGAGCGGATTCGGCGCTGGTCGGGAGTGATGCTCTTCAAAGCGTTGGCGGTACAGATCGATGCTGTGGAGCCGCTTACTCCAATCCGACTCGGCGAACATGATGATGTTGGCGCCCGCTGCTGCACAGGCTTCGATGGAGTCAGCCGAGTTGGCCACAGCGTAGGTGCGGTCTCTGAAGGAACTGCGGGGCCGCGGCCGGAGCTCTTTGCGAACCTGCGGGTAGAAGGGGCCATCGCCTTCGATAAAGCCGGTTTCCAGCGCGTCGACGATCATCAACGACGCTTCGTCGAACCGCTCGCGAGACTCCGACATCTCCACGCCGTCGAAGGCTTCGTATTCAAATCGGGATAGGCCTCGGCCCATTCCAAATCGAACCCGTCCGTCAGCCAGGTGGTCGAGCACCACCATCTTTTCTGCCACCCGCAGCGGATCGTTCCACGGAAGTATCACCGCCGCGGTACCGAGGTCGATCTGTTTGGTGCGGCCCGCCAGATACGCGAGCACTTCGACGTTGTCGGGACAGAACGAGTAGTCGTGAAAGTGATGTTCGGTAGGCCAGAGGCAGTCAAAGCCCAGTTCGTCGGCCAGCAGCGCCAGATGAATCTCCTGCTGGTACACCTCGGCGTCCGAGACGTCCTCCCATCCATACGATGAGAAAATCAGCTGTACCCCTACGTCCATCGTGTTCCCCTTCTGCGATGTCGTGGTTTCCGTGCGGCCGATAGTAGGGGAATAGCATGCGAACACCAGCGCCCGTCGTGGCGCGATTTCGACTGGGGAACCGAATGACTGAGAGTGGATCCGAAACGATGGGCGCGATCACCGATGAGGACATTGCTCGTCAGGAAGAAGTGGTTGGGCTGTACGAGCCAAGCCCGCACCGCGAATTTCATTCGCAGTTGTCGGTCGACACCATCCGCAACTTCGCACTGAGCGTCGGCGACGACAATCCGCTCTTCACCGACCCTGAGTACGCTCGCACCACCCGCTGGGGGAGTGTGATCGCTCCTTCGATCATGACGGCGATCGTCAACGAGCCTCTCAAGGGCGAGCGCATTCCGAGCGAGGTTCGCAAACGGGCCCGGGGCCTGTTTAAGGGTTGCCAGATCTTTATGTCGGGGGGCACGTGGCACTGGTACCGGCCGATGTATCCGGGCGACACCATCCATAGCTTCGAAGGTGAAGAGAGCTGTGAGGTAAAGGAGTCGGAGTTCGGCGGGCGCACCGTTCATGTGATCCGCCGGTACGTGAAGCTCAACCAGCGCGGCGAGGTGGTGGGCATCTACCGGGCGCTGCGCATCATGGCCGAACGCGACACCGCCAGGAAGAAGGGAAAGTACGCCGATATCGAAGCGGCCAGCTGGGACAAAGCCGACATTGCCGATATCGACGAGCGCTATCTAGCCGAGCAACCCCGAGGAGGCGAGCCACGCGTGTGGGACGACGTCAACGAAGGCGATTCGTTTGGCCCGACCCAGAAAGGCCCGCTCACCATGACCGACATGGTGCTGACCCACGTGGCTGGGTACGGCTTTGCGCCACAACGAATGTTGGCGACAAGCCGGGTTGCTGCCAAGGACCGGTCGCGGATGCCCTACATGTATTCACGCAACGATCAGGGCGTGCCCGACACCGAAGCCCGCGTGCATTGGGATGGCGAGCTGGCCAAGAAGGTCGGAAACCCGCAAGCGTACGACTGGGGTCTGCTTCGCGAGTTCTGGTTGCATCATGCGCTCACCGACTTTGCTGGCGACGACGGATTTGTCATCCGCCAGCGCGACGAGATCCGCAAGTTCAACTACTTGGGCGATCTCCAGATCCTCAACGGCACCGTCGAGCGCGTGTACGAAGAAGGCAATCACCGGCTCGTCGATGTGCGAGTAGCAGCCACAAACCAGCGGGGCGACGAAACAGCATTTGCCGAAGCCACCATCGCCTTACCGTCTCGCGACGGCGGTCCGGTCGTGTGCCCGGAGGTGCCCCACGAGTTGCAGACGCAGGCCATCGAGTTTCTGGCCGAGCATCGCCGCCGGGGTGCCACCTAAGCGGGGGCGAATGCTGCCATGTCGTTGGCCACGGACTCGATGGTCGAATCGGAGACCCCCGCAGTCGCAGCATGGGTGGGCCAAGACGACACGGCATCGAGTACCTCGCCGATGATGGCCTTCGATGCGGGTATGGCAAACCGGTCGGCAAGCTGTTCGAAATCGGCCTTGGTTATCTGTTCGGTTTTGCCGTTGATCGACATCTGATGGCGGGCCACCCACTCGCTATCGACCCGATACGAATGGGTGACGTCGAACGCTGGAGCCAACGACCACGCACCGTCGGGCGTGCACAGGAACGCAGTGTTCTTGGTGTGGTCGTCGCGGTTCACGGCGGCAACATTAAGGACGCATCGGCGCAGAATCTCTGACCTGGTGTCGGCCCCCAATTCGAGGCGGTCGGCGACAAGAAGCAGTTGCTCATAGCTGTGCACACCAGGTTGTCGGAAGCTCAGATGGTCGAGCGCGCAGAGCGACTGCATGTGGAGCCGTTCGTTGTTATTGGTGCGGTCGAACCGTTTGGTGAGAAAGTGGGCACGGTCGCCTTCGGGAAGAAGCCGGCATGGCGCCATGTCGATACCGGCCTCGAGAGCCATGAGGTGGTAGGCGTACTCGATGCGGCCGTAATCGGTGCCGCTGGTGATGGCGACTCCTCGGTCGTGCCCGCCAACCACGCCGTCGAGCTTGACCAGCCAGTGGCCGAATCCTTCGGGCGCATCGAACTGGCCCGACCGGATCTGTTGCGTGTCGGGGTTGTACGCAATGACCGCCTTGGCCCGAGCGCCGCCCGCCGACGAACCCACCAGGATGAGTTGCCGAAGCGCCTCCTCGGCCGGTGCCTCGCCGGTGCCTTCAGTGCCTCCAGAACGGAGCTCACCGGCGAGGACCTGCCGGGCGGTGGTGACAATGTCGGCCAGCGCAAGAGCGGTTGGTTCGGCAAATGCCTCGGCGGCGGGTGGGTGAAAGGTGAGCGCGCCCATTCCTCGATGGGCGGTGTAGATCAGCCGATCGAGGGCGGTGATGGCGGCCCGGTCGATACCTTGGCGGGCCATCCAGGCATCGACGATGGCGTTGCCGAAGTCGTCGGGCAGCGAGTCGGCCAAGAACGGAGGAAGCCGTTTCCAGGTGCCTTCGTCGAGGCCAGGGAAGGAGAACACGCCAGGACGATTCGGTAGGTGAAGCGGTGCCAGTTCGATAGCGCCGGCCCGCCAGTCGGGGGCGTACTCGAATACGAACGCGCCAACTTTCGGATCGGCGGCAACAGCGCCAACCCGTCGGTCCCACGCTCGAACCTCGACCACTTCGGCAGGAACGTAGGGGCTCACGTTCGTCGGTCTTTCTCGGCTGCGTCAAGCAGCTCCAACGGCGAGACGGACGCTGGGGGCGCGATAGTGGTGAGCCAGTCGGTTCGTTCGAGAACGCGGAGCACGGAAATGAAGGTGACGAGCGTAGACCCGGCACCGGTTTCGAGATTGCGGATGGTGCCGGTTGACAGGTTGGCGTTGCGGGCTAGCTCTTCCTGGGTGATGCCGGCTTGTTTTCGCAGCGTGCGGATCTGACGACCGACGTCGGCCTCTAACTCCTCAAGTGTTTCGTGGGTTGCCATCGCCTATCCCCTCGACCAAATCATCAATAATCTAACTATATCGTCTCGATAGGCTTCCTTGTAGGTCAGAAAATCAGCAAGACTTTGCGTATTTGTGAGGAAATCGGCGTAAATAGTCAAAGTTTTGCGTTTTAGGAGAACTTGGCGTCGCATGTCAGACTCCGGGCATGGATACCTATAAAGCGATCATCTCGAAGCGCGACGTGCGCCACTACACCGACCAACCCATTGGCGATGAGGTGATGCAGCGAATCCTGCAAGCGGGTCGCATGGCGGGAAGCGCCAAGAACGAAGAGAACAACCGGCTGATTCTGGTTACCGATCAAGCGGTGCAGGACGCGCTGGTCCACGCTGGCGACTTCGCCTCGTGGATTGGCACGTCGGCGATGATCGTTGGGTTTGCTTCGCCCGCCGAGTCGCTTCGACTTTTCGATGTTGGTCGTCAGGCGCAGAACATGATGATCGCCGCGCACGCCGAGGGCGTAGCCACGTGCCCGGTAACGCTCCAACATGCCGACAAGGCGCGCGCTGCGGTGGGTCTTCCTGACGATTGGGAAATGCCGATGATCATCACCATGGGTTGGCCCATCGACGACGTACCCGACAGTCCGCTCAAGCGCGAACGGGTAGCCATGGACGACCTGGTCCGCCACAACACCTGGTCCTAGCCTTCGGTACCCTTGGCCCCATGAACGAGGGATCACCCACAACCGCAAACGCGACACCCGCGACACTCGTGTCTGACACGAGTGTCGCGTCTTTGGTTGACGACTATCTTCGCGACGGCGTTGTTTGGCCGGTGCCGATCGTCGATGGTGAAGAGGCGGCGCAGCATCGAGGCGAACTCGAGTCGGCCGAGGCCACCATTGGGCCGCTTCACTACATCAACAAAATCCACACCGTGATGCGCTCGCCCTATGAGCTGGCCACCCACCCGGCGGTCCTTGATGTGGTCGAGTCCTTCATCGGGCCCGACGTGTTGCTCTACAACTCGACCTACATCATCAAGGAACCTGGCACCGACGCCTATGTGGCATGGCACCAAGACCTCACCTATTGGGGTCTGGCCGACGACGACGCACAGGTGTCGATGTGGTTGGCGCTAGCGCCCGCAACCGCGCAGTCGGGATGCATGGTGGCCGTCACCGGATCTCACACCGAAGGCCGAGTCGAGCATGTCGAGCGGCCCGATGATTCGAACGTGCTGCTGCTCGGGCAGCAGATCGAGGGCCTCGACGATTCGAGTGGGGTCGCCTGCGAGCTTGCCCCCGGTGAAGCATCGTTTCATCACGGATGGACGGTGCACCGGTCGAACCCCAATATCACCGACGACCGTCGAATCGGACTCAACGTGCAGTACGTAGCCCCGCACAACCGTCAGGCGGGCGCCGCCAACACCGCCACGCTGGTTCGAGGAACCGACAAAAGCGGGTTCTATACGTCAGAGCCAACGCCCAAATCGCAGCTCGACATCGACCGGGCCAAGGAACTCTTTGCGGCCGACCGGGCGATGAAAGACAGCTTCAAGAC
>CALJDK010000102.1 GCA_938023735.1 uncultured Acidimicrobiales bacterium
AACTTCTCGAGGGCCCGCTTGTGAGAATTGGCGCCCGAGCCCACAACACCGCCGGTGCGGGCGTCCTTTACCTTCTTCTCTAACTCTTCGAGCAGGCCGCTGATATCGTCCTCGGCGCCGGCATTGCGCACTGCGTCGAACGCAACATGCACCTCGCCCAGGCTTTCCTGCACCGAGCTGTATTCCTTCTCGAGCTTCTCGCGAGCTTTCTCTACATCGTCACTCATACTCGTGAGTCTGCCAGATCACGGATGAAGTGGTGAGCGATCGGCTGCCCAGTCGACCGATGCTTCAATCTGCGCACCGAGTTGAAGAAGTAGATCCTCCCGTCCGTACGCCCCGATTAGTTGCGCCCCAACAGGAAGACCCTCGGCGGTCCGGTGCAGTGGTAGCGAGATTGCAGGCTGCCCGGTGACATTGAACGGTGCGGTGAAAAGCGCATAGGGGATCGACCCGACGGATCCTCGCATCGGGTCGTCGTCGGTGGGTACGAGGTCGCCTATGACCGGCGGGGGAGCGGCCGTTGTGGGCGTGATGAGAATGTCGAAGTCGTCCCACCACGCGCATACCGCCCGACGAAATCGCTGCTCGGCGTTTTGGGCGTTGAGGAGATCCATGCCCGTGATGGTGTTTGCCACCTGCGCCATGCGCCAGGTCCCCGGCTCAACGTCGTCGGCGGTGACCTCGCGGCCGAGGAAACCGCTGATCTGCTTGAACTTCGACGCAATGGCGGTGCTCCACAAGGCCGGAAACGACGACGGGTAGTCGGGATTGAAGAGTGCGGAAGGCGATGCGACCTCGACCGAGTGGCCCAACGCCTCAAGCTCAGTCGCAGCCCGTTCTGCCCCGGCAACACAGTCGGGGTGGGTCTCGACCCGCGGGTTGTCGGTTCGGATGCCGATTCGCAACTTCGGAGGCGGTTGGTTGATTGCTTCGGCGTAAGGACGGCCGTGGTTTGGGGCGATAACACCGTCGCCGTTGGTGGCGATGGCAGAAACGTCGAGGATTCCGGCGGCGTCGCGGACTGTGTGACACACCACGTGTTGCACTGAAGTGCCCCACTCCTCGCCGAGTGGCCCCATCGGTGTGCGGCCACGCGATGGTTTGAGGCCAACGAGATTGGTCATCGCCGCCGGGATGCGAATTGATCCGCCCCCGTCGCTGGCGTTGGCGGCGGGCAGAATCCCGGCGGCAACAGCGGCCGATGCCCCACCACTCGAACCGCCCGAACCATGGCTGGTGCTCCACGGGTTGCGGGTTGGCCCGTAGGCCAGCGGTTCGGTGGTGGCGCTGAGCCCGAGTTCTGGCGAGTTCGTGCGCCCAAAGATCACGAAACCAGCGCGGCGATAGTTGGTAACCAGGTGGCTGTCTGCGGGGTGCCGGTAGGCGGCGTCCTTGAGCCCTTTGAGGCCCAGGTGCAGCGGGTCGCCGGCGCTCGCCGGCCAAAGGTCCTTCAGGAGGAACGGCACGCCACGAAACGGGCCGTCGGGAAGGTCGCCTGATGCGGCCTCGGCCCGAGCTTTGTCGTCGAACCGATGGATGATGGCGTTGAGTTGCGGATCGAGTCGGTCGGCCAGTTCGATCGCTCGGTCGAGCATCTCGGTCGGCGAAACCTGACCCGTACGAACTAACTCGGCTTGCCCGGTAGCGTCGAGCCGGGCGATCGACTGGTCATCGGCAAGGCTCACTACAGGTCGGCGATTCTGACGAGACTGGTCGTGATTGTGGGTTCGCCTTCGTTCTGCACGAAGCGCAGGCCCATCACGCCATGATCGGATGCGCCCGGGTCGACCCAGTTGGGCACTCCGGGGTCCGAGTTCGACACGACGATGCGTACCCGATTCGGAGCGGTGACCGTAGCGGTCTCGGCCGAAAGGTAGCCCTGGCCGGTGAAGTAGTCGGCCAGGTTCTCCATCCAGTGATTGCAGAGCTGAAAGTTCCAGTGCCGGCACACCGGAACCTCGAAATCAACCACCAGCGCTTCGTCCGCCGCGAGGCGCCAATACCCGAACTCGAAGTGACGATCGTCGGGTGATCCACCGATTCGTTTGTAGATCTCGACGGTGTGTTGCAGGTCGTTTTCGAGAGACAGAAGCTCGCGGGTCCATTCGGCGTAGTCGGCCTGAAGACCCAACACGAGCTGGGCGGCGGTGGCCAGCCGGGCCGACATGTCGGCCGCCGGTGGTGTTGCCGGGATGGTGATGTCGTCGAGGCACACGATCTCGAGCTTGGGAGCCCGCTGGGTGTCGCGGTCGTCGTAGACAGCCCGGATCATAAGCTCGCGGGTACCCGGCGCCATTGGGAACCAATTTCCGGGCTGCTCTTCGACTGCCATCACAAAGTCGACGTGCCCGTTCTCGTCGGTGAAGTCATCGAGGATTGCAGTGAACGGTGTAAGCGCGTTGTTGGGGTTGAAATCGTCGAGCATCTCGTCGGCGATCAACCCGACCGGCCGGGCCCCAACGTCGGCCGGTATCGGGGGCGTCCATGCCGACATGTGCACGTGCGGAACGTTGTTCCGTTCGCCGGTTATCCGGTACCGGTAACGGCCGTCGACCGGTTGCACCACATGGTCCTGGTTGGGCGATTGCACCCCAATGCCGCCCTTAAGTGGCGGACGGATGAAGTTCACCCGCGACGGCGTCTGGTCGGGGGTACGTCGTTCGATAGCCCGAAAGTTGGCCATCAGCATCATGCGGGTGAGGTAGCGGAACCCCTCGACCCGGTCTTGTTCGTTGCCGTCGGGTGTCTCGCGAAGGACGATCTGACCGGCCCTTTTCAGGGTGTCGCAGAAGTCATCCCAGGCCCGGCCATCGAGCAGGCGGGCGGCGGATTCGGCTTCGATCTCGGCAGGAGTAGTGAAGGTATCCATCGCCCTCTTTTCTAGTGCGTGAGCGCCGAAATCGCCGAAATGACGGGGATCGTGGGGCGCCGAAGGGGAGGTTGCATTTCTGTGACTTTGGGCGTCTGGTGCGGGTTTCGGGTCTGGAGGCACCATCATTGATAGGTGACCTCCTCTGCAACCGCGCCCGCGGCCCCCCAAGCTTCCGATCAATTGGCGTCTCGCGACGACATTCGCAACATTGCCATCATCGCCCACGTCGACCACGGTAAGACCACATTGGTCGATGGCATGCTGCAACAGGCAGGCGCTTTTGGCGACCACAAGGAAATGGCCGATCGAGTCATGGACTCGATGGACCTCGAGAAGGAAAAGGGCATCACCATCGAGGCCAAGAACACGGCGATTCGGTGGAAGGGCACCAAGATCAACGTGGTCGATACCCCTGGTCACGCCGACTTCGGCGGCGAGGTCGAGCGGGCGCTCACCATGGTCGATGGCGTGCTGCTTCTGGTCGATGCCAGCGAAGGCCCACTTCCCCAAACCCGCTTCGTGCTGCGAAAAGCACTTGCCGCAGATCTCCCGGTTGTGTTGGTCATCAACAAGATCGACCGCCCAGATGCCCGTATCGCCGAGGTCGTCTCTGAGGTCGAGGATCTCTTCCTCGATGTCGACGCCGAAGAGCACCAGATCGACTTTCCGATCGTGTACACCGTGGCTCGCGATGGCCAAGCGACGCTCGATCTTGAGTCGCCAGGTACCGATCTCGATCCGCTATTCGAAGCGATTCTCGAACGGGTTCCCGCACCGACCTATGAGCCCGATCATCCGCTTCAGGCCTGGGTCACCAACCTCGGCGCATCTCCCTACGTAGGTCGGCTCGCCATCTGTCGCATCATGAACGGCGAGATCAAGAAGGGGCAGGCCGTTTCTTGGTGCAAGGCCGATGGCAGCACCGAAAACGCCAAGATTACCGAGCTGTATGCAACCGAGAGCCACGAACGAGTCGAGATCGATTCGGCATTCGCTGGCGAGCTTGTAGCGGTCGCTGGTCTCCCCGAGGTCACCATTGGTGAGACCCTTGGTGATCCCAACGACGGCCGGCCAATGCCGGTCATCACCGTCGACGAGCCAAGCCTTTCGATGACCGTTGGTATCAACACGTCGCCGATCTCGGGTCGTAGTGGCTCCAAGCTCACGGCACGCCAGGTGAAAGACCGTCTCGACAAAGAGCTCGTAGGCAACGTTTCGCTCCGAATCCTCGACCTCGATCGTCCCGATGCGTGGGAGATTCAAGGCCGTGGCGAACTTCAGCTCGCCGTGCTGGTCGAGATGATGCGTCGCGAAGGCTTCGAGCTCACCGTCGGTAAGCCTCAGGTTGTTACCCGCGAGATCGACGGCACGCTCCACGAACCGGTTGAAGCGGTCTCCATCGACATTCCCGAAGAGCACGTCGGCGGCGTAACCCAGCTGCTTGCTCCCCGCAAGGGCCAAATGCAGGAGATCGTCAACCACGGCACCGGCTGGGTTCGTCTCGACTACCGTATTCCGGCCCGCGGCCTCATTGGTTTCCGCACCGACTTCCTCACCGAAACCCGCGGAACCGGCATGCTGCATCACGTGTTCGACGGCTGGGTGCCGTGGCAGGGCGAAATCCAGTCGCGCTTCCGTGGCTCGATGGTTGCCGACCGAACCGGTGTGGCCACCGGCAACGCCATCTTGAACCTACAGGAGCGTGGCGCCTTCTTCATCGGCGTGGGCGCCGACGTGTATGAAGGCATGATCGTGGGTGAGACCCCTCGCCTCGGCGACATGGACGTCAACATTTGCAAAGAAAAGAAGCACACCAACGTTCGCGCCGCAGCAGCCGACGAAACCGTGCGACTCACCCCGCCAAAAATCATGTCGCTTGAGCAGTCGCTGGAGTTCATCGGCGACGACGAGTGCATCGAGGTCACGCCCGACAGCATCCGGCTTCGCAAGGTCGACCTCGACGCCACCACCCGTCATCGCAACACCAAGAACCTCAAAAAGGCCCGCGAGGCCGAGCAGTAGCAATGGCGCCGGGGCCAAAGGGTGACCGTACCTTTGCTGGGTTGGGGGTCTCGGCAGAGATCGTCGATGCTCTTGCGAACAAGGGGATTACCTCGGCGTTCCCCATTCAGGCCCAAACGATCGAAGCGGCACTGGACGGTCGAGATATCTGCGGCAAAGCACCAACCGGGTCGGGAAAGACCCTGGCCTTCGGAATTCCGGTCGTCGACCTCGTCGAGGAAGGCAAGAAGCACCGTCCTCGTGCGCTGATCCTTTCGCCCACCCGCGAGCTCGCGTCGCAGATCAAAGCCGAGATCGCGCCGCTTGCCAAGGCAAAGGGTCGTTCGGTTCTTACCGTGTACGGGGGAACCAATATCCAGAACGACCGCAAACATCTGGTGAAGGGTGTCGACATTCTGGTGGCCACACCAGGCCGGCTCGAAGACCTCATCGGGCGCGAGTATCTGAGCCTGCACGAAGTCGACTTAGTGGTCGTCGACGAAGCCGACCGTATGGCCGACATGGGCTTCCTGCACACGGTGAAGCGGATTCTCGACCAAACGTCCGACGAGCGTCGCACCCTCTTGTTCTCTGCCACACTCGACGGCGATGTCGACGAGCTGATCAGCCGCTACCAACACGATCCGTTGACCGTCGAGGTCGGCGATATCGAGGGCGACTCGGGTGATGTCACCCACCTCTGGTACCGGGTCGAGGGGAAGGGGCGCATCGATCTCACCGCCCGCATTCTCGAACGCTACGAATCGGCCATCGTGTTCTGTCGCACGCGTAAGGGCTGCGAACGCGCCGCGCAGCTGTTGGTACGCCGCGGTATCGAGGCGGTTGCCATTCACGGCGACCGCAGTCAAGCACAGCGCGAGCGGGCGCTCAGTGCGTTTACCCGTGGTACAGCCAATGTTCTCGTCGCCACCGATGTTGCCGCCCGGGGTATTCACGTCGACAACGTCTCGCTGGTGTTGCACTACGACCCGCCCGAGAACGACAAGGACTACATCCACCGGTCGGGAAGAACCGGCCGTGCTGGTGCCGACGGCACCGTGATGTCGCTCATCATTCCGCAAAAGATCGGCAAGGCAAAGGGCTTGCAGAAGTCACTCTTTCTGCCGGTGGAGTTTGACGATTTCAGTTTCGATACGCTCCCGCAGCCCGTGACCCGTATTCGCCGCGAGCGGGTAAAGAGCAAAGGCGGTGAACGCAAGGAAAGCCACGGGCTCCCCAAAGGCGGTAAGTCGGCTCGTTTCGATGCCGAAGGCCGATCCGAGGATGGTCCGCAGCGTTCTCGCCCCAAAGGCGGTCCGAAAGGTAAGGGGCGTGGTCGCGACCGTCGGCCTCGCTACGACGACGATCACGATGGCGTCGATGTCACGCCGAAGGCAGTGCGCAAGCAACGCCGGAAGCAGTGGGAATCAGACAATGTGGTCAAGGGCCCTCGAGGGCGCATCATGCGCGACGAGGACGGCAACCCCATCCGCAAGGACGATCCGAAGGTAACGCGTTCTTCCAAGTCTGCGAAGCGGTCTGGTTCGGCGGCTTCGGAGAAACCACGAACGGCCGGGAAGGCTGTCGCCCGGCCAAAGCGCAAGAAACCCAAGAAGCGCTGGAACGACACCGCCAAGAATACCCAGAAGAACAAGGGCAAGCGCCGGGCGCCGTCCGGCGATGGTACGGGCAAGCACGGCCCAAAGAAGGCCTCGTCCAAGGGCGCTGCGGGCAAGAAGAGCAACAGCGGCAAACGAAGTAATACCGCTCCCGGTTCGATCCGGAAAGACGGCAAAAACCGCCGCTAGGTGGGCTGTGCGCTGGTGCGGATGCCGTGAATGACCAGCTCGACCAGGTAGGCGAAGCTGCCGTCGATGTCTGACCCGCCAATGCCGTTGGCGGTCTCGAGCGTGGCAAAGCCGTGGAGCGCCGACCGTAGCGTTCGGCCTGCTCGTGCGGCGTCGGTTTTGGAGAGTCCGTAGGACTGAATGACCGCAGCGGTTGCTCGGGTTCCGCGGCCGCCCGCCTCGCGCCGGGTTTCTGGGCTTCCGGCAGCGGGTTGCAGCGTAAGGGCATAGCGACCCGGATGTTCCGTAGCGAAAGATCGGTACGCCGCCGCAAAGGAGCGCAACGCATCGTCGCCGGCGAGTCCCATGACGGCGTCGGCCAGCACGTCGCCGAACTCGCTGGTGGCGGCGATAGCAAGGTCGCTCTTGAGCCCACCCAAGCCATCCACGTGGGAGTAGAGCGACGGAGCCTGAATTCCCAACCGGTCGGCCACGGCAGCCAGGGTCAGTGCATCGGCCCCGTCGGCATCGATGATTTCCAGCGCTGCGGCGAGCACGGCGGCTTTGTCGACCCCGACCCGTCGTGCCATTAGTGCGACACCTTGGGTGTATTCGTTTCCGGTGAGTTCCACCGATGCATAGGCATTTGTCTATGATACATAGACACAGAGCGAAGCAGCTAGTTTCGGGAACGGAGCCCCATGAGCGCTACAGAAACCACCGATCGCTACACCATCATCTCGTCGGACTGTCACGCCGGCGGACGGATGGCCATGTACGAGGAGTACCTCGACAAGAAATGGGCCGACGAGTTCGCCGAATGGCGAGGTGCTTACAGCAATCCGTTTCGTGACCTGCAAGACAACACCAAAGAGCGCAACTGGGATAACGAGCGGCGCATTGATGAGATGCACCAAGACGGCGTTGTGGCCGAGGTGGTCTTTCCCAACACGGTTCCGCCATTCTTCCCAACCGGCCAGCTCATTTCCTACCCGCCAACCGAGGCGCGCGACCTCGAACGTCGCCAGGCCGGTCTCGACGCCCACAACCGATGGCTGAAGGATTGGATGGGTCTGTACCCCGAACGTCGGGTTGGTTTGGCGCAGGTGTTCCTCAACGACATCGATCGCACCATCGCCGATGTGCGGTGGGCGGCCGAGAACGGTTTCAAGAGCTTCATGCTTCCGTCGGTTCCGCCCGACCAGGGCATCAAGCCGTTGTTCTCACCGCACTACGACCCGTTGTGGGCGGTCTGCGAGGAAACCGGCATGGTTATCACCCAACACGGCGGCAACGGCACGCCAAACTACGGCGACGAACCAGCGTCGGGCCTGATGTACCTCATGGAAGTTGGATTCTTCGCCAACCGTTCGCTGAGCCACATGATCATGTCGGGTGTCTTCGAACGATTCCCCAACCTCAAGTTCGTCATGACCGAGCAAGGCGTTGCCTGGTCGGTTGAGGTCCTTCGCCGGATGGATGCCTACCACTACCAGATGGCTGCCGGACGGGTGGGCGAACTCGGATTCCCTGCCGAGATCGTGCTGCCGATGAAACCCAGCGAGTACTTCCAGCGCAACGTGTGGATCGGGGCAAGCTTCCCCAGCCCGGGTGAATGCGAGGCAATCCAGACGGTCGGCGTCGACCGGGTCATGTGGGGAACCGACTATCCGCACCACGAGGGCACCTACCCATTTAGCCGCGAGGCAATCCGTCGGGGCATGCACGACTGGAGCGAGGAAGATATGCGGAAGGTCCTCGCCGGCAATGCCGCCGAGGTCTATGGCTTCGACCTTGATGCACTCGCGCCGCTTGCCGCCGAGTATGGCCCAACGGTCGAAGAACTCAAGGTGCCGCTCGACGCCACACCCAGAGGCGCAACCAGCCCCGCCTTCTTCAAGCCCTAACCACCACCACCCAAAAACCCGAACCAGTACCGCCAGCGCAGGGCACAGCCCCCAAATCCGGTACTGGTTCGTGGGGTTAGTGGTCTTCTAGGGCCATTACTTGGTCGACGCGGCGCTGGTGGCGGCCGCCTTCGAACTGGGTGGTGAGGAACGTGGTGACGATCTCTTCGGCCAAACCAAGGCCGACTACTCGTGCGCCGATCGACAGCACATTTGCGTCGTTGTGCTCGCGCGCCATGCGGGCCGTGTACAGACAGTTACACAGTGCCGCTCGAGCCCCTTTGACCTTGTTGGCCGCAAGTTGCTCGCCCTGGCCTGATCCGCCCATCACGATGCCCAGATCGGCGTCGCCATCGACAACCTTGCGGGCCGCGCCGGCGCAGAACTCGGGATAGTCGACCGATTCGGTCGAATCGGTCCCGACGTCGATGACCTCGTGGCCCAACTCGGTGAGAAACCCCACCAAGTGAGCTTTGAGTTCGAAACCGGCATGGTCCGAACCGAGTGAAATTCGCACAGCTACCGGTTCCTGAGGGCTTCGAGTGCCTTGTCGGCATGATCGGTGAAGTTCGTTTCGCTCGCGATCGCGGCCAAAAGACGCGAATCGGTGTCGATGACGAACGTAGCTCTCTTGCTTGGCAATGGACCCATACGCTTAACGCCCATCTGCTTGGCGATGCTTCGGTCGCTGTCGGAAAGCAAGGGGTATCCGAGCGAGTTCGTGGTGTCGAATTCGTTCTGCCGACTCACCGAGTCGGCGCTGATACCTACGCGATGGGCGTCGAGTTCTCCGAACTCTCCGGCCAGGTCGCGGAAGTGGCAGCTTTCCTTCGTTCAACCAGGGGTCATTGCCTTCGGGTAGAAGAACAGGACCACCGGACCGGTCTCGAGCAGGCTCGAGAGGGTAACGGTGTCACCGTTCTGGTCGGGCGCCGAAAAGTCGGCAACCGTGTCTCCAACGTTCATGGATATCTCCGTGTCTTCCCGAGTGTGGGTGGTTTGTGCTGGGCTGAGACTAGTTGACGGCCCGCTCAAGACCTTCCCAGTAGGGCTCGCGGAGCTTGAACTTCTGGAGCTTGCCGGTGGCAGTTCGGGCCAACTCGTCGCGCACCTCTACCGATGTTGGGCATTTGTAGTGGGCGAGGCGGTTTCGACAGTGTTCGATGAGGTCGGCCTCGGTGAGGGTGGAACCTTCGGCGAGCACCACAAGGCCCTTCACCGTCTCTCCCCATTTCTCGTCGGGCACGCCGATGACCGCCACCTCGGTGACTTCAGGGTGCGAGAACAGTGCATCCTCGACCTCGATCGACGACACATTCTCGCCGCCCGAAATGATGACGTCCTTCTTGCGGTCGGAGATCACGACATAACTTTCGTCGTCGATGATGCCGCCGTCGCCGGTGTGAAACCACCCGCCTTCCAGCGCCTGGGCGGTTGCATCGGGTTGGTCCCAGTAGCTCTTCAGCACAACGTTGCTTTGGGCGAGGAGTTCGCCCGACTGGCTTGTTTTCATCCGAACGCCAAGCGCTGGTGCGCCAGCACGGCTTAGCTTCTGAGCCCGCTCGTTTGCCGGGAGATCATCCCACTCGGCGCGGCATCGGCTCATCGTGAGGAGCGGGGCGGTTTCGGTGAGGCCGTAGATCTGAATGAACTCCCAGCCAAGTTCGGCCTCGCATCGTTCGATGGTTTGGGTTGGCGGGGGAGCGCCTGCACAAATGATTCGCACCCGGTCGCGACCGGGAATCTCGCCGTCCCAGGTGGCTGCTGCATCGAGGATGGATGCCAGTACCGCAGGCGCTGCGCACATGAACGTGACGCCGTGCTGTTCTACTCGGCGAAGGATCTCGGCGCCGTCGATCTTGCGAAGCACCACCTGCTTCACCCCCATACCGGCCACCGCGTAGGGCATGCCCCAGCCGTTGCAGTGAAACATCGGCAGAGTGTGCAGGTACACGTCGCGGTCGTTGACGCCTGACTGCCATCCGAAGGTTGCGGCGTTGATCCACAGGTTTCGGTGGGTCATCTCGACGCCCTTGGGGCGGGCCGTGGTGCCACTGGTGTAGTTGATGGTGGCGGTGCCGTTTTCGTCCCACTCCCAGTCGGTGGGTTCGGTATCGAAGTCGAAGAGCGCTTCTTCCTCGGGCGATCCAATGGCCACGACCCTTGTGTTCTCGAGTCCGCCGAGGGTGTCCATGAGTTCGGGATCGACCAGAGTGATTTCGGCTCCCGAGTGATCGACGATGTACTGAATCTCAACCACGTTGAGGCGGAAATTCACCGGTACGCCAACGCGTCCCCACCCAGGCACTCCGTAGAGGAACACAAGGAGCCGTGAGGCGTTCTGCGACACCATGGCCACTCGGCCGCCTTGGGCGACGCCGGCCTTTTCTAGACCAGCGGCAAGCGCCTTTGCTCGGCGAAGAACCTCGGAGTAGGTGAGGTCTTCGGTAGGAGCAGCGGGCTGATCGGGTTCATCGATGATTCCAACCCGGTCGCCGTACACAAGTGCCGCTCGCTCGATGTGATCGCGAACCGTGAGCGCTACTTCCATGAACATTCCCCTTTGCTCTTCTTCGGGCAATATTTCTAACACGCTCGCTTGTGACATTCCATGCTCCAGCCCGTGTCGCGAGCGAGCCGACAACCACAGCGAAACCCGGAACCGCAATGGTCTTTCGCTCTGGGGCGATGACCATGCCAAGATCTCCGGATGACCGACGCTCCCTTTCCTACCGATATCGACACCAGCGACGTGGACTCCGACGAGGCCAGCATGTTCGCCTTTACCGTCTACAACTACAAGATGGGCGAGATGGTGTCGCTCATGATTCACCTCGGCGATCGCCTTGGCCTCTATCGGTTCCTCGCCGGGAAAGGGCCGCTCACCGCCGAACAGGTTGCGGAGCAGACCGGGTATCACCCTCGGTGGATCCTCGAGTGGTTGCGTGGGCAGGAAGCCGCCAAACTGCTCGAGTACGACGCCGCCGCCGAGACCTTTGAGCTCACCGATGTGGGTGCGTCGGTGCTGGCCGACGAGAACCACAGCTTGTTCTTCGCTGCAGGAGCGTTTGCTGCGCCCCAGGAGCCGTCGGTCGTCGAACGGCTTGCCGAGGCATTCACCACCGGAATTGGCCTGTCATGGGAAGAGCTGGGACCAAATGGGGCCCACCGCACCGAGCGAATGCTTGGCCCGTGGAGTCGGTTGGCGTTCATCCCCAAGGTGATTCCAGCGCTCGATGGGGTGCAAGCAAAGCTTGAAGCTGGCGCCAAGGTAGCCGACGTTGGCTGCGGTGCTGGTCTGGCTATCCGGGTGCTCGCCGCCGAGTTCCCGAACTCCACCTTCCATGGTTATGACCCCTCAGAAACTGCGTTGGCTATTGGCGCCGAGCGGGCAAAGGCCGACGGTCTAACCAACATCGAGTTCATCCACGCTGGAGGCGAGCAACTACCCGCCGATGGCTCCTATGACTTCGTGTACACCTTTGATTGCATCCACGACATGACTCGCCCGGCCGAGGTGATCGCCGCCATCAAGGCCACCATGAAAGACGACGCCACGTGGCTCATCAAAGACATTCGCTCCAGCGGTGACTTCGTGAAGAACCACAAGAATCCAATGTTGGCCATGCACTACGGATTCTCGGTCTCGAGCTGTATGTCGTCGGCGATGTCAGAACCCGGTGGAGCCGGACTCGGCACGCTTGGCTTCAGCCCGCCGGTTGCCGAGCAGATGTGCACCGATGCCGGGTTCGGCCATTTCCAACAACACGATTTCGAAGACCCGGCAAACCTCTACTACGAGGTGAGGCAGTAGCGAGCCGGTTGGTTAGCGGCGCAGAAAGGCGCTGCCGGCGCCGCCGAGTCCGGCAGTAGCAAGACCAGCAAACGCCGCCGTGATTACCCAGAATCCAACGGTTCCGGTTGCGGCGTGCGATTGCATTGCGCAGTCGATCTGGGCGAACACTCCGTAGCCACCCAGACCAATTGCGGGAATCGCGGCCGACACTCGGTGAGCCAGGGCGAGGCCAGCAGTGGCGCCCATGGCGGTGAGCATCGCCAATCCAATGGCATACCCAATAACGGTTGGAGTCTCGGTGGGCTCGGGGGCGTACTCGCCAACGGCGACGAACAGCAGGAGCGGAGCGAGGGCCAGTGCAAGGGCCCAGCCGTCGGAAAGTCGGCGCGGCTCATCGGAATCGGGCAACGGCGTACTGGTTTCGGTACCGCGTGCTACGGCTGGTACGTCGGCCAGCAGTGTCGGGTCAAGGTTCTGGGTTTTCTTACCGTCCATATCCGGACACCTTCGTTCTTTCTTCTCTTTGTGAGTGGGGGGAGGGAAACGAGACAGTGTCCAGTGTAGTTGCCAGCCACCGAAGCCGTTACTCGCGCTCAAAACACAGGAGAGGCCCGACGCTAAGCGTCGGGCCTCTCCAGCAGCTAAGAGCGAGTGCGGGAAGAAGAACTATGACTTCTTCTTGACCGTCTTGAGGGCAAGAGTGACCTTGCCTGCTCGCTCGCCATTCCAGGGTGCGCTGAGTCCAGCAGATACGTAACACAGCGACGAGGCACGATCTTTGGGAAGCGTGAGGCCGATGGTTTTTGGCAACTTGACTCCGCCCTCGGGGGCAAACCACTTTGCCTTGGTGACGGCACGGTCAGCGTCGCCGCTTGGGTGAGCACAGCTGTAGGTGATCGAGAGCTGGTCGACCTGGCTGAACTTCTTGGACGAGACCTTCACCTGAACCTTGACGAGTCCGTCGTCAAGAACGGTATCGGACCCAAGCGATCCGCCGCCGGCGGCAACAGCAACGAAGCCACCTTGGCGTTGGACTGTCACGGCAACCTTCGACACGGTCTTTATGCGAGGGTTCGCGGCTTCGACGGCTGCGGTGGGCACGAGTGCGGCCAAGAGGCCAAGTACCGCACAAAGAACTGCCATGCGTAACGTATGTCGGCTCATTGCTAATTCCTTTAGGGGGGAGGTAGAACTTCGCTGCAACTGCAAGAGTGCCAAACCGAAGCACTCTTTTCAAGTCTAGTTAATGCATTTCATTGTATTTCGTGTCACGCCCGCCGATTGAAGGGGGCGTGAAGGGCGAAAGATCGCCGCCAGCTAGCGGTTCTTGGCCCGCGAAGACGTGAACCGCAGAGAGTGAACAAACACTAGCGCAATCTTGCAGCTTGTGTGGGAAGGGTTGGCGAAAATTACGCCGAACGCCCCGACATTGGTACATAGGCACGCTCGTCAGCGCCGACATAGAGCTGACGAGGCCGCGAAATTCGGGAGTTCTGCTCGAGCATTTCGTTCCAGTGAGCCAACCAGCCAGCGGTGCGCCCGATCGCAAACAAGACGGTAAACATCTCGGTCGGGAAGCCCATCGACTGGTAGATCAAGCCCGAGTAGAAATCGACGTTGGGATACAGGTTGCGGCTGACGAAGTACTCGTCGGACAACGCAACCTCTTCGAGCTTGAGCGCCATATCGAGCAGCGGGTTCTGGCCGGTGACCTTAAAGACGTCATGGGCGACCGACTTGATGATCTGTGCCCGCGGGTCATAGCTCTTGTACACCCGGTGGCCGAAGCCCATCAGGCGGCCCTCGCCGTTCTTTACCGACTCGATGAAGGCATCGATCTGGTCGTAGCTGCCAATGTCGTTCAACATGTTCAGCACGGCTTCGTTGGCGCCACCGTGACGGGGGCCATACAGGGCTGCGCAGCCGGCGGCAACAGCTGAATATGGGTCGGCGTGGCTCGAACCAACGACACGCGCGGCGGTGGTTGAGCAGTTCTGCTCATGATCGGCGTGCAGGATAAAGAGCAGGTCGAGTGCCTTGGTGAGCACCGGATCAGCCTCAAACTTGGGCTTCGCGACCCGGTACATCATCGACAAGAAGTTCGAGGCGTACGGGAGGTCGTTGTCGGGGTACACATAGGGAAGGCCCTGGCTGTAGCGATATGCCGCCGCCGCAATGGTGGGCATCTTCGCAATGAGGCGAACGATCTGCTGATGCCGAACCTCGGGATCCTCGATGTCTTTGGCCTCGGGGTAGAACGTAGAAAGGCCAGCGACGCTTGAGGTGAGCATGCCCATCGGGTGGGCGTCGTAATGGAATGCGTCGTTGAACCGCTTGCGGAAGTTCTCGTGAACGTAGGTGTGGTGCGTGATTTCGTGCGTCCAGTTGTCGAGCTCGTCCTGGCTGGGTAGCTCTCCATGAATAAGGAGGTACGCGACCTCCAGATAGGAAGAATGCTCGGCGAGCTGCTCGATGGGGTAGCCCCTATAGCGGAGGATGCCATCGATGCCGTTGAGATCGGTGATGGAGCTCTCGGCGTTTGACGTGGTGGCCATACCCGGGTCGTGGAACCAGATTCCCGGAAGCAGCTTCCGCCACTCGGCGGCATCGACACCGCCGTCTTTGATAGGAATCTCCAGCGATTCGCCATTGCGGTTGTCGGTGATGGTGATGGTTTCGGCCACGAGGCTCGTGTTCCCTTTTGGAGGTGTTGGACGCAGTAAATCTTCAACGCAGTGTTTCGGAATTCGCCGACGGAAGCTGTGACGGTACAAGCTCGATCCGGCGAGTTGTTGGCCCGCTCAACACTGACCGGCGTCGTCGCTGACGCCATGTCGTTGCTCGGCCAACCCTAGCCGGTGCGTGCAGGTTATTCAGATCCGCGGCGAGGATTTCGCAAGGGGGTCGAGTGTCGTTCCGGAGCGCTTTGCAGAATCGCCTAAAGCGGAAGGTTGTCGTGGCGTCGGCGGGGAAGGCGTTCGCGCTTGTTGCGCAAGATTTCGAAGGCTTCCGCAACGTGCTGACGCGTCTCGGCGGGATCAATAACGGCCTCGATCGAGCCGCGCTCTGCTGCGATGTAGGGGTTCAAAAGTCGCTCTTCGTACTCGGCCTGTAGGACCTCGCGCTCGGCGGCGTCGGCCCGTCGGTGAAGGATCTCCACCGCCCCCTTGGCGCCCATCACCGCGATTTCGGCGCTCGGCCAGGCGAACGAGAGGTCGTTGCCTATGTATTTCGAATCCATCACGATGTAGGCGCCGCCGTAGGACTTTCGCAGCGTCACCGCCACGCGAGGAACCGACGCCCGAGCGTACGCAAATGCCAGCTGTGCTCCGTAGCGAATCATACCCCGCCACTCGAGGTCTTTGCCCGGATAGAAACCCGACGTATCGACAAAGGTGAGCAGCGGCAGGTTGAACGCATCGCAGAACCCGACGAAGCGCCCTCCCTTTTGTGATGCTGCGATATCGAGCGTGCCAGCAACGGTTTGGGGCTGATTGGCGACGACGCCGACGGGCATGCCGTCGACCGTGGCGAAGGCGGTGACGAGGTTGGCGGCCCACGACGCTCGTGGTTCCAGAATGACGCCGTCGTCGACCACGTCGGCAATCACGTCGCGCACGTCGTAGCTGCCGGTGGGTGTCTCGGGCAGGATCTCGAAGACATCATCGAGTCTTCTGTCGGCGGGATCGTTGGTTGCTATACGGCTTGGAACGTGGTCGGTGCTAGGCGGCAGAAAGGAAAGCAGCTCGTCGATGAGGTCGCCGGCATCCTCAAGCGTCGCTGCCGAGAAGCTGGCGAGCCCGCTCACTTGGTCATGCACCGATGGGCCGCCCAACTCGGCGGCGTCGATTGGTACCCCGGTGAACTCGGTGACCATACGAGGGCCGCCAACGAAGGTGTATGAGTCCTCGAGCGTAATGACGAAGTCGACCAGGCCCAACAGAAATGCGGGCCCCGCTACAACGGGTCCGGTGACCACCGCGATCGTTGGCACGACCCCCGAGCATTTCACCAGCGCCCTTGCCGCCTGGCCCCAGCCATCGAGCGCTGCGATGCCTTCGTCGACCGATGGTCCGAACGCCTCGATCGACAGTACGAAAGGGACTCGTCGGTCCAGGGCAAGCTTGGCTCCCGCCGCGATATCGATGCCTTCGGTCGAGGTGATGCCGCCTCGCGAATCGCCAGCATGGAGTGTGGCGACCACCCGGGGGACCCCATCGTCTACAAAGGCCGATGTGCTGCTACCGAGCGTTCCGGTTCGAAGTCCAACGGTTGTCGGCATGGGCCGCATGCTCGCAGGAAACCCTGCGGTAACCGCAAGTCGGATGATTGGATTTACGGCAGCTCGATGCCTTCGTGGTTTGGTGCTTCGCGCCTGATGACGTCCCGCAGGACGTCGTAGAACGCCCGCTCGGTTGCCGAGGGTGATGTTGCGGCTGCCAATCCAAGCCCGACATCGCGTCGCGAAACGCCGCGCACCCGAACTCGTTTCCATGCTCCTGACACGCCGCTCGGTGCTGCGCTGGCCGGGAGGATTGCTGGTCCGTATCCCTGGAACGCGAGTGACGCCATCAGTCGCATGCCGTCGACTTCGGCCGATGGCGTTAGTACCCGGCCCACTCGTTGGACTTCGACATCGAGCGTGTCGCGTAGTTGCGTGCCAACTGGCGGCAGAATCAACTCGTAGTCGCAAAGGTCGACGAGAGAGATTTCGTCGAATTCAGCAAGAGTGTGGTCCTCGGGAGCCACGACAATTCGTTCCTCAGAGAACAGCTTCTCCGACGAGATTGCTGGGTCGTCGACCGGCAGGTTCACAAGCGCTGCGTCGAGGGACCCGGAGCGGAGTTGGGGAATCAGCGACGTGGTGGTGGCATCGATGATGATGGGCTGCACCCCGGGAAAGCTTGAGTTGAGCTCGTCGAGGAACGGCGGCACCAGCCATCGGGCCGTGGTGCCGATTATGCCGAAGCGCACCGAGCCGTGAATGTCGTGGCGAAGGCCTGCCACATCGGCCTCGATGGCCTGTAGTTCTGAGTCGATCCGGTTGGCCCGGACGAGCACGGCTTCGCCTTCGGGGGTCAGAAGGCCGGTGCGACGGTCGATGAGTACCGAATCGAGTTCGCGTTCGAGTCGGGCAATATGGGTGGAGATATTGGACTGCACCGTATGAAGGGCCCGTGCCGCAGCGGAAAACGACTGATGTTCGGCCACTGCCGTGAGTGCCCGTAGCTGACGAAGATCCATCTGCTCCAACGATACCAACTATCAATGACAACTGTTGGACAGATGGGCGAAGATAGTGAATACTTTCACTAGTGGAGAAAACGCGGATCCCCCTCCGTGGACTCCCAATTCCGACCTCTATCGGTTCCCCCTGAATATGTCGAAGAGAACGGACCGGATCCCCCTCCGGTCCGTTCTGCATTTTTGGGGTCGGTCTTTATGGTCGTTCGCTCACAAGTTCGCTCTCTCTGCGCTCCGCTATGTCCCGCCGCGCCCGTCTCGGCCTCCGCATTCGCTCCGGCACGACTCCCTGCTTCTCCCGCAGCCGCGACACTCGTGTCTGACACCTGTGTCGCGTCTCGCCGCTGTTTTGTCGTCTGACCCCACGTCTGACACCTGGTCTGACACCGCAGGCTGCACTTCGTTGCTACGAAGCGGTTCTCGCGAAGTTGCGCGCGCATGGCGCCACCGTCAGTGTTATGTCGTCTGACACCTCGTCTGACACCTCGTCTGACACCACGTCTGGCCCTTCGTCTGACCCTTCGTCTGACCCTTCGTCTGACACTGGGTTGAGGCAGTAGCCTTGGTGGATGGCTTCTGGCGCGGCATTCTTTGATCTTGATCGGACGCTTCTTCAGGGAGCGAGCGGGCCGGTTATGTCCGACGCTCTGCGAGACGTTGGGGTGATCACGTCGGCGAAGACGCCAGTTGAAGATGCGCTCTTTGGGCTGTTTGACAAGGTTGGCGAAACCCGGCCATCGATGGTGCTGGCCCGTCTTGGTGTGCGGTTCTCGAAGGGGTGGGACGCTGGACTTGTGGCCCAAGCCGGCGAAGCGGCCGCCGAAACGCTTGCGCCGATGATCCAGCCGTACGCCCGTCAACTCATCGAATGGCACCGTATCGAGGGGCGCAAGGTGGTCATGGCCACAACCAGCCCGATGACCATGTGTGGTCCGCTGGCCGAGCTGCTGGGCCTCGACGATGTCATCGCAACGTCGTACGGGGTTCGTAACGGAAAATACGACGGCACGGTCGATGGGCATTACGTATGGGGCCCCGGCAAACGCGATGCGGTTGAAGAGTGGGCGGAGGACAACGACGTCGATCTCGACCAGAGCTATGCCTACTCCGACAGTCGCTACGACCTGCCACTTCTTCGGAGTGTCGCGAATCCGGTTGCGGTTAATCCCGATCCTCGGCTCAAAGTATTGGCCACCGGGTTTGGGTGGCCGGTGCTGTATCTCGACGTGCCCGCGGGTGTCCCCAAAGTGGCGGGCGTCGAACCGACCGAGGCATTCATGTCGGTGCTGCGGCCCGAACTCACGCCATATGCCCGCTTCGATATCGACGGCACCGACTTCATCCCCAAGACGGGTCCGGCGATCGTGGCGGCGAATCACCGGTCCTATTTCGATCCGCTCGTCATAGCGTTCGCTCTCGCTCGGGCTGGCCGCTCGGGCCGGTTCATGGCCAAGAAAGAAGTTGTTGACGCCCCGGTCGTTGGTTCGCTGGTGAAGTCGATGGGAACCATTCGGGTCGACCGAGGCTCGGGCTCGTCGGGTCCGCTCGACGACGCCATCGCTGCCCTCGAGGCCGGTGAGGTGGTGGTGATCCTTCCCGAGGGCACCATTCCGCGAGGTGAGGCGTTTTTCGACCCCGTGCTTCACGGCCGTCCGGGGGTCGCCAAGCTGGCAGCTGCTACCGGAGCGCCGGTGATTCCGCTCGGCTTGTGGGGGAGCGAAGACGTTTGGCCACGAAACGCCAAGGTGCCAGCGGTTTGGAACGTGATGGCGCCACCTCGGGTTACGGTTCGGGTCGGTCCAGCCGTCGATCTTGACGACATCCTGTCGCCGAAAACGGCGAAGAAGACAACCAAGAAAACAACCAAGAAGACAGCCAAAACAGCACAGAAGAAGTCGACCAAGGCCCCATCGGTGAAGGTCTCGCAGAAGAAACAGAAGCAGATGGTTGAAGCGATCATGGAGGCGATCGTCGACCTGCTTCCCGACGAAGCGCGTGAAGTCATCGAGCCAACCGAAGAGCAGCTCGCCCGCACCCAACCCTCGGGTGGTAAGTCGCAGAAAGCGGCCTCTTAGAACGCATGTCGTACCGGCTCGGAATCGATGTGGGCGAGGCCCTCACCCTCGCTGCGTACCTCGCTGACGGCGAGGTGCGGCTGTTGCCGCTGGTTGACGGAGCTGCGGCCGTGTCGACCATCGCTCACGTGGCGTCCGACGGGGGAGTAACGGTCGGGCCGCTTGCCAAAGAAGCGGCCGCAAGCGAACCCGCCGGACTCATCAACGACCCGCTGAAACTGCTGGCTCGAAAGTCTCAAGCCGACGTCAACGGCCAACGCATCACCGGTGAAATTCTCGCAACCCGGCTGCTCGAGTTGGTGCTGGCCAAAGCGGTCGCAGGCTTTGGGCGGCGGCCCGAACGGACCGTTGTCGCGCATCCAGCGCATTGGTCGGGCGACTCCACCACCAACCTGATGGCCGCAGCGGAGCGCGCCGGTCTTCCCAACGTCACCCTTGTTCCCGCCGATGAAGCATCCATCATCGCCACCACAATCGCTGGCGAGTCGTCGGGGATCGCCAACAGCTACCTTGGCGCCTACGGAGCGGCAGTGCTCGCGTCAAAGGCAATCGATGACGGATTGGAGTTAACCCAGCCGGTGCCGATGCCTTTGGTGACCAAGGAGGACATCGAGGGCCCGATGCCCGAACCTCCTCGGCGCAAGCCGGTGATCGAGTCGATCTATGAACCCGAGGGTCCAGCCACCGTCTTCACCGAAGAAGTGGAGGAACAGGTGGCGCCGGCTCCGGCAGCGGCACCGCCGCGTGAGCGGTCGGCGGCGCCGTTCGTGTCGCCGGAACCGCCTCGTCGAACGGGTTGGTATGCGGCGATCGGAACGGTTGCGGTGGCGGTTCTGGCCGCCGGCGCCTATCTGCTCTTCTTCGTCGATGATCAGGCCGGCGATACGGCCACAACTCCCGCTTCGTCGGTGGCCACCGCCGCGCCCACCAGTACGTCGACCACTCCGCCGACATCAGCAAGCACCACAACCCTGCCTCCTGCCACCACGGTGCCGCCCACCACTGTTCCGCCCACCACTGTTCCGCCCACCACGGTCCCGCCAACAACACTCCCCGAACTGGCCCGGCCTGGTCTTGTGGCACTGAGTGGCAGCGGCGTGATTCTCCAGCCAGGCACTGGAGCCGAGGTGAACGTTCCGTTCGGGTTCGACGCCGATGTGGCTCTCGAACGCATCGTTGCGGTGGCCGGTGCCCCGGATGTTGATTCGGGCTGGATCAACGATGAGTTCTGTTCGGCGCCCGAGGTCCGCATTATCCAGATCGGTGATTTCGAAGCCATCTTCGCTGGTGAGTCTGGCGATGGTACCGGTCGGCGGACCTTCGAGCAGTGGTTTGTTAGTGGCGACGATGACGGCCGTCCCGAGAATCTCGTTGCGCGACGTGGGGCCGGAGTCGGGGTGTCGTTGGCGGCTATGTCGGCCATCTACGGCGATTCGTTTTCTGCCCAGACTGGTGTGTCGGGCGATGGTTCGGGCTTCTTTCAGCTTGAAGCCGACGGTCCAATCAGCGGCACCACCAGCGGTCTCGAACCCGACGACACCATCGTGAATCTCAGCGCCGGCCTAACCTGCACACTCGCCGAGTAGCGGGCGCGGCATTGAACTAATACAACTTCAATACAAGTTGGCTTTGTGAGTCAAGTTTGATACAAGTGGTTCATGGCTTCTCGTGTAATTCGCTATAAGGCGATCGCCAACCAGCTTCGTGACCAGATTGAGTCAGGGGTTCTGGCGGCTGGCCAGGTGCTGCCTTCGGAGTCGGAACTGTCGGCGACCTTTGCTGCGAGTCGGGTAACGATCCGCAAGGCTCTCGATGAGCTTCGCGCCCTTGGCCTGGTCGACTCCCGCCAGGGCTTCGGCTGGTTTGTTGCCACCGATCGGCTCCAGCAAAGCCTGGAGGTGCTCGACACCATCGAAGGGCAACTTGCCGAGTCCGATCGGGCATCGGTGCGCGAAGTGCTGTCGTTTGCCTTTGTCGACGCCGACGGATGGGTCGCCGAAAAGCTTGGCGAAGGCAAGGTGCTCGAAGTGGTTCGTCGTCACCTTGTCGATGGGGGCCCCTTTGGTCGTATCACCGTCTGGTGCGGCGAGGAGTTGGGAGCCGACATGTCGAAATCCGACGTCGAGACCAACACGTTTCACGACCTGTTGCCGATCTCGCTTGGTAGTGCGGTGCAGACGATGGCGGCTCTTGCCGCCGACGCCACCGATGCGGCCATCCTCGAGATTCCCGAAGGTTCGCCGGTGCTGGTAACCCACCGTGTCACCTGCGACGTTGCCGGCGTTCCGGTTCTGGCCAGCCAGCACGTATTCCCAGGTCACCTCACCGAATATGTTGTCGACCTTGCGGCAACGTCAGATGCGTTGTCGCCGCAGACGTTGCGAATGGTGGAACCGGGCGAGACAACCCGCTCGGCGTAACCGAGTTCAACGCTGCTGGCGCATTCTCAAGGCACCTGTTTTTGCGCCGATAGTCAACGAATGAATCGGGCCTACAACCAGCGGGACGTTCGCGCCCATTGGCGCGCTCTGGCGGGCGCCGTTTTTCTGGTGATTGTTCTCGGTAGTTGTTCGTCGGATGAAGAGTCGAGGCAGTGGTACGTGAACGAGTTGGAGCGCACCAACAGCTTCGAATCCGCCGAGGCTCGTTGCTATGTCGACGGAGTGGCCGATGAGTTTGGTGTACACGCACTCAACCCCAGTCGGGCGCAACGGCCCCTGGATCGAGCTCGAATCGTCGAAATCCAAAACGAATGCCGAAATGGCACGCCGGGCCCGCTCGGTTTCGTCGATGACGACACCAACGCCGATGACACCAACGCTGATGACACCGAGAGTGCTGCGTTTGAGGAGTCCGCCGAGAACGTGCCGGTCAACTACAACCGTCGGAAGAACGTGATCAAGCGGCTCAAGAATCGACTCGGTTTGACCACCTGGGACGCCAGCTGCCTGATCGATACCGTTATGGCCGAAACAAACCGTATGGTTGATACATGGGCTGGAGCCTCAGCCGAACTGCAAAACGATGTACTTGCGAGATGTCTCAAGTCGGAACACCATGGTTGATGTGAACACTTCCCCCCAAGCGTCGCGGCGAATGCTGTGGTTGCTGCCTCTCATTATTTTTTTGCCTGCCGTCGTCGCCTATGTGGTGGCCGGTACGCAGACCGAGAAGTTCGAGGCCCGCGCCGAGATCGCTCATACCATCGTCAACCCCTCGTTCGGGACTACCGATCGACTTCTGGCCACGCAGGAAGTGAAGGCCCAGAGCCGAGCATTGTCCGAGTCGGTATCCCAACGGCTGGGCATCGACACTAATGCCTTTGTGGCCGATCTTGTGGTCGAGCCAATCGTTACCGGGATCAACGAGGACAGCACGGCGCTTGATGTGAAGTTCCGACACCCTGACTCCGAAGTCGCTCTGGAAGCCGTGCAGGCCTATGTCGATGAGTACTTGGCGAGCGCCGAGGTGGTGGTTGATGTTCCGGGTCTCGATGGCACAGCCGACGAGATCGAGAAGCTTCAAGCTCGCCGGAACGAATTGCTAGCCGCTATCGGAGCAGCGCGCGACAGCGGCGATCTCGAGGAAGCCGACAAGCTCAACGACGACTACGAGTACGTGGTCGACGATCTCGGCGTGCAGGTAGCGCTGTTCAACAGTCTTCGACCCAACACCCCGGTGGTCGTCGCCGAGCAGCTTGGTTCGGCCTGGGTCGGTGCTGATCCGGTTGAGCCGCAACCGATCTTGGCCGCAGCGCTTGGCTTGGTGGCGGGGTTGTGTATCGCCTCGGCTGTCTTGTTGTTCGCCCGCCGTTCTCGCCGGTAAACCGCCATGGCTGCGACCACCTCACCCGCTTCGACGGTGCTGCCGCGCCCGCCGATGGAGGCGGTGGCGCTTGTGGGTGCGGTTCTTGCTGGTTTGGCCGTTGCGGTTGCGGGTCCGCTGGGCATCGTGGCTGTTGTCGGAACGATTTTCGTTCTTGCCGTGGCTCGACAACCCATGGTTGGAATCATTGCTCTTGTCGCGCTCACCCCGCTGCTTTCCGGCTACTTTCGCGGCGTGCCGGTACCCTTCTTCCGGCCGCACGAGCTTGTGATGGTGGCCACCCTGATCGGCGTAGGCCTGAGTGGGCTTGCCGGTTTGCTCGAAGGGCGTCGCTGGCGACTCGATCTTCAACCGATCGATGCGGCCTTCGCGGCGCTCGCGTTCTTCGGGTCGGTCGTTCCGGTGCTGTTGTCGATCGGCAGATCTCGTCCGATCGATGGTTCAGGAATCGGTCAGGTGGTGATTCTGCCCAAGTACCTTTTGCTGTTCCTGTTGTTTCGGGGTGTGGTTCGAACCGGCAAACACGTTCGGGATGTAGTGGTGGTTTCGGGAGTCGTGGGAGTCGTCGTAGCTGCGGTCGGCATCGCTCAGTCGTTTTTCAATTCGCAGGTGAACGATGTCCTGCTCGGCGCCCGCTACCAGGCAAGCGACTACTTATTGTCAGGGCGAGGGACATCAACGACCGGTAACTCGATCGTGTACGGAACGCTGATGGCGTTGCTGGTGAGCGTGGCGCTTTCGTTGCTGTTTTCTCATCTCGACAAGCCGCTGTTCGGCGAGAGCGCACGCAGGAAGACGACGTTTGGTTTGGTAGCGAGCGCGCTCGTGTATTTCCTCGGCGTGTTGTCATCGGGGCAGATCTCGCCCACAGTGGCGGTGATTGTGGTCATCGTCGTCGCGGTGGCTGTGGTGCGGAAGGCACACTTTCTGTACGCGTTTCCACCGGTTGCTGCACTCGGGGTGCTGGCCATCTGGCCGCAGGTTCGTAGGCGCCTCGACGAGTTCGAGCAGACCGGTGGCCTACCGGTGAGTTGGCAGACCCGCCTCGACAACCTTCAGCGCTTCTACCTACCCGAGTTCGACGATGCTTCCAATCGTGTCTTGGGTGTTCGCCTCGATGTCACGGCCGATTTCGATCAGGTGCTTGGCGAGGAAGTGTTTCTCGAAAGCGGCTACGTCTGGTTCATCTGGGTGGGTGGTGTATTTCTGCTTCTCGCCGCCCTCGGGTTCTTGTTCACCGGCTTGGTGCGAACCTGGCCGCGACTGCGCGAAAGCGATCCGTGGGTGAGGGCTGCGGCTACAGCGTCGTTTAGCGCGTTCATCTACATCGCGCTGCTGCTTTCGATCGATCAGCACCTGACGCTACGGGCAAGCACCGATCTCTTTGTGATGCTGCTTGCCGCGTCGATGGTGAGAACGGCGGCGCCTGTTCGGTTCGAAGACGCCGGCACATTGGGTGAAGCCCAATCCGCGCGGCTTCCGGAGATGGTCGGTTAGGGCCGAGGCCAGGAACGTCGACTCGACCGCTTGTTCTTGTCGTCGAGTGACCAGACTCGTCGCCATACGCCTGCTTCGGGTCCGCTGAGTGCCGGGGTGGTGCCCGCATAGGAACGCTTTCGGGCACTCCACCAATCGGTGGTGACCTCGTCGGCCAGCACGGCCACTTCGTGTTCGATGCGTTGCGCAAACGCTGCCGAGCGTTCGCCTTCACCAACTCGCATCGGAGCCCCGAATGTGACCTTGGTGGAGGATGGCTTGGGGAGAGTGCGGCCCTTACGAAGGATTCGTCCGGTGCCTTCGATGTGCACGGGAACCACTGGCACATCGCATCGGTGCGCCAGATAGGCAGCGCCACCGCGGAACTCTTGACCCCAGCCGTCGGGGCTGCGGCCGCCCTCGGGGAAGATGAGGAGGCTCCAGCCATCGCCGATGAGATCAGCGGCTAGGTCGGCCGAGCGTCGACCGACCTTGGTGCGCTCGATCGGAAAGGCAGCGATCGACAACGCAGCCAGGCTGCCTTTGACCCGCGAGTTGAAGAAGTAGTCGGCAGCTGCCCCCACCACCAGCTTGCTACGCCACGGCTCGGGGATGGAGGTGATCATGACCGGCGTGTCGAGATGGCTGTGATGGTTCGCTGCGAAAATCATCGGGCCTTCGTAGCCTTCGAGGCGATCGAGTCCCTGTCGGTTCGGCGACGCCAGGTACTGCACCACTGGTTCCATCACGGTGGTGGTGAGAACTTCGCGAGCTGCTCGGGCCGGGCCGGACCTGGCCCACTCGGTGTCGAAGTCGACCCCGGTCTTTCGCACCGGGGGCAGAGGTTCGACCGTCAGCGGCGTCGAAGGGGCGCGAAGAGGAAACGGTAGCTTCGCCAACGGCTTCTTGAGCCGTGGGAGCTGCACATCTGCAGCCTTCGAGAGCAGATCGGAGAGGCCGCCCATGTCAGGTGACGTCGGCCATTAGAATCGGCGGGTTGTGGTAGTGGGTGATTGAGGCCTGCGGGCCGACGGTGTCGCTGGCCATTTCAAGCGCATCCTGCAAAGTCGACGCAGGGCGGAAGCCCAGACGCTTTACCGCACGCGTGTCGCCGCCGACGATGATGACTTGGCCGAGGTGTTCGAGGGCGTGCGCACCCCAGTACCACATGTAGAACGGGTGCACGCCGTGGTAGGCGTAGCTGGTGCGGTACAGGTGGCGGTACCACTCGTCTTCGGCGAATTGCTTTTCGTACTTCTGGCTCATCTCGACCGGGTCGTGGGTTTCGGCCAGAACCTGCTCGAAGAAGTCGATGTAGCTGGGGTGATGAACCGGGTGGAACTCCCAAGGGGTGGGGTGGCTCATGATGAGCACGCCGCCCTCTCGTACCAGCGGCTTGTTGCGGTACATGTTGAAGAAGTACCCGAGGCCCAAACACATCACGAGGATCGGGTTCATGATGGAGTTGACGTTGTAGGGGCAAATGTACGGTAGGCCCATGGTGAGAATGTCGGTCTGGCCTTCGACGGGAACCAGATGCTGCTTGAGGGTGTTTGCGGTGGTGACCTCGTGCACGGCTTCGACCTCGCCAGCTTGCACCGAGGTGAGCTCGTAGGGGGCCTTCCACGATTGGAACGCGGCCCGTTTTGCTCGTGAACTCATGGCCTTGAGGCCGGTGTTCATGGCCATAAACGAGGCGCGGTCGCGGCCGGTCCATTCCCACTCCCGCTTCTGAAGAACCGACAGCGGCCCATCGGAACCAAAGGTGTTGTTGTTGATGGTGGTCTCGATCTGGAAGATCTTTATGCCCGAGTCCTTGAGTACCTTGCCCTGGCGCCAATTGGAGTGATGCAGCTCGCTGTCTTCTTTGATCATGAAGGACTTGGAGTTCCGCATGGTCTTGGGGTTGTGGTGATGCTGGAGCGCTTGGTAGCCGCTGAGGCCCGTTGCGGTGCTCTTCCAGCCGCCATCCATCGATACGAGGTTGATGTTGACGTACACGATGAGGTCGCTTTCGACCGCTCGCTTGTTCATCTGCACGTCTTCGCCATGCGGGGTTTGGCCGAGAATGACCATGCCGTCGGGATCTTCGGCGTCGTGGTTGTACAGGCAGCCTTGGGGTGCGAAGGCGTCATAGACGCGGTCGCCGACGGCGTGGCGAAGCTCGGCTTCGGTCATGCGCCGGTGCAGCGCAAGAGCGGCGATGAGATGCACATCGTCGACACCGGCTTCAGCAGCCAGGTCGAGAACCGCTTCGATGATGCGTTGACGAACATCGGGCTTGGTCATTGGTGGCAGCGGCAACGAGATGTCGTCGAAAGCGATGGTGAGTTTCATGCCCGGCTTGAGCAGCGCGTGGAGCGGCTCACTCTCGCCGATGGGGTTGGCGAGCGCATCGCGGATTGCGCCGTCAGGGTCGGGAATGCCCGGCAGAGGCTCGGCGGCATAGATGACGCGAGATCGCCCAGCGGGGAGCTTCTCGAGACGAAAGCCTTCGCCGTGATGGAACAGAATGGGCGGCGTCGAACGGTCGACGTCGAGCACTAGACCCGGGCGCGGGGCGCGCTTGGGCTCTTTGGCCATTAGGAGGTTCTCCTGGGTGCGAGAGGGATGATTTTTCGGGGGCCGCCGGGTGATTTGCCGAACAGTTCGACCAGCCAGCCGCGCTTGCGGGCGATGGAGGCGAGTTTGGTTTCGGGGTTCACGGCCACCGGGAAGCCGACGGCTTCGAGCATGGGGAGGTCGCTGGCCGAGTCGGCGTAGGCAACGGCTTCGCGAAGGTCGAGTTGATGCTCGACGGCGTAGTCGGCCATGGCCTGATAGCGGGCTTCGCCGGTGGGCGGGATCGACGTGAGCTGACCGTTGTAGACCCTGCGGCCCGACTTGAGCGGCTCTTTTTCGCCAAGACCGGCGGCGATGATGTCGTCGAAGAGCGGTTCGAGTGGCTTGACCACCAGTTCGAGGGCGCCGGTAATGAGGAGGGTGCGATGCCCCGCCGCTCGGTGCGCCCGTACCCGGCGGATTGCGGCCGGAAACGACTTGGTGAGGATGAGGTCGGAGAACATCTCGGCGCTGGCTGCTTCGAGTTGCTCGACGTCGGCGTGTTCGAA